>NZ_PZZP01000001.1:2448480-2754541 GCF_003046315.1 Desmospora activa DSM 45169 | reverse complement strand
ATCCACCCGTTCCCATCCCGAACACGGCAGTTAAGCCCTCCAGCGCCGATGGTACTTGGGGCGCAGGCCCCTGGGAGAGTAGGACGTTGCCAGGCGTTTTTCCTTTTTAGGATAAAATTAGTGGGTACCTATAGCCTCATGAATTGTATCCATTTATGCTTTAGCTTTAAAATAGGCGATCAAAATGGAACCAGCAAAACAAATGGCAAAATCTGTTCGGGGAAATCCTGCTTTAAACGGACAGGCACTAATAGCGATGATTACCGGAATTACGAGCTTAGTGTTTACTTTTATCTCACCGTTGTTTGCACTTATTTTCGGCATCTTTTCCCCTTTATTTTGTTTAGTTGTTGGTGCGGTTGCTTTGATCCTAGGGTTCGTAGCACGTTCAGCGGAGTCGAGCGGGCAGGCTAAAGCGGGTATTATCATGGGTGCCATCAGTGTTGTTTTATCCATTGGATTTTCATTGCTTTTGCTTTTAGGCACAATTGGGTTCTTGATGTTACCGTATATAATGAGTTAAGCCTTATATATTCATTTATGGAGAGGTGTCCGAGCTGGCCGAAGGAGCACGATTGGAAATCGTGTAGGCGGGCTAAACCCGTCTCGAGGGTTCGAATCCCTCCCTCTCCGCCATAACCTTGTCTTGACTAAGTGGAAAGCGCATGATATAATCTTGAATACCTGCGGTTCGGTAGCTCAGTCGGTAGAGCAGAGGACTGAAAATCCTCGTGTCGGCGGTTCGATTCCGTCCCGAACCACCATTTTCGCCGGTGTAGCTCAACTGGTAGAGCAACTGACTTGTAATCAGTAGGTTGGGGGTTCAAGTCCTCTCGCCGGCACCACTGCGTTGTAGGGGCGTAGTTCAATGGTAGAACAGAGGTCTCCAAAACCTCAAATGCGGGTTCGATTCCTGCCGCCCCTGCCATTTTGAAAATGGTTTTCCAATTGCTTCAGCTCCGATTGAGCACGTTGGACCCATTTTTGTTCCACATCAGCATCTTTGTCCGCGGGTTCTGCAAATTGGTTGAAGGAACCTGATAGCAGTCCGATACTAACATGATCGTCTAATCCTTTTTGATATTCATGTTTGAGGACAAAAGGCTTTCCGATTTGTAAAGTTGCCTTGCGCGTGCCGATACTGCCTTCGATGGCGGTAACCGGGATGCGGAGATAAGCTTGATGTGCGTTGTCGTTTTCCCAATCGAGGGCTTTATCATAATATCCGTGATCATATTCATATCCACCACCAAGAACAAATCCTTCATCATTGAAGAAGCGGTCTATGGTCATAAAGTCATCAGTGATGCCTTCCAATGGGGAAGTTAATGGAATCAAATGTATCACCTCCGTTGTTCTTGAGTTATTGTGTGCGTCTGATTTCTTTTCATTCTTCATGGCGGCATAGCCAAGTGGTAAGGCAGAGGACTGCAAATCCTTTACCCCCGGTTCGAATCCGGGTGCCGCCTCCAAAATGTAAAAGCCACAAAAAAAGATATTGACTTTTACTCGGTGATGTAATACAATAAATAATGTCGCTGCTGAAAGTCATCACTTCACGGCGAGGCGCACCTTTCTCCAAACTAGCGCATAGCCAACTGCAAGCCTTTCGATAAGCCAAGCGGAATCTAATGCGGAGTATCGAAAAAGATGCGTAGGTAAAACGCTGGAAACAGCGTCATTATGCGGACGTGGCGGAATTGGCAGACGCGCTAGACTCAGGATCTAGTGGTCATTGCGACCGTGGAGGTTCAAGTCCTCTCGTCCGCACCATCATATGTGCCCTTAGCTCAGCTGGACAGAGCGTCTGACTACGGATCAGAAGGTCGGGGGTTCGAATCCTCCAGGGCACGCCATCAGGAAAGCCGCTATTGAAGCGGCTTTTTTGCGTTTGGGGGGTAAATTGGGGGTACTCCGCTACTGCCGATTTGCAAACGTATTGCAAACCTTTATCAGTGAAAGCGATCGTTTACTCTGATTAGGCGGCATCGAATCGAACATCTTGGCTGCATCTTTTTGCATCTTGGAATAACGTGGGAGTGCGTATCTAACGTTAGACTAATACTGGTGTGCCCTAAGCGTTCTGATACTATTTCGGGGTGAACCCCTTGTTTTAACATCAGTGTAGCATGGATATGACATAAGTCGTGGAACCAAAAGGGTGTCACTTCTGCTTGCTCAATTGACGGATCGGCGACTGTTGGAGGACTTGGGTTGAGCTTTTACAACGAATCCTTTACTGTTTCTTTGTACTCCGCTGGATGTGGATATTACTGTTTCCATCTGACCATTTCAAACCTAAGAGTTTCCCTTGACGTATACCAGTACTGCATGCCAGATAAGATAAGGTGTATAAGCGTTCTACATTGCAACCAAATATTTATCCATCTCTTCAACAGACCAGATCTTCATTTCACTGGGCTTTTTTTTCGTGGGGGAGTTATCTTCGCAATGTTTTTGTTAACCAATTGCACTTGTTTCGCCTATTCGAGCAAAGTTTTCGCAATAATATTAGTTTGGCCAATAGACAAACTTTATTCCAGGTGATATACTTTTGATAAAGAAAGTGAGATTCATTGGTGCCATTTCAAATGTAAGCAAATATTATGTATCCGCTTACATAATCCACCTAGGGAGGAGATGACAGTCCGAGAGTCACGGTATTATGTAGGTAAGTTTGACATCCTTCACCCAGCTTCGCTCTACTTTGGCACACCTACCCTCTAGTGGTCCCGGTGGCGTCTGCCTGAGTAAGCGTAGCTACAGACTGCCACTGGGACCCCTAGAATCGTTTAGGAGGTAAATCATGTATAAGAAAATCTTGATGGTATCTGTTGCAGCTTTAATGAGTTTTGGCTTGTTTGCAGAACCCGCAAGTGCGAATACCTATTGGCAATATTGGACCGATGGTGGTGGGACAGTAAATGCTACCAATGGATCGGGTGGCAATTACAGTGTTAACTGGACAAATACCGGCAATTTTGTTGTCGGTAAAGGCTGGGATACCGGATCACCATCTCGGACAATCAACTACAATGCCGGCGTCTGGTCGCCGCAAGGAAATGCGTATTTGACTCTCTATGGGTGGACAAGATCCCCGCTCATCGAATATTACGTCGTGGATAGCTGGGGTACGTACAGACCTACTGGAGAGTATAAAGGCACCGTGACCAGTGATGGGGGCACATATGACATCTATACGACTATGCGATACAACGCGCCTTCCATTGATGGCACACAAACTTTCCCACAATACTGGAGTGTGCGACAGTCAAAGAGGCCAACCGGCAACAACGCCTCGATCACTTTCAGCAACCACGTTAACGCATGGCGAAATGCCGGCATGAATCTGGGAAGCAGTTGGGCATACCAGGTATTAGCGACAGAGGGATATCAAAGTAGCGGCAGTTCTGATGTAACGGTGTGGTAATAGATCAACGGCAAGCAGAGCAACTGACGGGCGCCAGACCATTGAGAAAGTCTTTTCATCATTAATATTGCCAGGGCTCGCCGGTCTAACATCCGGCGGCCTTATATATTTCAACAAAAGATACCTTACCACGCAAGACGAACGGCATTCGACGTTGCCAAAGGCGGGTTGCAGATCGTTACGACCTATCGCTTACCCTGTTAGTCCAAAGGAGATATCAATGAGAAAGCCAATTGTGACTTACCTCTTAATGGCAATGATAGTTGTGGTCAGCGCTTGTTCCCAACAAAATCCTCAAGAGGATGATAACTTTGTATTCGTCAAAGGTGGGACTTTTACGAACACACAATCCAACTACTATGGAAAAAGTGTAACAATATCGGACTTTTATATCGGAAAATATGAGGTAACTCAGAAAGAGTGGATTGAAGTAATGGAAAGCAATCCGTCAGCATTCAAAGGAGACCGTTTGCCGGTACAAATGGTGAGTTGGTATGACGCGATTGAGTACTGTAATAAAAGGAGTATAAAAGAGGGCTTGGAACCGTATTACAATATAGACAAGAATAAAAAAGACCCCAATAACAAGAGTGAGCACGATCAGATAAAATGGACAGTAACGGTCAATGAGGGAGCCAATGGTTACCGATTGCCGATTGAAGCGGAGTGGGAATATGCTTCAAGTGGAGGTCAGTTGAGCCAGGGTTACACATACAGCGGAAGCAATCATGCAGATGAAGTAGCATGGTATTGGAGAAACGCTGGAGATCAATACTTAACAGGAGATTGGAACTGGTCTAGCATAGAAAACAACAATAATCAAACAAAATCGATCGGTGTCAAGAAACCCAACGAGTTAGGACTTTACGATATGTCAGGTAATGTAAGAGAATGGTGCTGGAACTGGTACGGAGACTTGGATAGTGATAGCGGTTCTTTCCGGGTTGTGAAGGGCGGCGGTTGGATCGGCGATGTCAGCAACAACGAGATATCTTTTCGGGGCAAGTTTGAGGCGAGTGGTATTGGCCCCGATCAAGGTTTTCGTGTGGTTCGCGGCGAGTAAACGGGAACAAGACATACCAAGCATCGGGGATTGAAGTCCATGAGGAGGACTACTGTGGGATTCTGGGCCTGATGGTTGGGGACAGCGAATCCGAAGCCAGTTCATCCATTAACCAGAATACAGCTGCAAAACCAGCTCTAAAAAAGGCAAATGGAACTTTTTCAATATGTTCATTTCCTAAAAAATAGCAGGATCTAGAGCTGAATCATATCCCATTGCTGATTCGTTAAATCAATCCTTGACAAGGTTTATGAAGTAGTATAACCTCCGAAGTAAGTTTATTGAATGAACAAAGTAAGTACACATATGATGAATAATGAATCGGATTGCCAAAGGAAATGGATGTTATGTAAGTTTTTAAAAAGTTATTTGAAAGCGTTTACATCAATCTAATGAGTATGGAGTAAAGTAAGGTTTTTCGTATAAAAATGAAAAAGGTGGAGTGAAAATGGCAAAAAAATATTTAATATTTAGTTTCCTAGCGATGATAACTTTACTAGTTGTACTTGCCGGTTGTTCATCTTCATCAGCTCAGAAGAAGAAAGAACTTAGAATTTGGACATTCACTGATGAAGCTAAATATGCTGTGGAAAAGTTTCAAGAGAAACACCCCGATATTGATGTAGACCTCCTTTTTATTACCAATGATAACTATGTACAAAAACTAATTTCCGTTTTACAAGTAGAAAAAAACGTCCCCGATGTGTTTTTTGTAGAAAAGAGTTATTGGCCTCAGATTAGACAAATCCCAAGGTTAGAAAATTTATCGCAAGAACCTTATAACGCAGAAGAAATACTAGACCAGCAATATCAATATATCCAAGATAATGAAAGAGATGAGGAAGGCATAGTAAGAGGATTAGGATATCAAGGTACTCCAGGCGGCTTTTTCTATCGACGTGATCTAACGCAAAAATACCTGGGGACAGACGATCCGGAAGAAGTAAGTAAATTGATCTCTAGCTGGGATAAAATCATGGATATCGGAGAGAGAGTAGTTGAGGAAAGTAATGGAAAAGTCCATGCATTGCCCAGCTGGGAAGATATTGGTTCTGTAGAAAGTTCGAATATAAAGGAGCCTTGGATTGTCGATGATAAGTTAGTGATTGACTCAGTCAGGCTGAATCAATTGGATCTGGTGAAAGAAGCTAGAGAGAGGAAGGTGGTTGCGAATTATGAAGCTTGGGGCCCTGCCTGGACTGTTTCTATGCAGCAGGGAACGGTTATGTTCTATGCCCAGCCAACATGGGGACTTCCTCATATTTTTGAAAGGAATGCCCCTGAAACATCGGGTAAATGGGGATTAGCTCATGGACCAAAGGCTTTTAGCGGCGGCGGTACTTTCTTAGCCATGTATAACCAAAGCGAGAATAAAGACTTAGCTTGGGAGTTTATGAAATTTTATACCACGGATCGAGACTTTCTAAAAGAATTGGCAGAGAGCGAGCAGTACTTTTTAAGTAACCAAGAGATCAATACCGAATTAGCTCCAGAATTAACCTCAGACTTTTTAGGGGGTCAGAAATACTTTGAATTCTTTGATGAGGCAGGTGAAGAAGTGCCTTCTGCTCCCCAAACACCCTATGACAATGATATTAATGCTTTGTGGAGTGAAAAGGTAAATGATTATTTAAACGGCAGATTAAAGACGAAAGAAGATATGATTCAAACATTTAAGACAGAAGTCGGTCGCCATTTTCCGGAAATTCAAGTGGATTAGGGGAATTTCGACTTATCCCATCCTACTGAGGGGGAAAAATAATGTTTTCAAAGACATTGCGAAAAGATAATTATGGTTATCTTTTTATAGCGCCGTTTTTTATAACATTTCTCGTGTTTGGATTGTATCCAATTTTGTATTCCCTTTATTTAAGTTTTACGGATTGGGATGGTTTTGGTAATCCGACCATAATCGGATTTGAAAATTATCAGAGATTAGTTGGCGATTTTTTCTTCTATAAGTCCTTGTTCAATACATTAGCGATCTGGATTGTTTCGGTTATTCCACAGCTGACCGTCAGTTTAGTATTAGCTGTCATCCTGCATGAGAAATTTGTGAAAGGTAAAAGTTTTTTTCGAGCCGTATTTTTCTTTCCGAACATTGTTACAGCAGCCTCATTAGGTTTGTTAGTGGCCTTAATATTTAGCTGGCAAACAGGAAGTTTCAATCAGTTTTTAATGGGTTTAGGCATAATTGATGATCCCATTCATTGGACAGATAAACCAAATTTCATGAGGGGGTTGGTATCCTCCATTCTTTTTTGGCAGTATTTTGGGTATTCGATGATTATTTATATCGCAGGTCTCCAAGGCATTTCAAGGGATTTGTTAGAAGCTGCCGAAATGGATGGTGCTTCCAAAGTGAGGGTATTTTTCAGTATTACCTTACCGTTATTAAAACCGATCATTCTTTTTCAAGTGATCACCTCGATTATCGGAGGAATGCAGATCTTTGATCAGCCATACACCTTGACGAACGGATCGGGACAACCCGATAATGCAACACTAACTAGTGTGATGTATTTGTATGATACAGCATTTACCCGCTATCAATACGGTTATGGTTCGGCAATTGCATTTGGACTGTTTCTTGTCATCGTCGTCTTCTCGATACTATCTTTTAAAATGATGAACATCAGAACAAAGAATGAACCAAATTAAGGGGGGGTGTACGATGTCACAGACAAAAATGGCAACCATCAGTCACAAGGTTGCTAAATCGAGAAAAGTAAAACCTAGTCACATGATCGTTCATGTTTTTCTTATTTTGCTGGCAGTTGTTTGTATGGTTCCGTTTTATATGATGATTGTTTACGGTACACATACCAATGCAGATATTGCTTCCAAATTTATTTTTCTTCCAGGTGAAGCGCTCATCGATAATTATCAGTATATGACAGAAAATATCAACATTTGGCGGGGTTTCTTCAATAGTTTAATCATAGCAGGCTGTTCAACAGCGTTAACTCTCTATTTTGGTGCACTAACTGCATATGGTTTTGCAAAATATAAATTTAGGGGCAATAAGGTATTGTTTTGGTTTGTATTGGCAACGATGATGGTTCCTCAGCAGCTAGGTCTGGTTGGGACATTTCGGATTATGTATCTATTGAACTTGTTGGATACCCATGCAGCATTGATTTTACCAGCTGCTGCAAATGCCTTTGCCGTATTTTTTATCAAACAATTTATTGATGGAACGATACCAGATGAGGTGATTGAGTCAGCAAGAGTGGATGGGGCAAGTGAATTCAAAACGTTTCACCGGATCATCCTTCCCATGTTGGCACCAGCCTTAGCCGCACTCGGTATATTCGCATTTATCGGTTCTTGGAACAATTTCATCGGCCCGTTGGTGTTATTATTTTCTAATGAGAAATATCCATTGCCGCTCCTTGTTCAATTGCTTCAAGGATATTATGGCACAAATTATGGTGTGCAGTATTTAGGTGTTGCCTTATCCGTCCTGCCGATACTTATTGTTTTTGCGATTTTCTCCAAGCGGATTATAGGCAGTGTAGCGATCGGTGCGGTGAAAGGTTAGAAAATAACAAAAAGAAGGGTGAGAATATTGAAAAAGGCATTAATATTCCAAGGGGGATGGGATGGCCACGAGCCGGAAGAAGTAGCAAATATCTTATCAGAAGTATTGAAGGAAATTGATTTTGATGTAAAAATCACAGATTCACTGGAACCCTTACGTCAAGACGATCTGACCCAATATGATTTAATCGTACCGAACTGGACACAAGGAACGATTGAGAGAGAACAATTACAGCCATTGCTGGAGGCTGTCGCAGCTGGCACAGGACTTGCCGGTTTGCATGGCGGCATGGGAGATTCTTTTCGAATGGAAGTCGATTATCAATTTATGGTAGGAGGACAATGGGTAGCGCACCCCGGAAATGATGGGGTGGAATACCAAGTCCATATCTTAGATCCCAATCATCCATTAACAGAAGGTATGGCAGACTTTACTGTTGTTTCCGAACAATATTATATGCACGTCGATCCAGCGGTTCACGTCCATGCCACCACTCGTTTTCCCAATGCAGAGGGTCCCTATCAAACAAATGGAGAAGTGGATATGCCGGTCGTCTGGACAAAGAAGTGGGGCAAAGGCAACGTATATTACTGTTCATTAGGGCATGTTGCCGCGATCGTAAGAATGCCAGAGGTGCTTCAATTGATGCAAAAAGGGATGTTATGGGCAAGCAGAGGAGGGGTTGAATCATGAAGCAGCTAAAAGTTGGTATTGTAGGTTGTGGCAATATTAGCGGAATTTACTTAGAGAATGAAAAGCGCTTTCCTAACTATAAAGTGGTAGCAATTGCAGATCTTTTAATCGAGAGGGCACAGGAACGGGCAGAGGAGTTCGATATTCCCAAGGCATATACAACTGATGAATTGTTACAAGATCCGGAGATCGATTTAGTGATCAACTTAACAATACCTGCCGCTCATGCAGAAATTGCCATGAAGGCGTTGGAAAACGGTAAGCATGTTTATGGAGAAAAACCGCTGGCTGTCGAAAGGGAAGATGGTAAGAGAATATTAGACTTTGCTAAACAGAAAGGTCTCTATGTGGGCAATGCCCCTGATACCTTTTTAGGGGCGGGTATTCAGACATGTAAGAAGCTGATCGAAGATGGCTGGATTGGCCAACCTGTTTCCGCAACTGCCTTTATGATGATTCCCGGCCATGAGAGATGGCACCCAGACCCTGCCTTCTATTATAAAAAGGGCGGCGGTCCCATGTTCGATATGGGTCCCTACTATTTAACTGCATTAATTGCATTAATGGGTCCGATTAGACGGGTAACAGGTTCTACACAGACAACATATCCAGAGAGAACGATCACAAGCGAACCAAAATACGGTGAAAAAATTGTGGTGGAAACACCTACACAAATTAATGGAGTATTAGATTTTGAGTCAGGTGCTGTTTGTTCGATCATTACTAGTTTTGATACGTGGTATCACCGTCTGCCGAATATCGAAATATACGGAACAGAAGGCAGTTTAGCAGTGCCAGATCCTAATACATTTGGTGGGCCTGTCTATGTACGAAGAAAAGACGGGGAGGGATGGAGTGAGATTCCATTATTAAATGGCTTGGACAACAACAGTCGAGGTTTGGGTGTCGCGGAAATGGCCGATGCCATCTTAACGAATCGAAAATCAAGAATCGATGGCGAACTTGCTTACCATGTGTTAGACGTTATGCATGGTATCCATGAATCCTCGCAAGAAGGAAGGCACTATGAGACAGTGAGCAGTTGTATGAGGCCTGAATCTTTACCGATTGGCTTTGAAGAAACTAGAGGCATTTAAACAAGCCATTGATTCGCGCAATTTGACCATTAGTGCGCTAAGTTGTCACGGAAACCCGCTTCATCCTAATCGAGAAATCTCTAAAAAACATCATCAATTCGAACAAACCGTATTGTTGGCGGAGAAACTAGGAGTGGATACAGTCGTTACCTTTTCGGGCTGTCCTGGGGAATCAGAACACTCCAAATATCCGGTTTGGGTAACCGCAGCTTGGCCAGAAGACCACCCAGAAGTATTAGAGTGGCAATAGAAAGAACGGGTATTGCCATATTGGAAAGAGCTCAGTCCAAGTGTAAAAAGGGTTCACGTCAGTGGAAAAAGTACCAGAAAGCCAAACGATATGTGCTCTCGATGTCAGAAAAACAACTGCAAGATGCTCTCCATAAAACGACCAGACAATTTGTCGATTGGTGTGTCAAACGGTCCGTATCCGATGTACAGATGGGAAATCCTGAAGGAGTGCAGAGAAAGACGCGGAAGAAAAAGAAAGCAAATCGGAAACAAGGGCAACGTTTATCGAACTGGTCATTTGGAAAAGCGAAAAAATATTTGAAATATAAGTTAGCGATACAAGGAATAAAACTTCGTAAAGTGGATGAATCGTATACCAGTCAGACATGCCCTGTCTGCAAGAAGAGGAAGAAAATCTCTTCTAGAAAATACCGTTGTCTATGCGGATACCAAGAACATCGAGACACCCAAGGAGCGAGAAATATTTTGGCGAAATCCCTCTATGGAGATATTCGGCATTTCGATGTTTCGACGAAGCAAACGTATCTACGGATCGCTTGAGCGAGAAGTAGTAGATGGTCTGTTCCGACCCTGGTACGCTCTGTACCTGTTGCTTACTTAGGAATCAAGAAGGTTTCCGATCACTTTGATCGAGTATAGAGGGAAAACCCTTCGATACGTGAGAGCTTCTTGATTCTGATGGTAAGAAACTCCCACCTCTTCAGGTGGGAGAGGTTCATTGTCTGTAGAAGAGGGCTTTCAAAAGGCAGTTGATTTATTGCGGGAACCCTAATTAAGGAAAAAGTAGGTGATGTATGGTGGGCGTAGAGCAAAAGACGATACGAATTGGTATGATCGGTTATCAGTTTATGGGGAAGGCACACAGCCATGCTTACCGCGATCTGCCTTTTTACTTTGATACGCCATTGAAGCCTGAGTTGAAAGTAATTGTAGGCAGAAATGAAGCGACCGTAAAAGAGGCACAAAAGAAATTTGGCTTTGAAGCGTATGAAACCGATTGGCGTAAAGTAGTGGAACGAGACGATATTGATGTGATTGATATTGTCACGCCAAATCATACCCATGTGGAGATTGCCCTTGCAGCGATTGAGGCAGGCAAACATGTTATTATTGAAAAGCCCCTTGCCTTAACGGTTGAGGAGGCTAAACGTATGTATAAAGCGGCGAAAGAGAGCGGTGTCAAGCATATGATTTGTCATAATTACCGCTTTGCCCCCGCCATCCAATTTGCCAAACAATTGATTGACCAAGGAAAGATCGGGCGAGTATTTCATTATCGCGCCAACTATTTACAGGATTTTATTATTGATCCGGAATTCCCTTTAGTTTGGCGTTTGCAGAAGGATATCGCCGGTTCTGGGGCGCTTGGCGATATTGGTGCCCATAGTTTAGACTTGGCACGCTTTTTAATTGGCGAGTTTACGGAATTGACTGGCACGATGGAGACATTTATTAAAGAAAGACCCCTTGGTGAGATGTCCGGCGGGTTGAGTGCCAAAGGCAATTCGGATCAAATGGGCGAAGTAACTGTTGACGATGCAGTTGCGATTATTGCTCGGTTTGAAAATGGTGCACTGGGTACATTTGAGGCCACACGTTTTGCCAATGGTAATCGAAATAAAAATAAGTTCGAGATCAATGGTGAAAAAGGCTCAATCCGCTGGGATATGGAGAATATGAATAACTTGGAAGTCTATTTGAGTGATGATGAAGCAGGAGAACAAGGTTTTCGTTTAATTAACTGTACTGAAGAAGTGCATCCTTATGCAGGTGCTTATTGGCCAGCGGGACATATCATTGGTTATGAGCATACCTTTATCAACTTGTTCGATGAATTTTTCCGCGGGATTGCAGAGGATTATCAACCAAAACCCAATTTTGAAGATGGCGTAAGGAATCAAATTTTGCTGGAAGCGATTGAAAAATCGGCAGAGGAGAGGTCATGGGTGAAAATTGGACAAGAAATCGAGTAGATGAATGAAAGGCAGACGCTAACATTTAGCGAACTGCCTTCTTTTTTCAGACAAGCATAAAAGTAGCTGTCTAGCGAGCGCCCAGCGACTAGCATACTCCCCTCACCTCTGTACGATAAGTCAACATCGATTCGGCCAAAACTCATCGTCCGTTTATACGGCTGAACTGGCGCTTTGCGCTTTTTTTTTTCATTATTACACCGGTGACGGTTTGAACCGGGGACGGTCGCTATCTAAAAGGTAATCAGCGAATTGGGTACCGGATTATTCAAAGTTCCCTTAGTTCTGGATGATAAATGGCTTGTTTTTGTTAGAAAACCAGGAGTGGTTAGGTGGTATGTTCTATCGATAGATAAGCTTATAGGATAAAAGTTGTAAAAATTCGACATTCAAAATTTATTTATTTAAATTTGCAGGAAATAGCCGAAGTTGTCGCGTATTATTTATCCGTTCGACATTCTGATTCAAGGGGGAATACGATGGGCAGCAAGAAGTGGCGTGGATTATTGCTTACGTTATCGTTGGTAATTGTCCTGGCTGGGATAGCCAGTCCGGTACAGGCATCCTATGTCGATGATGGTGTGAATCAAAATACCCCTTCATCTGACGGAGAGTATTACTTCGTTCAATTGAATGATGACCCGGTTTCGACCTATGAAGGGGATGTATCCGGCTTTGCTGCAACGAAAGTGGATGAAGATGAACAGCTGGATGTAGAAGCGACTGAAGTGAAAAAATACCAGAAATATTTGAAAGAGAAACGCTCTGACTACAAATCTTGGTTACAGAAAAAAAGCGCCAAAGCCAAGGTTGTAGAGGAGTTTGATCTCACCTTTAATGGAGTGGCTGTTAAAGCCGATGGAATTGATCCCAAAGCGTTGGAAGAGGGTCCGGGTGTAGAGAACGTCGTGAAATCAGTTCAGTACTTCCCGGCGATGAATACCAGCCATGACATCATACAAAATCAACCCCTTTGGAATTCCGGTTTTAAAGGGGAAGATGTAAAAGTGGGTGTGATCGACAGTGGGATCGATCAAGATCATCCCTTCTTCCAAGATCCTTCTCTGCCGATGCCGGAAGGGTTCCCCAAGGAGCAAGAAGGGTTTGAAGGCCAATTTACCACCAACAAAGTGATTGCCGCTAAAGTGTATTGGCCTGATCCAAAAGCGACTCCAGAAGCGATTGGCGATCATGGGACACATGTAGCGGGCACCATCGCCGGTATTCAAGATTATAAAGATCCTTCCGGCGTGGCCAAAACGCCCCTTTCCGGTGTAGCCCCACGAGCGTATCTCGGCAATTACAATGTGTTTCCATGTGAAAGCTGCAGTGCCGAAAGCATCTATATCGCAGCAGCGGTGGAAGATGCAGTTCGCGATGGGATGGATGTAATCAATATGAGCCTTGGCGGTACTGCTGAACCCGGTTTTGACTTGTTGGATACGGTGGTTAACGGTGCGACCGAAGCTGGAGTTACAGTAGTAATCTCCGCCGGCAACAGTGGTCCAGGCCCGATGACGATCGGCTCGCCAGGGACGGCTGACAAGGTGATCACGGTGGCGGCTGTGGCCAACAGCCACTTTATCGGGCAAGTGATCGATGTAACGGTGGACGGTGAAACCAAAACCTTACCAGTAGCGACTGCAGATCCCGGTGGTATCGTGACGGAAAAAGTGGAAGCACCGCTTCATGTGGTAACCGATGGAGACGGCAAGGCATGCCAAGGAATCACAGAAGATCTCACCGGTAAAATTGCCGTTATCAAACGAGGCGATTGCACCTTTACAGAAAAGGGAGAAGCGGCCCAGAAAGCCAATGCTGTCGGAGTGATCCTGGTGAATAACGCTCCAGGAGATCCTTCTGGGATGTCGGTTGAGGCAAAAGTGACGATTCCGGTTGTAATGGTTTCCCTTGACGATGGTGAGTGGTTGTCGAGTGGTGCAGAGGCGAGCGCTGTCTTTGATCCAGGAGCATTAGAAGAGTTTAACACGGAAAATGGCGAAACCGTTGCGCTTTTCTCCTCCCGTGGCCCGACAGTTAACTATACGTTGAAGCCGGATGTGGCTGCAGTAGGAGCCAATGTTTACTCTGCAACCATCGGCGGCGGACTCAATTCGAAAAACGGAACCTCCATGTCGGCTCCCCATGTGGCCGGTGCGGCGGCTCTTTTGACCCAGGCCCGTCCGGATTGGACTCCACAGGATATTAAAGCGGCTTTGATCGGAACCGGGGTTGATTCAAAGGATAACGCTGTCCCCTTGGCAGTTGGTGGTGGGATTATTCAGGTGAATGAGGCCTTGAATACGCCGGCTTTGGCCAGCCCGGCCAGCCTCAGCTTCGGCCAAGTGCCGAATAAAGGCAAAGAAAGCGCTAAATCCTTCACTGTTACCCTGACCAACACCACCAACAAAAACCAAGATTATACGATAAGTGTGGATGATGGGAAACAGGTAAAGGTGGACAAATCCACGGTAAAAGTAAACAAAGGAAAGAGCGTCACGTTTAAGGTTACCGTGGATGCTGCCGGCAAGACAGTCTGGAACGATTACCAAGGATACATTACCGTCACTGCGGATAAAGGAAAAGGGAAGAAGATCCGTATCCCTTATCATTATCATGTGACGAATTAAATGATGGTAAAAGCCAACGTTCATTTGAACGTTGGCTTTTATAATGGACATCGATTTTATTTATCAAGCATTTTCTTTTCGTGAAGGAGGTTGCGTAGTTCATCCATTGGAACAGTAGAAGCATACATGGTTAAGTTAGCGGGATAGGATAGTGTTTTTCCATTCATCGAATACGTTAGTTTGGGACGTAAATAAACATTACCCGTAGTATCACTGATATTAATTTTTGCCGTAAGTGTCCCTTCGGCATCAGGTTTAATGGAAAGGTTTTTGGCCGACTCAACTTTTATGTTGTCATTTTTAACAGATAGATGTTTTAAAGTAATCTCACGCTCACTAATGTTAGCGATGTCGCTACGATATTCATAATCACTACTGTAATCTCCAGTCCAGGGCTCGTATAAACTTCCCCCTGTAATCGTTAGATAGTCATTTGGGTCAGGTTTATCCACTTCAAAGGTCCACTTTCCTATTACTTCCTCATATTTATTTTTTCCAGTATCAATGACAATGGTTAGATCATTAATTTTATGGATGCCAACTTTTTTCGGTATCAATGAAAACTCCAATGTGTATTGTTCAAAGTCATCAAATTTGTTTTGAGGAACCATTTTAATATCTGTTACTTCACCGATATCGAAGTTTTCTACATTTACAGAATAACCTTCTAACTCTTTGCTAAAATCGTAAATCGGTATTTGTATTAAGAGTGATTCATCTGTATTTGCATAAAGATAACTTTCCCAGTTTCCATAAATCAATAGTCCTTTAACCTCAGAAAGATTTTGGTTTTCTTTATCACACCCTATCAATAACAATAAATTTAAGATAATCATTAAGCCGATATAAGGTTTTAATGTTCTGCTTTTCACTATGTTTTCTCTCCTTTTTAAAAAGAGGAGCATACAAGATGCCCCTCTTTAATGATTCATAATTTTTTGTAGGAGTAGCTCCAGTTAGAGAACTTTTTGGGGTAAACGTAATCATAGGTGTTGTACCAATAGTCTCTTCCATCGAGATGTTGATACTTGCGTTGTGTTACCTTCCACTTATTATATCGAGCTCGATAAATAATACGCCAAGTTTCACCCTTTGGAACAGTGACACTGTAAGAAGCAGTTTTTGAATAACTTGTTGAGATATTAAATCCCACTGCCGAACTTACTGCTGATTTAGACACCTGCTGATTTCCTGTATATGAATTAGATACGGTGACAGATTGTGAAAATGTGTTACAGTTCCTGGGCCTTTCCCTTCTGGTCCTTGTCTCCAGCTTCCATAAACATCACTCAGCTTAGATTTGGAATATATTTTCCATCCAGTCCACCAAACATCACTAGGGACATTTTCACTGGGAAGCGGTCCTGGCTCACTATTTACAATTTTTTCTTCAGGAACGAACTCAGGATCTACGATTTCTTCATAATTATCCTCTACATCATCATTTGCATAAACATTACTACTGACACCAAATACAGTAGCAAAAATCATTGTTAAAGCCAAGATGGAATGTAGTATTTTCAATATACTGTCCCCTTAAGGGAATCTTTGGAATATACTACATTCAGAATTATAATTCATTTATAATTAAATAGCAATGATATTTTTTCATACTATTATTTGCTTTTATAGAAAAAGTATCATCCAGGTGGGGATCTGATTCAACACTAACATCCCGACCGGGACACTTACCCGCTCGGGATGGTTATTTTCAATCTTAATGGATGGTGTCAATAATGCCTCCACCGAGGCAAACGTCTTTATCATAAAAAACGACAGACTGGCCGGGAGTGACGGCTCGTTGCGGTTGATTAAAGTGAACCCGCACTTTTCCGTCGGCGAGAGGTTCGACGTGAACCGGTTGATCGGTTTGCCGGTAGCGGAATTTGGCTGTGCAGTCAAAGGGTTGGGTGATCGGTTTCCGATTGACCCAGTGTACTTCGGAAGCGGTAAGGCCGTTGGAGTAAAGGGCGGGATGGTCATGGCCCTGCTCCACCAGAAGGACATTGTGCTCCAGGTCTTTGCCGACGACAAACCAAGGTTCACCACTGCCGCCGCCTCCAATGCCCAACCCTTGCCGTTGGCCCAAGGTATAATACATCAAGCCGTCGTGGCGTCCTTTCACTTCACCGGAGAGTGTTTGCATTTCACCGGGTTGGGCGGGAAGATACTGGCTGAGAAACTCTTTAAAATCCCGTTCACCGATAAAGCAGATGCCGGTGCTGTCCTTTTTGTTGGCGGTGGGTAATCCCGCTTTTTCAGCGATGGCTCGCAGCTCATTTTTTTGGAGATGCCCTACTGGAAACATCGCTTTGGAAAGCTGATCCTGTCCTAACGTATACAGAAAATAGGTCTGATCTTTATTGGGGTCAGCTCCGCGCAGGAGTTGATAGCCGTCAGTATGTTGTGCGATTTGAGCATAGTGGCCGGTCGCAATATAATCTGCGCCCAATCCTAGAGCTTTGTCCAGGAATTCGCCAAACTTAATTTCCTTATTGCACATCACATCGGGGTTGGGTGTTCGTCCTTTTTGATATTCATCCAAAAAATATTGGAACACCTTATCCCGATATTCTTTTTCAAAGTTGACGGAGTAGTAAGGGATGCCGAGATGGCTACAGACCCGCCTGACATCTTCAAAGTCTTCTGTGGCGGTACAGTTGCCCCATTCATCGGTATCATCCCAGTTTTTCATAAAGAGGCCGATCACTTCATAACCCTGTTCTTGCAGCAACAGGGCAGCCACAGAGGAGTCGACTCCCCCGGACATTCCCAATACGACACGAGGTGTGGAACCACTCATGGCGTCTCACCTCCTAAAAAATCCTTATAACGATGATTATAGTGGTTATCTTATACCCATTCTTTTGATTATAGTCGATAATCCCAGGGAAAGGGAAGGGGATGTATTCCAGCTGTTTAAACTGAGGCGGGATTAGCAACAATACGGGTCGTCGAGCAAGCGTTGTAGCGCTTCTATTTTATGTATTCATAAAGTCTTGCAGTTTAAACCTCGTTCATTTGTTATAATCGATTTAAACCTTCTTTTTTTGCTTTGTTCGTAATTATTTTAGCTGTTTTATAGGCAAGCGATTTTTTTAATTTTTGAACGGAATGGGGACAAAGAGATGAATCCAGCAGAACGAATCCCCCTTTTCGATGAATGGGGTCATCTGATTTGGACGGATCGCGATGAATTCCGCGATCATGTGATTCCGCAAAATATGGAGGCGGACTGGGATCATGCTGAAAACTTATTTGCTTTTGTCGTTCAATTATACAAGGACGGCTTTATGGAGGAAGCGGGCAGCGGTGCCGACCGCTTGCTGGAACTGAGTGAACATGCGGAAGAAGCGCTGTTGTTAAAAGCGTTGATCCTGATCAGACAGGAGAAGACGGTTGAGGCGGCAACCTTGCTACAGGAGTGTATCCAACGTTATCCGGAGCGAGGGGTTGCCTATACATATCTAGCCCGTATACAGTTGGCTCACTCCGAAAAAGAAAAAGCAATCGCTTCATTATGTGAAGGGCTAAACCGGGAACCGAACCAGGAGTCCGCCCTGCGCTCCTTGATTCGATGGTTGGATGATCGTGAGAAGCTAAAGGATTTACTCCGGGGATGGAGCCAAATGGAGGGTGCTTGGTGGCCTTGTTTGGAGTTGGGAAAAATACTGCTGGCGGAGAGTCACGTCTCGGAGGCGATGGACCAATTTAAGAAAGCGTTTGCTTTTGTTCAGACCTACCGCAACGATGAAGGACTTCCATCATGGGAGGAAGAAGTAGCAGCGATGACCATATCCGCTTGTCTGCGCAAGTTTAACCGGCATGAGGAGCTGATTGGTTTTTGTGAGCAGTACTGGTCTCCAGCCTATTTTACTCCCTTCCATGGGATGGATTATGCCCAAGTTTTGCTGGAAACCGGTCAAAAGGAACAGGCTTTTTCCGTTTTACATCAAATGCTGGAATATGTGGACGAACAGTATTTTAAAATGGTGCAGTTAAAAATCGATCAGTTTAAACAACAGACGGCTCATTCATAAATTGTTTCGTGTGACATTGAAAGTGAGGTGAAGGGAATTGACCACACCATGCTTTGCATTTCCCTTTGATGAGCGCTTAGGCGTTCGTCGACCCCGCTTGTTTGTCGCTTATGAGGAATTATCTCGTGAGTACCTCCATCGCTTTGAGCTGGGTTGCCAAGAAGTATGCTCCGATATCCCGGAACGGATTCGATTGTTTGAGCGGCGATATATGCATCTCTTTGAAGCATTGAACGGAATTGAAAGAGAAGCCGAGATGGATCGAATACTGGAGGAGATGAACGATCTTTCCAGCCGTATCGCCGATTTAAATGTGCTCTACTTGCATATCGAAGGAACCTATATCGGTGCCAATGTGCACGCTTAAGAGAAAACCCGGGATCAAGGATCGCCGGGTTTTTGCTTACGATTCTTGTTTTCTCATCTCTTTTTCTTTTGGCGGAAAGTCGGTCAGCTCGCCACTTTGTTCATAGGCGAACTGAACTTGATCGTTGACGCCTTCATCCACCTCCGCGTTTCTTTGTTGATGTTGCTTTTCATCTTCACGGGATTGTGCCATTTTGTTCACTCTCCTTCCGGGTTCTGGCATGTAGCATGAATCAACCGGTTTAAAACTATACTGTAAAAATTATAGGCGTAAAAATTTGTTGGAGAGGGTACAGGTTTTTAGTGCACTTTTCGGGGAGGGATGGATTTCCTTCTGTATGACTCTGGCCACGCAAAGCGAGCCCGGGAACCGAAGTGACCGTGGCGAGACTGGTGCTTTGAAGTGCATGGAGCGATGGCGGAAATCCACTCCCGACCGCCACAATTTAAGAAACAACTTTTGCTGATGAGTACGAGTGTGTTACCTTAGCCTGTACAAAAGGAGTGAAGCCATGAAGCGCATAGGGTTGTGGTCCTTGGTCTGTCTGCTTGCCTTGGTTGGTTGTTCCCCTAGCACAGATGGGGGAGGCAGAAGTGGTGAAGCGGAAGAAGGCGAGAAAACCCCGTCGGCTGAGGCGGATTTGGAAGTAGTGGCAGATAGCCTGGATATTCCCTGGTCGGTGGTGGAAACGGATGATTCCCTGTTGGTGAGTGAGCGGGAGGGAGCGATTGTGGAAGTGCCCAAAAACGGGCAAGATCCGGTACGAAAAGGAGTAAAGTTGCAACACGAGGTACTTCATCAGGGTGAAGGGGGATTCCTCGGGTTGGAACCGGCACCGGATTTTGAGGAGAGTCGCGCTGTATTCGCTTATCACACTTATCGTAGCGATGGGGAGATCTATAACCGGGTGGTACGGTTGGAAGAGGCGGATGACGCCTGGGAGGAATCGGATGTGTTGATTGAGAAGATCCCGGGTGCAGGTATTCACAATGGCGGTCGCATCAAAATCGGCCCAGATGAGAAACTCTATATCACGACCGGCGATGCAAACATCGAAGAGATTGCACAGGATCGGGAAAATCTCGGCGGCAAGATTTTGCGGATGGAGCTGGATGGAAGCATTCCCACGGATAATCCGATTTCCGACTCCCTTGTTTACTCATACGGCCACCGTAATCCACAGGGGTTAGCCTGGGACGAGGGAGGACAGTTGTACAGCTCGGAACACGGTCCCACCGCCCATGATGAAATCAACCGAATTGAGCCGGGCAAAAATTACGGTTGGCCGGAAATTGTCGGCGATGAGGAAAAAGAAGGAATGGAAACGCCTCTTTATCATTCGGGCACCGATACCTGGGCACCTTCAGGCTTGGCCTATGCCGCTCAAAAGTTATGGGTGGCCGGGCTTCGCGGACAACAGATGCGATCCTTCTCCCCCGATGGGGAACAGACGGAATTAAAACTGGAGGGGGAAGGGCGGCTGCGGGATATTATCCCTGCATCGGATGGTTCCTTCTATATCCTGACCAATAACACCGATGGTCGCGGTACTCCCCAAGATGCGGATGATCGCTTGCTTAATTGGCCCGGATCGAAGGGGAAGTGACAACGGGAGCAGTATGTGTGATAAAGCGGAAATCGATCGTAGTTGTAAAAAAGCTGCTGACTTTTGTCAGCAGCTTTTGGTTGAAGGCAAAGTGAGCGGGGCTGTTCTCCGTCTTCCGCCTCTTTCCTCTGGATTGGTAAAATTTTAAAGATACGCCGAATGCGGTGATCCAGGGATTATCGCTAAATACGGAAACAGGTAAATCCCTTTGAAAATAGGGATTGAAGCACTGTTTTGACGCAGGATAAGAAGGAACGGATTAATTTTGTCGAATTTACAAAGGTGGTTTGCAATTGATCAAAAAACAATTATTATAGGATAAGATTAATGAAAAAGACGTATAGATACCTTATTGGTTTTGTAAAAGCCACGGTATAGGGGGAATTGCTGTTGTTCGGTTTTCAGCGGTCAAAGGACTCGGTGTTCTACCAGACACTGGTGGAAGCGTCGGGAAACATTGTCGAAGCGATGCAGCTGTTTCGACAAAATGTGGAGACCTTAGACCATAAGGAAGAGTATGCCGAGAAACTGAAGGACTTGGAGAACAAAGGGGACGATTATACACATATCCTGCTGCGGGAGTTAAATCAAACCTTTGTGACACCGTTGGATCGGGAAGATATCCTGCAATTGGCGGTGAAGTTGGACGATGTTCTCGATGGGGTGGAAGCGTGTGCCTCTCGCTTTGTGTACTGTCATGTGGAACAAACAACCCCGTATTTGATGCAGTTCGCAGAAATTCTGGAGAAATTGGCTGAACACTTGCAAGAAGCTTTTATCGCCCTAGAAAAAAAGGATTATACCACCATCCAAAACCAAGCTGTGGAAATCAATATGCTGGAGAACCAGGCTGATCGACTGATGCGTGAATCGGTGGGTTCATTGTTTGAAAACCCGACAGATCCGATTGAGTTGATCAAGATGAAAGAGCTGTATGAACAGTTGGAAGCCGTAACGGATACTGCCGAAGACTTGGCGGACGTTTTGGAAAGCGTGGTATTGAAATATGCTTGATCCGGTCGTGCTGATCATATTTGTCGTCGTTCTTGCTCTCATCTTTGATTTTACCAATGGATGGAACGACTCAGCAAATGCAGTGGCTACGGTGATCGGCACCCGGACCTTGACCCCGATGAAGGCGGTTACGATGGCGGCGGTCCTCAATCTGGCCGGCGCTTTCTTCTCGACCGCTGTGGCAAAAATGATCGGGGAAGGGATCGTCGATCCGCATAATGTGACGATGCTGGTGATCGCCGCTACACTGATTGCCGCCACTCTCTGGAATGCGGTGATGACGCTGTTTGGATTGCCGGTAAGTGCTTCCCACGGGTTGATGGGTGCTTTGATTGGAGCGGCATTTGCCTATAAGGGCATGGCAGTGATCCAGGTGAACGGCGTGATGCTGATTTTAGGAGCGATGTTGCTTTCACCGCTGTTGGGTGGACTGGTATCGTTCCTAATGATGAAATTGATTCGTGCTTGGTTTGCCAATCAGCCTCAATCCAGGGTGAAGCGCATCTTCCGCCCCCTGCAGATTTTTTCCGCGGGCTTTATGGCTTTTAGCCATGGAACCGCCGATGCGCAAAAGGTGATGGGGGTCATTACGCTGGCGCTGGTTGCGGGTGGGTTCCAGTCTTCGGTGGAAGTGCCGTTCTGGGTCATCCTCTCCTCCGGCTTGGTGATGGCTTTGGGAACCGCTTACGGCGGATGGAAGGTGATTAAGACTTTGGGCATGCGTCTCAATCACTTAGAAACGCCCCATGGCTTTGCTGCCGAGACGGCGGCGGCGCTGCTTTTGACCACTGTAGCCCGGATCGGGGTACCGGTTAGCACCACCCACACCATTACCGGGTCCATCATTGGTGTGGGGTTGTCTGAACGGGCAAAAGGCGTCCGCTGGGGCATCGCCGGCAAGATTCTCTATGCCTGGATTTTTACGCTACCGGGCACCGCTGTGATGGCATACCTGGTTTATCAAGTGCTACAAGTGCTTGAATAACGGTTTTAAATAGAACGCCGAACTTGCGGCGTTCTGTTTTTATTTACCTATTAAAAATAGAATCCATTATCTCGACAAATATTAGCATACTCATTATCCTCAATACGAATGGGGAAAAATACAGCAAGAGGAACACGAGGAGCGATTGTAGACAATGAACACTTGGTTGGAAAGGCGTTTTAATCTAAAGCATCACGGGACTTCGTTGCGGACGGAGTTTTTGGCCGGTTTGACTACGTTTGTCACCATGGCCTATATTATCATCGTTCAGCCCAACCTGATGGGGGATGCGGGGATGCCTGCAGGGCCGGTGATGGTTTCAACACTGCTGATTTCCGCGCTCTTTTCCATCATTATGGGCTTCTATACAAACCGTCCCTTTGCCTTGGCACCAGCGATGGGGGGGAATGCCTTCTTTGCCTACACCATCGTCGCAGGTGGATTAGCGACGTGGCAGACTGCACTGGGTATGGTCTTTATTTCGGGCACGATTTTTTTCCTGTTGACGTTGTTTGGGGTGCGGGAGGCGATCGCCAACATGCTCCCCAAAAACATCAAACTGGCGATCGGGGCCGCCGTCGGCATTTTTATCGCCGGTTTGGGCTTAAAAAATGCAGGAATTGTGGTTGTGAATGAGGCTGGCAACAGTTTGACCCTGGCCAGTTTTCACAATCCTTCAGTGTTGTTGGCCGTTTTTGGTTTGGTGGTCATTTTTGGCTTGATGGCTCGTGGGGTAAAAGGAGCGGTCTTATATGGAATCGTCTTGACGACTCTGATCGGGATCCCCTTGGGATTGGCGAAGCTACCGGAGGCGCTTTTTCAGCTGCCGCCAAACCCGGCACCGATTCTGTTTCAGGTGGATTGGCTGTCCGCATTAAAGCTTTCTTTTATCCCGTTGGTATTTACCTTTTTTACGGGAGATTTTTTCTCCACGATGGGAACGGTGTTGGGCGTCGGTGGCAAAGCGGGTCTCCTGGATGAAAACGGGGATCTGCCTGATATCAAAAAGCCTTTTATGGTCGATTCCGTGGCGACCATGGTAGGGTCGATGGCGGGGTTGACGACGGTCACCACTTACATCGAATCCGCCAGCGGGGTAGAAGCTGGGGGACGGACCGGGTTGACGGCGATTTCGACGGGCTTTTTCTTCCTCATCGGACTCCTGTTAACCCCGATTTTCCTTATCATTCCCAATGAGGCGACTGCTCCGGCGCTGATCGTCATCGGATTGACAATGCTCTCTTCCCTTAAAGGGATCGATTTTGAGCGGACGGATGAATCAATGGTCGCGTTTCTGACGGTTCTCGTCACGGGCTTTACCTTCAGTATCGCCAACGGGATTGTGTTTGGAGTGCTGGCGTATGTGATCATCAAAATCGTGATGGGAAAAATCCGCGAAATCCCAGTAGGTTTGTTTATTCTCTGTATCCCGCTTATCTACTATCTGTGGCTGATTGGAGCGTGATTGGATGAAAGATGATTTAATATCTGCCGCACGGGGAGATGTTCAACTGGATGTGGCGATCCAAAATGTGAAGATGGTCAATGTGTTTACGGGAGAAGTGTACCCCGCCGCCATCGGCATTAAGCAAGACCGGATCGCCCATGTGACTGCTCCTGGCGAAACACACCTCGACGCCGCCACCACGATCGATGGTAACGGCGCCTTTGCCATTCCGGGCTGGATTGACACCCATGTGCATATTGAGAGCAGTATGTTGACGCCTGCCGCTTATGCGGAAGCGGTTCTTCCCCATGGAACGACAACGGTGGCGACGGATCCCCATGAGATCGCCAATGTGTTGGGGGAGGAAGGGGTTCGCTATATGGTGGAGGCCAGTCGTGAGCTCGATCTCAGGGTGCTAACCTTTCTGCCTTCCTGTGTTCCGTCGGCTCCCGGTCTGGAGACGGCAGGAGCCGATTTTACCCCGGCGGTGATTGCGCGTATGCTCGCCTGGGAGGAAATCGACGGCTTGGCGGAAGTGATGAATTATCCAGGGGTCATCCAGCAGGATGAACGGATGATGGGTATCTTGGCAGCGTGGAAGCAATCGGGCAAATCAGTGCAAGGCCATGCTCCCACCGTCTCCGGCCGCGATTTATCGGCGTACTTGATGGCAGGGGTAAACTCGGACCACGAAAGCCGCACAGGGGAAGAAGCGCTGGAGAAAATCCGCGCTGGTATGTTTGTGGAGATTCGCGAAAGTTCTTTCTCTCTAAATGCGGGTCCAATCGCGGCTACGATCAAGGATAAGGGATATCTGCCCAATGTCTGTCTCTGTTCCGATGATGTAAAAGCAAACCATCTGCTGGAACGGGGGCATATCAACCATGTAGCCCGCCGTCTGATTGAAGAGGGGATTGAGCCGATCGATGCAATCCGTTACGGTACCCTAAACGCCGCCCGCCGTCTCAACCGATCGGATCTGGGGGCGATTGCCGTCGGGTATCGGGCTGATATCGTCTTGGTGAACGATTTACAGTCGCTGCAAGCCACCGATGTGTGGGTAAATGGAAAAGCGGTGGTACGGGAGAGCCGCTTGACCCGTCCACAATCACGGGTAGAGGCACCGGCGTACTTTTTTGAAACGGTTCGGGTTGGAGAGCTTCAGCCGAAGGATTTTGCCATTCGGGTGGATACGGCTGCCGATACCGCCGACATCCGGGTAATAGAGTATGACTATGCCCCGGGGATTCCGACGGACTTTATGCCGGTAACACTGCCGGTACAAAACGGAGAAGTGATGCTGGAGGATTACCAGGGACGAAAAGGACCATTAAATCGGATCGGCGTCTTTCATCGCCACGGTGGCAATCAAAACCGATTCGTCGGAGTACTTGCCGGATATGGGGTTGTAGCGGGAGCTGTCGCGACGACGGTGGCTCATGATAGCCATCATTTGGCGGTTTTGGGGACAGATCCGGCGGATATGGCTCTCGCCGGAAATCTTCTGCGGGAGAAAAACGGCGGTATGATTGCCGTGCACGCTGGCGAGGTGATTGCTGAGTTACCGTTGCCCCTGGCTGGGTTGATGAGTGAGCGCTCAGCCCATGCCCTCGCTCCGGATATCGATACCTTTGTCGAACGGTTACAACAGACGATCATGCCGGGTAAAAACCCGATTCACCGCTTGATCGCCGTAACACTTCCCGTAATCCCACGGGCCAAAATCACGGACCTGGGATTGGTCGACGTGGATCGGCAGCGCTTGGTGCCGCTGGTGATCACGGCGAAATAGGTGGTTGACAAGGTGGCTGTTATCGTGATGAACGGCTTTTCAATCAGGAGGTGGAAACGGAATCACCCGCCGTGCTGCGCTGCTTCAGGCGGGCTTCCGTGTCGATCCACCGTCGGTGCTCCTCGATCCCACGGAAATCGGAACACGTAGAGCAGGCGTTCAACGCTATTTCCACTCGATCGAGAGATGGCGGTTCGTCAGACGATCGGTTCCGCAACTCGGTTTTTCAGCCCTGAATCACAGGGTTTACCGGTATCGTAGGAGAGATTGCCGATATTTTGCGATAAGGTTTCAAGAGAAAGTTTCCCTTTCCAATAAGCATCCGTCTGACATAGGAGAAGGGCGCATTCCTCCAGGGCGGACTCCCACAATGTAAAAAAACTTTCTCGATGCTTTTCATCTGACTGGGCGGGGTGTATCCACTCCGCCTCTCTTTCGTTCAGGTAGTCTGTATCGCTGTCTATGGGGCGATAGCGGAAAGGGGAGATTGAACCCAGAGTCAATACCGACTTGATGCTCCAAGGGTCGTAAAAGAGGCGCAATGCTTTTAACATGTCCCGGTAGGCTGCATTCCAAGTGTCGGGGGTGATGGCGCGGCTCTCCTTTGGAAAGTGTTTGCGAGCGGCAAAATGGAGGATCTCCACCCACTGACGCGGGAGGGTAGGTCCTACATCGATCCGGGGATAGACCGGGGTTCGCCAGGTACGGATACCTTGTAACCCTTCTGCGAGTAACGTGTCGATGATCACCTCAAGCTTTTGATGTTTATATTTACCGTCTCCGGAATGGTAAACGATATACGGATGCAAACGCCGATCCAAGATGTGATGAGTGAGGAAACCATAGACATACTCCCGTATACTGGGATGATCGACACAAGCTTCGATTAGATCGATCAGAAATGGACCACAGTGGCGTCGATGGATGGCTTCTCCCAGCTCGTTGACATGGTTTTCCCGTTTCCACGGCCAAAAATTGTGATAGAGAAGGAAGTCAGGGCCCTGACAGCCCAGTTGGAAGGGAATCGGATCAGTTGGAAGCGGAAGTTCGGCCCGTTCTAGGGCAGCACGACCGAAAAGGATGTGAGTCCAAACATTGGGCATGGGCATTCTCCTTTTCAAATTTTTGGCGACACATGATATCCAATTCGCTGTTGCGGTACTAACTCCTGTTTTGCGTACAAAAGTTGATCCTCAAAATGTGTTAAGGGATGTTTAGACAGCTATTCTTCATTGAAACTGGAAGAGCACTTCGGCTCAAAAATCCCTTCCCCAAGTTGGGGAGCATCTTCTTTCCGTGTTATAGTAAGGTGGATCAATTCGAAGCGAAAGGTGGAGGGATCGCATTGCCGGAATTGGATACAGCGATTGAAGCGGCTCGAAAAGCAGGGGAATTGATCCGTGCAAAAGCGGATGTAGCCAAACGGGTGGATATCAAATCCTCTGCCCATGATTTGGTAACGGAAGTGGATAAAAAATCGGAAGCCTTGGTAAGGGAAGTGATTCTTTCCCACCATCCCGATCATGCCATTCTCGGGGAAGAAGGGGTGGCCGCCGGGGTGGAAGCTTCCAAACGGGCGTTGGCCGAGTATCGCGAGCAGGAGTCACTCTGGGTTGTTGATCCCATCGACGGAACGACCAACTTTGTCCACGGCTTTCCATTCTTCTGTGTTTCCATCGCCTTTGCACAGCGGCAGGAAGTGACAGTGGGCGTTATTTACGATCCGATACGAGATGATCTGTTTACGGCGGAAAAAGGAAAAGGGGCCTACCTAAACGGGGAACGGATTACGGTATCGGAGGAGCGTACCCTATCGGAAAGCCTGCTGGCCACTGGTTTTCCCACCGATGCCCGCGGGGTGCGGCAGGTGAATACCGCTGCCATCTTGAAGCTGGCTCCGCAAGTGCGCAATGTGCGGGCGGCAGGTTCTGCTGCTCTACACTTAGCCTGTATTGCAGCAGGGCGCTTGACCGGATTTTGGGAACTGGAGCTAAACGCTTGGGATTTGGCGGCGGGAGCGCTCCTGATCGAGGAAGCGGGCGGCCAAGTGACAGATACCGTCGGTCGTCCTTACGATCTTGGGGTTCGTCACATCCTGGCTACCAACGGCCATGTTCATCACGATGTGTTGCGCTTATTGGAAGAGGTGGGTTCCACCGGGTTTGAATAAAGTGGGATGGGATAGTGAAATTCTCGGATCGCTCGGTGATGGAGTAGTTAACGGTATGTAAAAAGGAGGAAACGCGTTTGCATATCAACTGGCAGCAGGAAATGGAGAAGCGACGAGAGGATCTGCTCCGTGATCTGACGCAATTGTGCGCGATTGAAAGTGTGTTGGATGAGACAACGGTTCGGCCAGGGGCTCCCTTTGGTGAGAAGATTGCGGAAGCGTTGCAATATATGTTGGAGCGAGGGGAAGACGCCGGATTTAAAACCAAAAATGTGGATGGTTATGCGGGCCATATTGAGCATGGGCAAGGGGAGGAAATGATCGGTGTATTGGCCCACTTGGATGTGGTTCCTACTGGCGATGGCTGGACGAGCCCCCCTTTTTCCCCGGAAATTCGGGAAGGAAAGTTTTATGCCCGCGGTGCCCAGGATGATAAAGGGCCGGCGATGGCCGCTTTTTTCGCCTTAAAACTGGTGAAGGAGTTGGAATTGCCCTTATCCAAACGGGTGCGTCTGATTTTGGGAACGGATGAAGAGGCGCAATGGCGGGATATGAATTACTACTTTGAGCGGGAAGCGATGCCGGAGATGGGCTTCACCCCCGATGCGGATTTTCCCCTGATTACGGCGGAAAAGGGATTGGTCGATCTTACGCTGGCAGGAGATGCTCCCACAGTGGAAAGTTCCGGCGATGATTGGGTTTTATCCCGGTTTGAGGCGGGCCAACGCCCCAACATGGTCCCTGATGCTGCCGGTGCCCGCTTAAGTGGAGATGGCGATGTGTTTGCGATAAAGGAGCAGTATCAGGATTATTTGCTGAAGCGTGGCATTCGTGGGTATGCGGAAGAAGCGGACGATTATCTCACCCTGGTGATGGAAGGAGAAGCCCACCACGGCTCCGAGCCGGATGGAGGCATCAATGCCGCCTATCATCTGGCGGAGTTCCTCGGCACGATTACGTTGGACGAAGCAGGCGGAAAATATATCGCATTTATACGTGATACCTTGGTAGACAGCTTTTTCGGGGAAAAGCTGGGAATCGCCCAATCCGACGAAATCGTAGGCGCTCTCACAGTTAACGGTGGCGTATTTCGTTATGAGGCAGGCGCAGGACAACATGCGGAACTCAATATTCGCTATCCCATCACCGGCGACGAAAAGGCGATTCGTCAACGGGTTGAGCAACGGGTGGCTCCTTATGGGTTAGCTGTGACGGCAGTGGATCACAAAGCGCCCAATTATGTGGAGCCCAAACATCCGTTGGTGACGACACTGCTGCGGGTTTATCAAGAGCAGACCGGTCAAGCGGCCCAACCGCTAGCAATCGGTGGCGCTACATACGCCCGCGCCTTAAAGACAGGGGTTTGCTTTGGCCCTCTCTTCCCTGGGCATGAGGAGCGGGCTCATCAAAAAGATGAATATATCGATGTTGACGATCTTATGCGCGCAGCGGCCATTTATGCGCAAGCGATCTATGAATTGGCGAAATAAATATGGAAAACCGGTGCCGTAATCGGCGCCGGTTTTCTCTTTACAGTAATTTATTCGATTAGTTCCAAGGTATAACTGGCAAAGCCGCTGCGTTTCTGGTCGGCTGATATTTCCCGGTAAAGATCGATTTTGACGAGTCCTTCTCCCTGAGGTAGTTTGGAAATGGCGATATCAAAGGATGTCGCCGAAAATTGCGCCTCGTTTCCGTTGTGGGAGATGGGTTGTTTATCAAGCACCTTGACACTGTTGGTGGGGTCCGTTACATAGACATTGTAGTACACTTGTCCCGGTGGCGATTGGATATCCACATGGACCCGATATTGTCCGTTTGTGCCGCTGGCTTTGAAGTTGCGAAAAACGTCGGTGTTCTGTTTGGAATCGGGGATCTCTTTACGCCATTGATGGCCCTGGGTCGGCGGTTGTTCTTCCTCTTCGTCTCCCTCTTCCGCTTGCTCGGAATCCGATTGCGGGGTTTCGTTTGAGTTTTCCTCTGGTTTTTCCACCGTTTGTTCCGTTGCGGGATCCTCGTCTGCTGCTGTCAGGAAACCGATACCCCATTGCAGGATAAAAAATGAACCGAGAAGCACAACGACTAAGGCAGCCGTCGCTCCCCCCCACCACAGCCACTTTTTTCGTGAAGGGGCAGCATCCGCTACATCCGATTCCTTCTGGTGCGGTGGGTGTGAGGTTTCCGTTGTTTGTTTGGTAGCGGTGTCGTCTGCGGCCTGTGATGGTGACGCGGTGGAGGGTGCAGGATCAATAGGGGCTTCTGTGTCGGTGCTCTCATTGGAGATGTGCACCAAATCCTTCTTCATCTCTTGCGCTGACTGGTAGCGCTCATCGGTGGATTTGGCCATTGCCCGGTGGATGATGCGAGAGAATTCTTCCGGCAAATCGGGATTCCACTGGCGTGGATCGGGTATCGGTTCCTGCAAGTGCTTAAGCGCGATGGCGATCGCTTCTTCTCCCTCAAAAGGCACGCGTCCGGTTACCATCTCAAACAAGACGACTCCCAAGGAATAGAGATCGCTCTGATGGTTGATTCCCTCGCCCCGGGCATGTTCCGGTGAAAAATAATGGACCGAGCCCATGACGGATCCCGTTTGCGTAAGAGTGGAATCCCCGTTTATACGGGAGATCCCGAAATCGCCTATTTTAAATTGGCCATCAGCCGTCGACATGATGTTATGAGGTTTAATATCGCGATGGTAGATTCCTTGTTGGTGGGCGTGGAAAAGCCCGTCACAGATTTGGGTGGCGATAATAGCCGCTTCCTGAGCCGATAACACCCCGGTCAATTGAATCAGTTCATCCAAAGAAGAGCCTTCCATATATTCCATGACGATATAAGGAACCTGGCCTTCTTTTCCTACATCGTAGATATTGATCACATGGGGATGAGACATGCTGGCGACTGCTTTTGCTTCCCGATCAAACCGGCGGACAAAACCATCGTCATGAATCAAGGACTCTTTCATCACTTTGATGGCTACTTGCCGCCTTAGCTGCAGATCCATGCCTAAGTAGACGGTTGACATTCCACCAACGCCCAACCTCCGCAGAAGTTGATAGCGATATCCCAATATATTTCCTTCCAATTGCCTCACCTTTTTCTCTTGATGCCCATCGGTTGGATACCGACCGCCCTACAATTTGGAGGGAAAAATCCCTTCTACAACGAATCGATACCTTTGCTGATAGTGCAAAGTTATTCCAGTACCTCTGTTTCCTCACCGCGTTTGTTGCGCAATTGGATCAGATGGTATGTGTGGCTTACCACCACTTTGAGAACAGCATAGGTGGGAACAGCCAACAATAAACCGAGGAACCCAACAAGGCTACCGGCAACCAGCAATATTGAAATAATGGTTAAGGGATGGATAGCGAGGCGACGGCCCATAACCTGGGGTGAAATCAAGTTGGATTCAATCTGCTGTGCGATTAGAGTAATCAATATCGCCCACAAGGCCATGAGCGGAGAATCGATAAAGGCGACGATAATCGCCGGGATCGTGCCGATGATCGGTCCCAGAAATGGGATGAAATTGGTGAACAACGCGACAAAGGCCAATAATAGCGCGTAATCTAGTCCGATGATGAGGTAACCGATATAGATCAACACACCGACACAGACACTGACGATAATCTGTCCTTGAATATAAGAACTGAGAGCGGTATCCATATCCGATAAAATTTTGCGCCCTTCAGCTCGCTGCGAGGCAGGCAGGAAAAGGATTAGTTTTTTAGGAGCCTTTTCACCCTCTTTCAGCATATAAAACAGGATGAAGGGAACCGTGAGAAAGGCGATAACCACGCTGGCAATCGCCCCGACAAACCCGGCGATGTTGGTGATGAGAGCGGTGATCTCATTGGTTACGTATTGAGTGACTTGATTGGATAATTCCTCTAGGCTGTAATGTTCAAGATACCCTTGCACCCAAGGGTGGCTCTCTAATGCTACCAACTGATCCGTCGCTTCAAGGATTAAAGCCGGCAGATTGTCGATCAGTTTGTTTATCTGTTCCTGCAACGTTGGGCCGACCAACAAGACCAAAAGCGTGATCAAACCGATAAACAGAAGGTAGATTACCAAAATGGAGACGGCTTTGGGTACTTTTTTTCGGTGAAGTAGATTAACCACCGGCCGAAATAGGTAATAAAGCACTCCCGCTACCAAAAAGGGAAAGAATAGTGTTTGAAACATAACAATCACAGGACGGAAAATAAAGTTCACCAGTGAACTCACATAGACAATCAATAAAATCAACAAAATGCCGTAACCCACGCGAAAGACTTTAGACTGGGGCATCGGCTATGACCTCCTCCATCGATATTCCGTTCTATCAACTTGCCCATAATGCCGATTGATCAAACGTTGATAGATTTTTACCATACCGGGAATCAACAAAAAAATCCCGTAAACCTGCGGGTTCACGGGGGTCTATGGATGAGCGCCATCACAGAAGAGAGATCGGATTACTTTTTCTGAAACAACCACTCCAACAGGGTGTCTTTCCGCTCTGGCTTCTCGTGATCATGCTCTTCCTCATCAGATTCATCCCCATCTTGCGATTGTTCTTCGTCCGCGGGATCGGATTTATCCGGTTCGTCATCCCCGTTACCGGGATCCATTTGTTCCGGATCTTCGGAAGCAGGAGGGTTTTCTTTTTGGTCGTCTCCCTCTTCCGGTTGCAGCTGTTCCTCTTCGTTATTGTTGGAGCCGCCTTCCGTTTGGGTATTGCTTACCTCATCTCGATCCGAGGAGTCTTCCGTGGTATCGGATGGGACGGAAGTGACAGCGGGTGTCTGTTTTTGATCGGCTTTCTCGCGGGATTCATCCGACTGGGGGCGGCTCCAGTTTTGTTGTGTATCGGAGGATGTATTTACTGGTATGGTGGTTTGTTGTAAGTCCTGCTCCAGCGTATGTCCGGAATCCTTTGGCTCTTCGGCTGAGGCCGTTTGTTTGTTTTCCTGCGGCTTCACCCGGGATAAGTGGATTCGGGGCTTTTCCGGATGGGATTCATCCCTGGGCTGCTTCTCCGCTGCTGTTAGATCGGGCTTATATCCTTTCGGGGCTTGGGCTATCGGAGGGGTGATAAAGCCCATCAAAACCAGGCTCCCAACAAAGCTGAAAACGGCTGCTTTGCGGATTTGGATCTTTTTACGGTGACTATTCCGCCGTAATTTCATTCTTTCCCTCCTTTCATTAGAAAACTATCACTAGTCTGCATCCAGTACTAGTGTAACAGATAAAAAAAGAGATGTCTGTATGAAGTTCACCGATTTTGCCAAATAAAAAAAGATTTCACGGGAAGTGATTGGATACGTTCTCGCTTGGCATCGCAGACGTGAGAGCGAGATCATATCTAACAATGCTCCATGTCCTCACAAAGGTTTATAATCGATGGATATAATCAGTGGCAACGCCTTTGTGTCCCAGTTGATGTAGCATCGCACTGATATTTCCCCGATGGTAAGTCCCGTGGTTGACGACATGATGGACTAAATCCGCCAGACGAAAATGCTTTGTTCCATATCGGGGATGGGCGGTCGTTACGATTTTTTCCATATCGTGCTGCTGTTCAAAAAAAGCTTGATACTGTGCGGATAACTGGTTAAACATTCCCTCTGCTTCCTCTAATGCCTTCTTTGGCATCGTCTCGCGTAGCCGGTCCGCCTCTGCGCGGATATCTTGAAAAGTGTGCTCCTGCATGGCAGCAAACCAGATGGTATCCACCACATAGATATGAGCGATCACATGTGCGATCGATGGAAAAACACTTTTAATCTCTTGGTGGTAGAGGTTTGGCGGAAGTTGCTTGAGGTGATCCAATACTTGTTTGTTGGCCCATGTGTGATAATCATACATTTGTAAAGCGCGATGTCTCATCAGTGATTCCTCCTGTTTTTTAGGATTATGACTATTATAAAACAACTCCCCTGACAACTACTGTCAGGGGGATTCTACTTAAACAAAAAACGGTAGCTCCTTTACTCCGACCATCCGTGCATATAGCATGAGTTGACCTTTGTGATGGATTTCGTGATCGGTCATTATCGTCAGTATTTTTTTCCTCGGTCCGTGGAAGTTTGGATATGGGGAGTCGTATTGCAACTCCAGTTCTGCGTCTGTCAGCGAGGAGTAAATCGCCTTCGTTTTCTCGGTATAGTCTTGCACAAGCCGAAGCACATCATCCAACGTGTTACAGTCGACGATTTCCGGCATCTTTATTTGCCCTTCACCCGTCTTCACAATCGATACAAACATATAGTTCGACGCGGCCACATGTTGGGCAAGCTCCCCCAGTTCCATCGCACCGTCCCAGGGTTTGTAGTGGAGATACTCGTTTGGAATCGCTTTAAGCAGTTCTTCCAATGCATGGCGATGCCTATACCAATGATTCACCATCTGATCAACTTGTCCCATTGTCTTCCCTCCGTATCGTTGTTCTAAAGCTGTATCGGTTGATTCAAGAGCTACGCTGACTCCATAATCCCTTCCCCTCCATCCTAATGATAAAACAACTTCCCTGTCAGATGTCGTCAGGGAAGTTGGGAAAGGGAATAGTGTTGAGCCAGTTCTTTCACCAGCTCACCAATTTTATCTTTTAATACTGCGGGCTCCAAGATGTGAATACTTGCCCCATATGTGATCAGCAGTCGGGGCAAATACTCCAAAACCGTATCTTCTTCCATCATAAAATGGATCTGTTCATCCCTTCGCTCCACTAGATAATGCCGCAAATACCAATGTTCAGCGAGACGGTCAAGACTCTTCTCTTTCCCCGCAATCTGCACCAAGATTGTCGGTTCCTCCGTGATTTGAAATGAGTTAAACCGATTAAGCAAATAATCGCGGATGGAAAAATCACTTGGTCGTTCAAATGTATCACCAGTCGGTGAAAAATGATGGATGCGATCGACCCGAAACGTCCGCAGATCCTGCCGCAGGTGACAAAATCCCACGATATACCACCGATCGAAACGGTAAGCCAATCCATATGGGTCGATTTTTCTCTCTACGGGATTATCCGCTTTCTTTTTCGTATACGCGATGAGAATCGTCTCGGCGTTTGCCACAGCCTGTTCCAATTGCTGTAATAGAGGCTCCATTGCGTGCCCACGTGCTGGTGCGATTACGTCAAACCCTTCAGTATGACGTTTTAAATAATCCATCTGTTCCTCGTTCAGATGGAACTGAATTTTTTCCAGTGCGGACGCTAAATGGTCGCTAAAGGGATAGCCCGCTCCTTTCGCAAACAAGGCAGCATGAACCATCGCTTTTAGTTCAGTGGAAGCGAAGAACAACGGTGTTTCCAAAAAATTTTCCTGCAAATAGTAGCCACCATCATGTCCCGACTCCGCTATAATCGGGACGCCGCTGGCACATAGCGCATCGATATAGCGATAAACTGTGCGCACGCTGATTTCCAGTGTCTCCGCGATTTGCATCGCCGTTATGCGCTTACGTGCTTTTAACAGCCACAAAATAGCCAATAGATTGTCCCATTTTGCCATAGCTACACATCCATCAACAGAGCCGATTTTCGATTCCGTATTTCCAATTTTATCATACTTGAACACCAGGCATGTTGATTTGATGTTCAGTTGCCGGAGGCGGTCCCGTTTTCCGGGTGCTACACCGAAAATCGTTCCGCTCTTTCCGTTATTACAAAGTAGGCCTTTCCCAATTTCCGTCTCTAGCTCATCCCATCATTCACCCGGTACGAGAGAGCGAAGGTAGCCGATCACTTCCTCTAAACATTTCACCAATCGGTCCACATCTTCCAACTGAGTCTCCCAGCCCAATGTGATCCGTAAGCTTTGGTATGCTTCTTCCGCACTTCGACCCATGGCGGAGAGAACATGGGAGGGAGCGTGTTTGCCGGCGCTACAGGCTGAGCCGCTGGAAACGGCGATTCCGTAACGATTCAGCTCCAACATCACCGCTTGTCCCTCCACCCGGTCAAAGCTGATATTCAGGTTATGAGGGAGGCGTTGTTGTGGATGACCGTTGAGGGTGACTCCGCCAATTTCAGTCTGAATACGGTTCCACAAATGGTTGCGAAGCTGTTCCAATCGCTTCCTTATCGATTCCACTTCCGCTACAGCTAATTGGAGGGCGACACTTAATCCGACGATACCGGCTGTGTTTAGAGTGCCAGGGCGCAATCCCCGTTCCTGTCCGCCACCATACAGAAGCGGGGTTAAACGCACACCTTTACGCACATACAGAAGACCGGTTCCTTTGGGGCCGTTGATCTTGTGCCCCCCGACGGAAAGGAGATCCACTCCCCAGTCATCGACGGTAAACGGAATCTTCCCCACAGCCTGCACGGCGTCAGTGTGAAAGAGGATATTGCGAGCGCGTAACAACTGGCCGATGGCGGCAATGGGCTGGATGGTGCCTACTTCATTGTTGGCCGCCATCACCGATACTAGAATGGTGTCGGGGGTTAAAGCGGATTCCACTTGCTTCGGGGTGATCAACCCGTGTCGATCCACCGGCAAAACCGTCACCGAAAAGCCTTCTGCTTCCAATGAGTGGCATGTTTGCAAGACGGAGGGGTGCTCAATCGCAGTGGTGACAATATGGCGTCCACGATTGCGCAGATAACGGGCGGCACCCAGGATGGCCAAATTATTGGACTCGGTTCCACCACTGGTAAAGATAATCTCGCGGGAGGAGGCGCCGAGGGATTGGGCCGCCAAACGGCGAGCAGCGTTTACTCGATCCGCTGCTTTTTGCCCATCGTCATGGAGACTACCTGGATTGGCAAATGTCTCCTCCCATGTGTTCGCCATGATGGTACGCACCTCGTCACGCAGCGGGGTTGTGGCCCCGTGATCAAAGTAGAGGGGGTTCATATGATCACGCCTTTGTGAAATATTGACCTCATTATACCGTATTGATGCACTTTCCGGCATTGTTTGTGAAAAAATGCTCAGATGAAAATTGAAAACGGTTGACAAATCAGCTGATATTGCGAAAATAGTAGTACTATGGTTGTTACAAATTTGTGAAAGGAATCACAAACATGAGGCAGGCTGATTTTATCGTCGTTGGATCGGGGATTGCCGGTTTGCTTACAGCCTGGGAACTGGCTCGTCACGGTGAGGTGCTGGTACTGACCAAAAACCGTGCCGCTGCAGGTAACACCGCTCGTGCCCAAGGCGGGATTGCGGCTGCGGTGGGAGAAGATGACACAATCGATCTGCATCGCCGGGATACCATTCGCGCCGGGGCAGGTCTCTGTGTGGAGGAAGCAGTTGATATCCTGGTGGGGGGAGGAAAGGAAGCGATCTCCCGCTTGGCACAGTTGGGAACTCCCTTTGACCGAGGGGATCATGGTTGGGCGTTGACACGGGAAGGGTCCCACTCGGTTTCCCGCATTTTACATGCCTACGGTGACGCGACCGGGGCGGCGATCGTGGAGACATTGCTAGCGCGCGTATCGGAACATCCTGACATCCACCTGTGTGATTATGTTTCGGTGTTGGATTTAGTGATTCATAAGGGGAAATGTACCGGGGTTTGGGTACAGGATCAGGATCGTGATCCCCAAATGATACAAGCTCGTGCGGTTGTGTTGGCGACGGGGGGATGTGGACAGATCTTCCGCTTTACCACCAATGATCCGGTGGTGACGGGAGACGGACTGGCAATGGCGTATCGGGCGGATGCACGATTGACGGATATGGAGATGGTCCAATTTCATCCGACGGCGCTGGCGGTGGAACAAAATCCGATGGTGCTGATCTCGGAAGCGGTGCGGGGAGAAGGGGCACGCTTGATCAACGACCGTGGCGAAACCTTTATGGATGCGATTCATCCGTGGAAGGATTTGGCTCCGCGGGATATTGTCTCCCGTGCAATCGATGGCGAAATGCGTGCGGGACGGCGCGTCTATCTGGATGCCCGTCGGATCGACGATTTTGGTCAACGCTTTCCCACGATTGATCGCCTCTGCCGTACCCATGGCGTCGATCCGAGCAGGGGACTGATTCCAGTGGTGCCGGCAGCTCACTTTTTGATGGGAGGCGTAGTGGTTGATACCTGGGGACGTACCACGATTCCCCATCTGTTTGCCGTCGGCGAAACGGCGTGTACTGGTGTCCATGGTGCCAATCGCTTAGCCAGCAATTCTTTGTTGGAAGGGGCAGTGTTTGCCCGACGTACGGCGGAGAAAGCAGCTCTTTTGCCATGTGTGAAAATAGAGAAAGAAGAACGTGTCATTCCATCTATGTGCGTCAATGAACAAGAATCGGCATCCCGTAAACAGCATCTTCGCCATATTTTGTGGGAGCATGCCGGTATTATTCGAGAGGAAAAACGCTTAATTTCAGGAATGAAGGCGCTTACCCGTTTGAAAGAGGAAACACCGGCATCCGATTGGGAGTGCCACAATATGATCACAGTCTCACAACTGGTACTACAAGCCGCTTTATGGCGAAAAGAGAGTCGGGGTGGTCATTTTCGCTCTGATTATCCCACAGTCAAGCCAGAGTGGGCGAAAAAAAGGAGCAGCAGCCAAAGGGGGAAGCCGGATGAATCGGTTACATTTGCAGCAATTGGTACGTGAAGCATTAAACGAGGATATCGGATACGGTGATTGGACTTCGGAGGTGTTGATTCCGGCATCCCATATCAGTCAGGCGCGGTTGATCGCTAAAGAGGAAGGCGTGGTTGCCGGGCTGGAAGTGGCGAGGGAAGTTTTTGCTCAATGGGATCCGCAGTTGACTTTTAACCCTGTGGTAAGGGATGGAGCGCCGGTAGCACCGGGTGAGGTTTTGGTTCAATTGGAAGGCAGCACCCGCTCCATTTTGACGGCGGAACGGGTAGCGCTCAATTTATTGCAGCGGATGTCGGGGATTGCTACAGTGACTCAGCGTGTCGTCCGTTCGTTGGCAGGGCTGCCTTGTCGCGTATTGGATACCCGTAAAACAACACCCGGTTTACGCATGTTGGAAAAATGGGCGGTTCAGATCGGTGGCGGTACCAACCACCGTTTTGGCCTTAGTCATGGGGTGATGATCAAGGATAACCATATCGTCGCTGCCGGTGGATTGCGGGAAGCGGTGGAGTGCGTGCGGCAACGGGTGGGCCATATGGTACAGGTGGAAGTGGAGGCAGACACATTGGAACAGGTGCGGGAAGCGGTGGAGCTGGATATCGATGCACTGTTGCTGGACAATATGGACCTTTCCACCTTGCGAGAGGCGGTGCAGTTGGCGCAAGGAAAAGCGTGGACCGAGGCTTCCGGTGGGATTACACCGGAAAATGCGCGCGCAGTCGCAGAGACCGGCGTTGATGCCATTTCCCTGGGCTGGTTGACCCATTCTGCCCCCGCTTTGGATATCAGCTTGGATTTGATCAACAAGGAGGGATCATCATGACAATCTTATCCCCATTTGTGGATACGGTTTTACCGGAACACTATCGCAACTTGGCCGATGCGGAGTATGACGAACGCATCCATGCGGCTAAAACCCGTTTGGGTAAAGATCTGGTGATTATGGGCCATCACTACCAACGGGATGATGTGATTCGCTTTGCCGATTTTACCGGCGATTCTCTGGAGTTGGCTCGGATCGCGCAACAGCAACAACAGGCGAAGGCGATCGTTTTCTGCGGGGTTCATTTTATGGCGGAGTCGGCGGATATCTTGACCCGAAATGATCAGATCGTCATCCTACCTGATATGAAAGCAGGCTGTTCCATGGCGGATATGGCGGATCTAGAGGAGTTAGAAGAGGCGTGGGAAGTGATGCAGCGGGAACTGGGGGATACCGTGCTGCCGGTTACCTATGTTAATTCTACTGCCGCCATTAAATCCTTTGTCGGTCGTCATGGCGGCACCACCTGTACTTCTACCAACGCCAAAGGGGTGCTGGAGTGGGCATTCCAACAAAAAAAGCGGATTCTGTTCCTGCCGGATCAGCATCTGGGCCGCAATACCGCTTATGCCATGGGCATTCCGTTGGAACAGATGGCGGTCTGGAACCAAGTGCAGGGCGAATGGGAAGAAGTAAAAGGACCACAAGATGATTGGCGTGTTTTGCTGTGGAAAGGCCATTGCTCCGTCCACACCAAATTTACCGTGGACCAGATCGAGCGTGTACGCCAGCGGGACCCGGAAACAAAAGTGATCGTCCATCCCGAATGCACCTTTGATGTGGTGCAAGCTTCCGACCTCAACGGCTCCACCAGCTATATTATTAAGCAGATTGAGCAAGCCCCTCCCGGCAGCAAATGGGCGATCGGAACCGAGGTTAACCTGGTGCAGCGATTGGCCAACCAACATCCGCAGCAGCATATCCAACTGCTGAGCCAGACGATGTGCCCTTGTCTCACCATGAACCGCATCGACCGCCCACATCTGTTGTGGGCGTTGGAAAGCCTGGTAGAAGGAAATATCGTCAACCAGGTGTCTGTAGACACAGACACGGCTCACTGGTCCCGGACGGCATTGGATCGAATGCTAGCGATTCAGTGAGCGTATACGATCCAAGGTCAAAAATAAAACCCTACAGCTAACCGACGTTGCGGTTGGATGTAGGGTTTTTTCCGTGTGAGACTCAACTAAGAAGAATGAGCTCTCATTCCGAAGGGGCAGCTTAATCAACCATGAAATTTAAGGGGAGGTGCTGAGTGGAACGGACTTTCATCCTTGTACGGAAAGCCCTGAGCGTTGTGTGTGGAAAGAGGAAATGGCACGTTAAAGGGACCCTCGGTTGGGCGATTCAATTTCATCCAACCCGTAACTGATCGTCAAAAGTTCACAACATCATGTTGTTAGGATGAACTCAATCGTTGCCACCTCAACACGAGGGAAGGAGATTGAGAATGATTAAGCAGAGCAAAACGATCAGCATGCTGTTGCTCTTGTTGTTGATGAGTCTATTGGCGACAGCCTGTGGATTCCATAGTGGATACCAAAGCGGTAAATATCCCGAAGAGATCAATATGGCAGAACACGGTACACACCATCACGAAAATGGGGGAGGAGACGGCGTCTCTTGTGCAGATATAACTGAAGCCCCCTCAGACGCTCCCGTCAAAAGGTTTACGCTTACGGCGGCTAAAACAACGATCACACTAAATAACGGCAAAACGGTGGAAGCCTGGACCTACAACGGCTCCACTCCCGGACCAGAATTGCGTGTCAAGGAAGGTGATCGGGTCATAGTCACCTTGGCAAATAAAAATGTAGAAAAGGGAGTATCCATCCATTGGCACGGTGTCGTTCTCCCTTGTTCACAGGACGGGGTCCCTGGTGTGACACAAGATGCGGTATGGCCGGGGAAATCCTTTACGTATGAATTTATCGCCAGACATCCAGGAACCTATTGGTATCACTCCCATCAACAAAGCTCAGAGCAGGCGGGGCGCGGATTGATCGGGCGACTGATCGTGGAGCCGAAGAAGGAAACCTTCCGCTATGACCGCGATTATGCCGTTACGTTACAGAAGCTAAATGATAAGCATACCCTTACCAATGGCCAAGTAGACGGCTTAAAGCTGGATGCCAAGCCGGGGGATGCCGTCCGCCTTCGTATCATTAATGCTGACAACGAAGTCCAGTGGATGGGTGTAGCCGGAGCCGATTTTCAGGTTATCTCCATCGATGGGCAGGACTTAAACGGCCCAGATGTGATCCGGCAGCAATGGATTCCGATCGGTGGAGGCCAACGGTATGATGTGCTTTTTACCATGCCTAAAAACGGACAGGTTCAGATCTACAGCAAGGAACAGCCAAAATTAAATCTATCCCTTGGGCATGGGTCAGCACCGGAGAGGCTGAACAAGAATGCGAAGGAGTTCGATTTCACTACCTATGGCACCCCAAAGGAAGACGGAATCACACCAGATATGAAGTTTGATCGCACCTATCAACTCACCCTTGGACTCCTCGATATTAACGGTAAACAGTTTCATGACATCCCACCCTTAATCGTGAAGGAGGGGGAGTGGATCAAGATCCGATTTGATCATAAATTTGGCGGGCCGCATCCGATGCACCTTCATGGTCATCTATTTAAGGTGTTAACGAAAAACGGAAAGCCTTTGTCCGGAAGCCCCATTTATGCCGATAGTATTCTGTTGTTTCGCGGGGATGTTTATGAAATCGCCTTTGAGGCCAATAATCCGGGTTTATGGATGGAGCACTGCCATAATTTGGGCCATGCAGCCAACGGCATGTCAATGATGGTCAATTATGAAGGAGTCACTACTCCTTATCGGGTTGGAACAAAATCGGGCAATCTACCGGATTAACAATGAAAAGTATTGTCCCAAGGAGGGGAGGGAATCATATGAAAAAGGCTATTGTAATCGCATTGGGCCTGATCGGAGGCTTGATTGGCGGATTTATCGCCGGTATTGTCCTGTCCGAAATGATCGCCATGATCGGTCTGCAACTATTTGATCGTCCCATCTGGCTGAGGTGGCTTCGCTTTCTTCCGTTTATTTCTGCTCTGGTGGGTGCCGTTGCGGTACCCGTGGTTTTAAGGCGTATATGAAAGGTTAGCCGCACTCAGGCAGACGCCCTAGAGGAAGTGTGCCAAAGTAGAGCATATTTCAGCAGTTCGATAGGGAAAGTGTTCTAGTAAAGCCAACGTGGTGATGGGCGATGGATAAACAACGCGGGGAATAACAAATCCCCGCTGATTGGATTTCACCGAATGCAAGGGAGTTATCAATGATTGCGCATTGATTCTGCTCAGTAGTCTTTATGGACAGCATAAACCAATACTTGTTTATTCCACTTCGTCACTTCTTTTTCCAGAACCATGCCGATTTTCTCTGCAACCCGTCTACTCGCTAAATTCAAGGGATCAGGAAGAGAGATTAGCCGGTTTCGGTTTAGTTCATGGAAACCGTATTCACGGCAAGCGAGGGCACCTTCAGTCGCGAACCTTTTTCCCCAGAACTTTCTCACAAACAAATAACCAATCTCAATTTCAATCACTTGCTCAACCTCTTGAGGGGTTAGCCCCACTTGCCCGAGAAACTCACCACTCTTTTTATCAATCGCCGCCCAAAGACCATAACCATTGTTTGCGTATAAGTTTAAATTCCATTGAATCCAACTTTTCGTCTCAGCCACGTCTTTTGTAGAAGGGTAGTGTTCCATTGCGATTGGATCACGAAAAATAAGTAATAAATTATCCACATCATCCATCGTTAACTGTCGCAAGATCATTCTCTTGGTTTCCAGGATCAATGCGATCGTCTCCTTTCACTTAATAACGAACCCTTTTCGATTTTAATTATGAAAAATCCTATAACTAAACGATGTAAGGTTGATATCCTCAAATCAATCTGGTTGGACATTTTTGGTGGGAAGGTAAAAAGTTTTAACCTTCGGTGTGGCTTAGATAGCGGTAATAAACCTCCTCTATTCAAAAACGAAAAGAGGAGGTTTCGTATTTAGGGCGCTAATATCTCTATTTTACTATTGCCCGACCGGCTCCACCAAGATGGCGTCGGCGACGACGAGGCCGCTGGCATCGTCTGAGAGCATGACTTGGTTGGTTCCGCCTTTTTCAAAGGTGTAGGTGCCCAATTCCACCCAGACACCGTTATTCTCCTGTTGATTGATGCGGACCATCTTTTCCCCGTCGCGGTGGCGGACGGTATATGGCGCATCGGTGGCGCGGTTGGTGTAGGGTTGAAAACGGGTGTAGATCTTATAGGTGCCGGAGGTGGGGATATCCAGATTCCAGGTGAAGGTGTCTTCTCCGGTTCCCTTGTGGTTATAGATGTAATCCGAACCATAGTAGGTTTTGATCGCAGTGGAACTAACCCAGTTGTCACCGGTGGCGGTGTTGCCGGCGTCATCGTTGTCGCTAATGGTCATATTGGGTACCCACTCAAAGCGGACAGCATCGGCAATGACGTAACCGTCAGCATTATCCGTCAAGCGGACGCGGCCTTCTTGCCCCGCTTGAAAGGGGAAGACGCCTACTTCTACCCAGCGGCCGCCGTTTTGTTTTTGGTTGATGCGCTGGGTATAGCTGCCGCCGTCATAGGTGACGGTAAAAGGAGCGTTTGTTGCCCGGTCGGAACCGGATGGATACCAAGTGGAAATACGATAGACACCGGTTTTGCCGGGGGTGAACTTCCAGGTGAAAGTGTTGGCTCCGCTACCGGCGCTGCGGGTGCGGTAATTGGTCCCCCAGTATCCCTGCACATTGCTGGAAGTGTTCCAGGTGCCGGTGATGGCAGTGGCTCCCTGATCGGCGTTGTCGATGACCCTTTCCGTCAGTGGCGGGGCTTCCGCCGTCAACTTCAGCCGCACAGCGTCGGCGATTATATAGCCGTTGGCATCGTCGGATTGGATGATTTTATTGGCGCCGCTGTCAAAGGAGTAAGAGCCGATGGAAACCCATTTGCCGCCGTTGCTCTGTTGGTTCACCCTTTTGGTCACGGCTCCGGTTTTGGCGTGAACCGTGTAAGGAGCATTGGTGGCTCGATCAAAGGCGGCGGTGTAATGGACAAAGACTTCATATGTTCCCGCTGTGGGCAGTTGGAAGTTCCAGGTAAAGGTGTTGGCCCCGCTTCCTTTGGTACGGGTTTGGTAGTTGGAGCCGTAGTATCCTTGCACATTGGTCGATTGGTTCCAGGTGCCTACCGTGCGATTGGCGCTATCCAGGTTGTCAACGGTTACCTCTCCATTGGCGGCATCCATTTTGGCTTTCACATCGTTGCGGATATTGGGCAGATCCGCGTGTACATAGGTGCCGGGGCATGCGGTGCTGTGTCGGGGAAAGTCTTTATGCCCCTGTAGCGTTGGCACATCGCGGTCGACTCTGGGTACGTTGGGGTCATTGTACTCATAGTTGCGGACAAAATCTTTTTTGCCCAAGGGATCGATCTTGTGCAAATCGGCTTGATATACGAGTAAATCGATCAAAGATTTGCGCATGGCGGCGGGAAGTTTCTTTTCACTGTAGTTTCCCATGAGGGAGACACCAAAGCTACCATAGTTAAATGAGTAGGCATGGGCAGCGACCACACCAGGAGTGAGCACTTCGCTGTCTTTTCCTTTCCGTCCTTCATAGATGCGGCCGTCACTGCCGATGATGGCATTGTAACCGATATCTCCCCAGCCTCGGGTTTTGGCGTGATAGTAGTAAATGGAACGCATACGCGCTTCCGGGTTGGGGTCATCATTGGGGGTATCGGTGTGATGGACGGCAAGGTGAGTCACACTGGTAGCGTATTGTCGCGGCCAATCTTCGCTGCCGTCCGGGAGATAGCGCAGCGATTCATCCGCTCCCCACTGTGCGCGACTGACGATGGCGGGTCGATTGACGGCAGCGATCGCCTTTTCGCTCAAGAGGGAGGCCAAGGAGACGGTGTCTGCGGATGCCGTCGACTTCCCGTCGGTCGAGTTGAGGAACACAACGGTCACATCTTGTAACGTATCCGCGTCTTTAGCGGAATCGAGCACCGCTTTGTACTGTAAATATTGATGATAATCGACTGTGATCAGGTTGGAGTAGAAGCGCTCTGTCTCTAGATGATCCGGTCCTTCCAGCGGATCAACATCGACCGATTGCCAGGGAGTCCACTCCTGCTTGTCCGCTGATGTGCGTACATAAAAGCGGATTCGCTCCTGCTCCTTCAATAAGTGGACCGGACCCTTTCCTTCGTTCCAATGGATGACGGCATCGGTAAAGGGAAACTCTGCCGTGATGACAGGGGACTGATACTCACCCAATTTCTCCTCGTTTTTTACCGTTATCTCCGCTTTTTTTCCGCGAGGTTTTACCTCCAGATTGGATTTCTTCCCTTTTTCAAAATGGGTCGAAGTTTGATGGTAAACCTCATCCGCCATTACTTCGATTGAGGAAGGTTGCGCCCAGGAAGCTGGAATAACGGGAGACAATAGCAACAACAACAGCAAGACAAAGAAACTGATTACAAGGGTGATACGAGAAGAAATACACATCAATACTCGATCCTCTCTGTTAATGTGTAAACAGCTTTCAAATAATCATTCGTAAACCAGTCTCTTTTTGTGTCCCTTTTGGCAATAATTTTTAGAAAATTACCGAAGAGGTTAATAGTTCTTTGGTATGATGTCGCTTTTGGTCCAACGGTGTATTTTATGGGCGGAAAGGGTTTAAATGGGGAAAAAGGAAAGGAAATCGGTCACGTGATATCCAATTGATAGAGGGATGTGGCGGTATCCTTACGATGATGCGTCGGGACTGAAATGTCAATCCCCACGCGGTCCACAGCATGGATAGATAAAGGAGAAATGAATGCATGCTTGGGTTCCGACGTTATGCCATTGGAGTGGAACTGACGGATTCCGTGTTTAAATTGGTCGAGTTAAAAAAAGGCTTTCGCCGACTTCAGTTAAGCCAGTATGTGATTCATCCATTACTGCCTATCTGGATGGGGGAACGATCGATCATCGATCCGGACGAGCTGATTCAATCGATCCAGGATGTTTTGTCCACACAGCGGCTTCATACCCGACAGGTGCGGGTTGCGCTGGGACACCGGCATGTGGTAACGGGTAGGTGGCATCTGCCGGAAATGGGAGCGGGCCGCATGAGACGCTGGATTGAAAAAAAGGTGTTGCCGGAGTGGGATCTCCCCTTTGATGACCCGGTGTTTGATTTTCAGGTGATCGGTCATGTCTGGCAGGATGGAGATCGGCAGGAAGTGGTGGTGGCCGTCTCTTCCCGCCGCTATGTGGAAGAATTGGCGGAAGTGTTGCGGTGGTGCGGCTTGGAGCTTGTCGCTGTCGATTTGTCCGCCCTCAGCCTCAACCGTTGGTTTGAGTATTCATTTGCCGAGGCGATTCGCAAGTGGGGAATGCTCCATTTAACACACAGTGGAGTGGATGTCAGTCTATTTAACCAAGGGGTGTTACAAGGGGCAACTTTTATTCCTTTGGAGTTGAAGCTCTTTTTGGAAGGGGTACCTGATCGGCCGTCGATCGACCCGTTGCAGCCGCTGTTAAAAGATGAGAGCCAGCGACAGAAATATGGAAAGGCGCTGTTGAAAGCGATGCGCCCGGATCAGTTGGGCTGGATTGGGGGAGAGCTGTGGAAACCGGATCGAGAGTGGGTGTTGAGCGGGGAAGGCATTGATATCCACCAATTGTCGTCATGGTTACAATCACAGGATGGCATTCCCCCGATACATGTGGCTGAAGGGCCGCAAGCTCTGATGACGGGAGATTTACAACTGCATTCCTCCAACCATTTAGGTAATGCGCTTTCCGCCCCCTTAGGCGCTGCGTTGACGGGGGTGGGAATCACATGAACTTGTTGCCGCAACCACCTGCGGGGCGTCGGTACTTTACTCTTGGATTGGTGATTGTGCTGTTATGGCTTCTTCATTTTGCCGGGTTTGCTTATTGGCTCATCGGTGAGCAGCGAGAGGTTGAACAACGTCTGGAAGCGGAAGCCAAGTCCTTACGTGACCAGCAACGGGAAGCGGAACGGACCGTTCGATCCCACCAGGCTTTTATGAACCAACATGGTACAACCATCACTTATCGCGATGCGGTAGATGCCCTACGGGATGGACGCCTGATCTGGCAGGATGGATTAAATGCGGTGTACGACACACTGCCGGCCAATGTTTCGCCACTGCGGATGGAGGCGAACGGATCCCGTCTTGATGGGTGGGTGATGTTTGCATCGCCGCCAGAGGCGGTAGATTTTCTAGAATCGTTGCAGGAACAGAATGCTGTTGAAGACGTCTCGCTTCGCTGTCTAGGGCGGCAATGTGATGGGGTGTCTCCACTACCAGAAGAGGAGGGGGACGGACAGATGCTTCACTTTCAACTGAAACTGCGTCAGGCTTCTCCCGTTTCCGGTGGCGGGGACCGTGAGGAAGGAGGCGGAAGCGATGGATCGTAAACCGCGCCGACGCCCCTGGGGCTGGTGGAAATCGGGCAAAACTCTCTTCTGGATCTGGTTGGGAGGAAGTCTCGCCATTGGGTTGACGTCCCTTGCCTTTTTGTATCCGACTGATCTTAATCTAAAGCGACTGGAAAATCAACGTGTGCAAGCGGAAGGTTATTTATCTGACCATCAGGAGGTCTTGGCAGCAGAGGAGGAACAGCCGTCGGCGCCGGATGAGGACGAACTGATGCTGATGCAACAACAGATTCCGTTACAGCCGCAACCGGCACGTCTGTTGGCTGAGATCCATGCGGCGGTGAATCGTTCCGGTGGGAATTGGGTGGAATTGCGGACCGAATCGGATCCGTCCAAGCTGACTCTGCTGGAGTGGCCTACTGAAACCTCGCCGCAGACAGCGGTCGATGAAGACGAACAGGATAGTGTGGAAGAGGAAGAGACAAGGGATTTGGATGAAACGATGAAGCCGGATGCAGTGGAGGAAGAAGTAACGGAGGAAGAAACCGCCCCCACAGCAGAAAGTTCAGCGGCGCATCCCAGATCGATCGAGCAACAAGATCTGGTACCGACTCTGCCTAAAGACTCCTCTATCAAACCCTTGTGGGCCGATCTCTATGTTGAAGCTTCTCAACAGGAGATGGAGTCGCTACTGTATGAACTGGAGCAGCTGGAACGTCTAGTGGCTGTGCAAGGATGGGATTTTGAAGAAGGAAACGGAGAACGGGGGAGACTTCGGATTCGATTTGCATGGTTTAGCTATCAAGATCCCAGATTGGCTGGACTAGCCGAATTGTCCCCGCTGCCGCCACTGCAAAACGGAGAAATGGAAACGGATGAGAAAGAGAAGCGGGACGGCGAAGATCGCGAAGCTGAGATAACGCTTCCCTAAATCCCTCTTTTTTAGGTGTGTGGAATCGAGTCATCGTCAGTTTTGCCGTGCCAATTTGGTACGGCCTTTTCCAAAAGGCTTGACCTTGATAAAAAGACGTTGAACAAAAGAGAGAAACGGGCCGTGTTTGCCCGATCGATCAAGACTGGAGAGGACAGGTGATCGGCAGTGATGGCCGAGGTGAATAAGTGTTGGTACATCCCTTTAGAGGGAGATGTGTACCGTATTCAAGTGGAAGAGCGTTGGGGATTTCGGATACTGCGGATCAATGATCGGTTACATCGACTCTACCCTCCCGGCTTTGCTTCCGGCGGGGATACGGAAAACCGTTTTCATTGGATTCCGTTCCGATTGGAGGGGCATCAGTGTCATCTCTATTTGTTGTGGCGGGAAAGCCATCTTGCGCTTAAGGAAAAGACGATATTTCTACACTGCGATCTGCTGTTGGATGGAAGATCGGTAGAGACGGGGAAAACGGTGAACGAGGATACGTTTGGTCTAACAGCGAAATGGATGTCGTAGGATAACGATGCACCCAGCGAATGGGTGCTTTTTATTTGCGAGAAAAAGTGAATCCTTTGGTTGGAGAAGCGATCTTCATAGAATATAATTGTCTTAAAGGAATGTCTAGGAATTGTTTTGCCATTTGTCAATCTATCATTCGAGGAGGAATATCGATTGGATCATGGTGAAAAGACGGATCAATTGACAGAGCAAAATGCTGAAGTGGTTGATCTTAGCGAAAAAAAAGAAAAGATGGATGGAGACGAACAGGTTCAATCGTCACAAGATGAAAAGACAGATCAATCGATTGAGCAATATGGTGAAGTGATCGACTTTAGTGAAAAAAAGGTAAAAATGAATGTATCCGAAGGAATGAGATGGTTACGAGAAGCTGCTGAACTTGGAGATGCTGTGGCGATGGGTGAGTTGGCAATTCTCTTTTTAAACGGTGAGAAAGTAGAGCAGAATTTAGTGGAAGGAGAAAGGTGGTTACGAAGAGGTGCTGAAACGGGCGATGGTTGGTCGATGACGGAACTGGGTTATCGCCTTCTAGTGGGGAAAGGGTTGAGGCAAGATGCAGCGGAAGGGGAAAAGTGGATACGAAAATCAGCGCAAACTCATTATCCACCAGCCATGCGGATACTAGGCTATCGATTGTTAAAAGGACAAGGGTTGGTGCAAAATATAGAAGAAGGAGAAAAATGGTTACGGCAAGCCGCAGAAGCGGGAGAGGTGATTGCAAAGCGGGAATGGGGATTATACTTGATTAATAAGGACAAATCCGATTCATGATCGCAATTTTAGCTGTGCCCTTCTCCCTTTTTAAAAGGAGGAGGGCACATTCTCTTTTCCTATGGATCGATATGGAGACTCTGGTTTAACGCTCTCGATATTCCTGCTCCGGTGAAGGAGGTTCCTGCCAGTATGTAGATGCGACTTCCTGCATCGCAAATGAAGCGTTTTCCCATGCTTCCCATTCATGCATGCTGGGAGCGCGGAAATCCTCGGATGTCGCCAAGTTGCGGGCGCGACGGGCTTCTCGTTCCAGCCGGAATGCCAGTTGGTTGAAGCGGGCGCGTATGTTGGACTCTATAGAACCATTGGCATGATCGCGACAATATTGAAGGCAATTGGGACACATCATCCATTTGAGTGCACCATCCACATAGATATCAGCAAAGATCGCCCCGGGGTAAAAGCGGTCATGCACTTCACAGAAGTCACAGTACAATTCGTTCTGTCCAGTCATAAACCCTAGCTTTACGCTTACTTGTCGCTGTTCTTGTTCCACTTTCACCTCTTTTTGTTTCTTTTTTTCCACCACTTTAAAAAATCGCTCCATCCATTCTCTCCATTTTAGATTGGATAAAGGCTTTTTTTGTCTCAATGCGCGAAATTGAGCCGTGATTTTTGCAAAGGCATTTTTCCACGATCCGGCACTGTCCCGAGCTTCTTGTTCGCTATGCTCCCGCTCTCCGGTCTCCAAAACAGTTAGGTTGTGCGTGGTTGTACGGCTTTCATCACTGTTGAGAATTCGGGCGATCGCTTCTTCTGAAAACCAGAGCTTACCATCTTCTTTTTCAAAGGCTGACAAACGATGTTCCGATACTAATATCCGTACTTCCTCTTCAGAGATGCGAAGAATCCGCGCCGCTTCTTTCAAGGGAATAAGAGTCTCCGGTTGATGGGAATTTTGCTCCCCCTGATCGTTAAACGTCATGGTGCACGTGGCCCCTTTCTGTTCCGGAATTCCTTGGTTTTCCAGATTCGACTAGCATCCGTCGTTTCTCCTTCTTTTTAAGGCCAAAAAATGAGAATCAATCAACCGATGGATTGAGCCATCGGTTGTCGGATGAAAAACCATCGGTTTTACGTCTAACGTCACAATGCATTCGCCTTCGATCTGTTGTAATGTTTACTACTAACGTCTTGACACCCATCCGCTAATTATATAATAAGTCGATTTTTTCTGGCTACCCTGCAAAGGAAGTAGAGAGATGTCCAATCACTTTGTTTTCAGCTTTGTAACTACTCCATCGGCCTTAATTTTTCCTCCCACTTTTGTGTATCTGTGGTATGATAAGAGTGAGAAGGGTGAGTATTGGACGAATTGCGGTTACAATGATTGGCTGCTCTTTCTTTGGTGTGATTATCGATGGAGCGGCACCACGATTTTTCGTTCTGTTACAGTGAACGAAATGCTACCGACCGAACCGACCCAGGCAATACCCTGGGTCTTCTTTCATCCATTAAAAACAGCCAGGGATCGTGAATGTATCCCTGTAGCCAACACAGGAGGACGATCTTCCAGCTATTTTGCTGATGATCGGTCTGGGGAGAGGTGTCGGGATTGGAACTCCTGTTGGAAAAACAATTTGCCGCCGCCATCGACAATCTGTCTGTGGGTGTATGTATCACCGATCCAAGACTGCCGGATAACCCCATTGTGTATGTTAATCCTGCTTTTACCACGTTGACGGGTTATACGGCGGACGAGGCGATTGGGCGAAACGGACGCTTCCTGCAAAGTGAAAACACCGATCCGGATGCGATTGAGCAAATTCGGTTTTCTGTGCAAAAGCGAGAACCTGTCAAGGTGGTTCTTCTAAATCAACGCAAAAACGGTACATTGTTTTGGAACGAATTAAAGGTAAACCCCGTTTGGGATGAAAAAGGAAACCTTGTTCACTTTATTGCGATGCAATCCGATGTAACGGCGCGGATTCAGGCCAAACGTGAGATGGCGTTGGCCGCCAAAGTGCAGAAGACGATGTTGCCGGCACCGTTGGATAACGACTTCGTTCGCATCGATACGCTCTATAAACCTTATCAGTTTATCAGCGGAGATAGTTATGACTATCAATGGGACACTGAGGGGGAAAAGCTGTCGGGGTATCTGTTTGACATTATGGGACACGGGGTGGCGACAGCACTGCAATCGTCAGCACTTCGGGTTTTGTTTGAGCAAGTATCCAAAAAACCCCTCTCGGTTGCAGAGAAGTTGGCGTGGGTAAATGATGCCAGCCTGCCGTACCTGGCGGCGGAGTATTTTATTGCCGGGATTGCTTTTGAACTGGATTTTCAAAGACAAACATTGTCGTATGCAGCGGGAGGCGTCAATTATTTTCTTGCTTCCACTCCCGACATAGAGGGCATTGTTAGTGTGCCGGGTATGTTTCTCGGCATTTTTGAAGGAACCTCATTCCAACAAAATGAAATTTCGTTCCAATCAGGGGATTCCTTTTATTTCTTTAGTGATGGACTGCATGAGCTCATGCCCTCCCCGCTGGAGGATTGGCCTGCCGATTTCGATTCGACGGTGGGTTGGCTGCGCGAGCTCTCTCATGATCCGAATCGACGGGATGATATATCAGCATTGTGCCTTCACATCAAGTGAAAGAGGCAGCGGCTCCCGGAGGATTTGGATTGGGAGCCGGGTTTATCTCCAGCAGGCGGAAGGGAAAAAATCCATGTAGTTACTTTCTTTTCGCCTGAGGGGGGTTCGTCTATGTTAAAAACGCCCAAGTCCCCGGAAAAAAAACTTGAATATATTGTGAAGCGGGCCTGGGAAGATGTAGAGTACCCCCATCTCCAGCCTTATGTGGCCAAGCTGAAATATGAAGATCGCAAATGTACGCTTGAAATGTGTCTGACGGCGCAAGAAGCCGATATATACCAAAATGCGAGAGCGGAATACGAAAAATCACTTCAGACCAGTTCCGACCTGAGAATGATTCAGCATTTGAAATCACAGCGTTTTATCTGCCTGCATGATCACTTTACCGAGCAGATTCGTAAATATGACAGTTTCCGTCATGACGATCCTTACGCCTTGGATCAGACGATTGAATACTGCCAAGTTCAGATTCAATATGCCCCTGTCGCAAAACGGGCATTTGAAAACGATCCCTTCCATCCCCATATGCCAGAGCACATCGGATATCAAAATTTGATCCAAATTTTGCAAGAAAAAGGGAAGACCGGCGAAGCCCTCTACCTAGCTAAACTAGCTTGGGAAGAAGGGTGGAAAGGGGATTGGGCGGATTTGATGAAACGATTGGGTAAAAGCGCACCATAGGGCGAAAGTTGCGATAACAAAGGATACGATAAGAAGGACAGGCTCCGGTCAGGAGGGCCGTCCTTTTTGTGTTGGGCTTTCAGTACGTACTCTGGTAAAGTATTAACCATGGAGAGTTGAAAGATTTTTATTGGAAAGGGAGGATGGCAGATGGTTCAGGTTGTTTTATTTGATGTGGATGGCGTGTTGTTAAGCGAGAAACGCTGCTTTGATTCCACCTGTCTCAGTGTGTGGGAATTATTGTATAGTGAGTATAGCCTGGGTCTGTCCGGCGGTTCCTTCCATCCCGCTCCCGCAGAAGAAACCATCGAGGAAATACGGCGAGCGGTATTGGATGATGAGAGGGTACTGGAATGGCTCAAATCAATCGGGGTTAATTCCAATTGGGATATGGTGGCGCTGTTATTCGGTTTTCAATTGCAGCGGTTACTACAACAACTTCATCAGACGAACCCTGATTTTGTGGAAGAGATCTTGGCTCGTCCGATCGGTCGTTTAGCACTGCAACAGATTGGGGAAGAGACCCAACGGGCAAAAATCGAATTTCAACCCCATTTTCATGAGGTGCGCGACGCTCTGGATGCGGAAGAGAGCGGGGAAGTTAAACTGTTGGAAAGATTATCCCTACTGGTGGCAGACTGGTCCGGTAAGGAGACAGATGTGTTTACCCATGGCGGTTCCCTGTGGAAACTGGGGCGGGATGTTTATCAAGAATGGTATCTAGGACATGATCAGTTTGAGCAACATGAGAAAAAGCGAAGCTTCTATCCGGAAAAAACGGGATTTTTACAACAGGAAATCCCTCTGGCAGAACCGGAGACAATTCGAGCCACCTTGGATGCTTTGGCAAATGAAGGGATCAGCCTAGGAATCGGTACCGGGCGGCCTGCACTGGAAACACGGGTACCATTGGAAGCATTGCAACTGTGGGATGCCTTTGATGCAAATCGAATTGTGACCGCCTCGGACGTCCGGCAAGCGGAGGAGCTGTATACCGAGGAAGCTCCCCTGGGAAAACCCCATCCCTTTACCTATGTAAAAGCGTATTTGGGGCGGAATAAACCGGATGCCAGAAGTGTGGGTGCCCGTTTGCCGTTACCGCAAGGCGATCAAATCCTGATTGTGGGGGATTCGGTGGCGGACCTATTGGCGGCACGCCGGATGGGTTGTCAGTTCGCAGCGACACTAACCGGACCCTCCGGACAAAAAGCACGTGCTAAATTTGAGGAGTTACAGGCGGATTATATCTTGGATGATGTAACCCAATTGACTGAACTTCTGCAAGAATGGATCCAACGCCGGGAAGAAGAAGAGAAACAACAAGAAGCGACATCTGATTCCGTTCAGGGGTGAAAACGAGAATATTGATATTCCCATAGGTTTTTAGCATAATATAAACGGGAATATCCCTTAATGGACTCCTCTCCACATTTAGGGGAGGAAATTTTTAAACCTACATACAGGAGGGTTTTTCGTATGGCTAAACATGAATTGCCTGCACTGCCTTATCCCCCTGATGCACTGGAACCCCACATTGACGCGCAAACGATGGAGATCCATCATGGACGCCATCATCAAACCTATGTGGATAAGCTGAATGCTGCATTGGAAGGGCATGCACAACTTGCAAGCCTATCCGTGGATGAATTGATCGCCAATATCGACCAAGTGCCGGATGCCATTCGTGGTGCAGTCCAAAACAATGGCGGCGGCCATGTGAACCACACGCTCTTCTGGCAAATTTTGAGCCCAGACGGTGGCGGTGAGCCAACCGGTGAAGTGGGAACTGCTATCAACGAAACATTTGGCGGCTTTGACAAGTTTCAAGAGGAGTTTGCCAATGCAGCCGTCAATCGCTTCGGCAGCGGCTGGGCTTGGTTGGTGGTGAAAAACGATGGGAACCTGGCGGTGATCAACACTCTAAACCAGGATAGCCCGTTGATGGACGGCCACACGCCAATTTTGGGGCTGGATGTGTGGGAGCATGCATACTACCTGAAATACCAAAACAAACGTCCCGATTACATTAAAGCTTTCTGGAATGTCGTTAACTGGGATGAAGTAAATAAACGCTATTTGGATACTAAAAAGTAAACGAAAAAGTTGTGCGGTGGGTCCTCCCCGCCGCTTTTTTATATAGGAAATTAGAATATATTACCTTACATACTAATCATTTGCTATTGAATCCGTTAGCGAGGCCTTATATAATGCCTGGTGTGGTTGGAAACTTTCGTTTTCCATTACAAATTTAAGTGGGATGAAATCGAGAGATTCATATATAAAGAGAACGGGAATTCCCACAAACTTAAAGGAGTGAAAAGATGAAAAGCATCTTGACGATCGGGTTGGCTCTCGCCATTACCGTCGTCGGTGTAGCAGTGCCTTTCGGAAAGCAAGCGGAAGCAGCTGCTCCTACCCTGGTGCACTACGGTAGCTCCAATGGGGATGTGTGGGATCTGCAACACCGACTGACGAAGTTGGGTTATGCACCGAAGGTAGACGGTATCTACGGTTTGCAAACGGAACGGGTTGTGATTCAATTCCAAAAAGATAACAATCTTCGCATCGACGGCATTACCGGACCGGAAACCTGGACAACCCTAAAAAAAGCGACGGCTGGGAAAAAGGCTAAAGAAGTCCAAGCCAATAAGAAAGCCAACTTGAGCAAAGAAGACATGGAGTGGATCGCCAAAGGCGTATACAGTGAAGCTCGGGGTGAACCCTATAAGGGTCAAGTGGCGGTTGCGGCTGTCATCCTTAATCGAATGGAATCCTCGCAGTATCCGAATACCGCCAAAGAAGTGATTCTTCAACCGCGGGCGTTCACTGCCGTTGATGACGGCCAAATTTGGTTGACACCTAACGAGGAAGCATACCGGGCTGTTCAGGATGCCGTTAATGGTTGGGACCCTTCCCAAGGGGCATTGTTCTACTTTAACCCCGTTACAGCTACCTCCAAATGGATTTGGAGCCGTCCGCAAATCGACAAGATCGGAAAGCACATTTTCGCGAAATAAGCGCTAAAAACAGAAGAACTTCTTGGATATACCGCCTTGAATCAGGCGGTTTTTTATTACAAAGAATAGAGGGAGAGAGGGGGTGACAAGGAATGGCCCGACGCAGGAGAAACCGTTTATTGGTTCCAGAGGCGAGAGATGCGATGAATCAGCTAAAGCAGCAGGTAATGGCTCGGCAGACGGACGATCCCGGTGCGTCAACCGAAGAGATGAAGTCGGAAATGGCAGATCGCCTCGGTGTTCCATACAGGGAGGACGGAAAAAACGGTGACCTTAAAGCGGAAGAGGCTGGACGCTTAGGTGGTCCAATCGGCGGTCAGATGGTGAAGGAAATGATCCGAATGGCGCAAGAAGAGTTGGCAAACAAATCCCGTTAAGATATTGAATCAATAACGGTATGTTGGGCAATCGTAACAGATGAGTTTTTCTGTAAGAAAAAGCGGCTCCGACGGAGCCGCTTGCGACTGATTGTTATGATCCGTTTCGCATTTTTTTCTGCAGTTCATACAGCTGTCGCATATTGTGAGCAAATTGCTCATCACCCAGTTGTTCTTGTAGCTGAACCAAATGAAACAAAGCGTCATGTTCCAGTTGCAACAGCTGATGTTCTTGACTCCGTTCTAAAGCACTCTGATATTGGGAGGCGGCCTGCTGATGGTCGCCACGCGCCCAATAATGATCACCGAGAGCGAGCAGGGCTTGTGCCAGCGGACGTGGATCATCGCAGGAACTGCTGTATTCCACGGCCTTATGGAGCCAGAGCCTAGCGTCTTCATGCCGGTTCAATTCTGTATAAGTTTGTCCCAGTCCGATATGAATGGATGCCATTCGTTTCGGATCGGAGATGACGGATTCCCAAGCTAACGCTGTACGTAAACTGATCTCTGCCTGCAGCCAATTCCTTTGGTCCATCTGAATTTTTCCGGATAAGGCCCATAAACGGAAAAGAGCCTGCCGATCGCGATAACGGTGAGCCAGTTGCAAGCCTTCAGCCGCAATCCGGCCCGCTTCTTCCAGCAATCCAGTGTAGCGCATGATTTCCCCGTGAAGACGATACCATTCCAGCTGAGTGGAAGGTGAACCGAGAGAGCCGCTCTCCCAAGCTTGCCTTACCGTTTGCAGGCATTCAGCCCGACGGTTGGTCACTTCCAGTGTAAGGGCGCGCAATAGTAGTAGTTCTCCCCGGATCTCTCCATCCTCTTCCGGTGGGTGAACTTCCAATCCGCTGTCCGCATGGTGCAAGGATTGTGACCACTCGCTCAGACGAAAATAAAAACGGGCCAGTTCCAGATGGGATTGAATGATCTGGTTGGTATCGGAGTCTTCTTTTGCTAAGCGCAGTGCTTGATGCAGCCACCGCTCCCCCTTTTTCCAATCGGTGCGTTCCATGGCTAGTCGCCCTTTGATATGATAACCTTTAACGGCAAGGGGATGCTGATCATCTGGAGTATGTTCCACCCACTCCTCGGCAAGGTGGGGATAGCCGAGGTCGATTAAGGTTTCGGCTGCGATCAGACGATGGGCGATCTCTTCTTGTTCGCTTTGATTATTGGCCATCATCTGTTGAAGATCCGTCATGCTTACGTTTAACTTTGTAAGCAAATAATCAATTTTCTGCGTGTTCACATGGGGAAGGCCACGCTCGATATTACTGATGGTGGCAGGAGAAATATTGGTGTCTGCCAAATCTTCTAGGCGAAGGCCTCGTTCTTTTCGGACTTTGCGAATAAGCTCTCCCACTTCGTGCATACGTAAGATATCCACTCTTCCACCCTCTTCAACAGTTACCGAAGTCTAATTGGACAAAATTATATCATAGCAATTTTTTAAAAATCAGGGGATTGAAAGAGGTAAATCTTACCGCAAAAAGAAATGCGTCAAATCAAGGGATTTTTAAACGCATATTTACTGGTATATTGAATTAATAGAAACATATACAAATTATAGAGTGAAGGAAAAGCAATCGTCACCATTAATATTTTGTTTAATCCTTGTTAACATCCCCTTTTTTTGGAGTGAAATCGTGCATAATAAAGGTATAAAGCTAGGAGGGAAACGGATGGAACGGATCATCATTTTAACAATGGGTTTCGGTTCCGGGCACAATGCCGCTGCAAAGGCGTTGCAGGAAGAGTACGAAGCTCGGGGAGTACCAGCTGAAGTGATCGATTTACTGGAGTTGGTCCCCGGTTCTGTGCATCCGTTTTTGCAATCGGGTTATAACCGGATGCTGAGTCGTTTTCCCTTTGTCTACTCCTATTTGTATGATCGGACCAATCATTCCGCCTGGTTGCGGACCTTTTCCTCGGAGATCATCGAAAAAACCGGTTGGATGATCCGCCATAAAGTAAACCGGTTGTTGTATCGCTTTGCACCGACACGGGTGGTGAGCACCCATCCCTTTAGCCTGTTGCTGTTGCCGTCCCGTTGGCGCTCTCTGCCGACGGTGGGTGTGTTGACGGATTATGAGTTGCATCCCCTGTGGTTGATGGAAGCGCCGGATCTGTTATGCGTACCCGCCCGTCTGCTGACATCGGAGCAGCGAAAGTGGCTCTCCTGGAAGTGGGGGGGACAGTTAGTGGAAACGGGGATTCCCTATAGCCACCGATTCCGGGAATCGGTTTCCGCTTATGAAGCGAAAAAGCGACTGGGAGCCGATCCCAACCGCCCGTTGGTTCTACTGATGGGAGGGGGACTGGGCTGTGGTCCATTGGCCAAGTTGGCGCAAACCCTAGCGAACTTTACTGGGGAATTTCAATTATGGGTACTGGTCGGATCCAATCGAAAGCTGTGGAAGCAGCTCTCCGACTTTGCAGCGAATAAAGATGTTCGCATCTATGGTACCCGCGATGATATGCCCCTCCTGATGGATGCTGCCGAAGTCTTGGTAACAAAACCGGGAGGTTTAACGGTGACAGAGGCGATGATTAAAGGCGTACCGTTGATTTTGTTTGAAGCTTTGCCCGGTCAAGAAAGGGCTAATTTGGCTCATGTTGTGCGTCACGGTGCCGCCAGGGCGGCAACACCGGATACATTGGCGGAAGAGGTGGTCCGATTGATCCGGCAACCTTCCCTACGTGATTCGATGTCCGACAAACTAGAGTTGTTGGCTTCCCCCGATTCAACGAGACAGATTGTTGATCGCTCTCTTTACTCCCAGTCATGGAACTCCGCTCTCTGAACCTTTGGCCAGAGGCGGTTTTTTTGTTTGACAGAATGATCGAGCTGTTGCATAATACTTGGTATTACTCATAATCGAACATGAAAACTCGTTATCCAGAGTGGTGGAGGGACTGGCCCGATGAAGCCCGGCAACCGTCCGATCCGGAATCACAGATTCCGGGAGGGAAATGGTGCCAATTCCTGCTGCGCCTGCGGGTGTGGAGAGATAAGGAGTGGACGGTTTAAACCGCTGTTCTATCAGCAACCCCACCCCCTCCTTATCGGAGAGGGTATTTTTATTTACAGGGGAGGGATCGTGGTGCGACGAATCGGGGTGGGCCTGTTGGGCTTGGGAACCGTCGGGACTGGTGTTTTTAAGACATTGGAGAGTAATCGGGATGTGATTGTGAAGCGAACAGGTCTATGGTTTGAGGTTCGCGGAATTTTAGTACGCGATACGGGAAAACAGCGCCGTGTGGCAGGAATACAATCGTTGCTCACAACCCGATTCGAGCGGTTGTTAGAGCAAAAGGTAGAGGTGGTGCTGGAGGCGATCGGGGGAGTGGAACCGGCCCGTACCTATGTGGAACGGGCATTGGTTGCAGGATGTCATGTTGTGACCGCCAACAAAGAACTGATCGCCAAGCACGGAGTTGAACTGGAGCGTCTTGCCCGCCAAAAAGGAGTGCAATTGTTGTATGAGGCCAGTGTTGGCGGAGGAATTCCGATATTGGGAAGCGTACGCCATCTGTTGAAAAGTAATCGCATCCATCGGTTTTCCGCCATTCTTAACGGCACGACCAACTATATTCTGACCAAAATGGAATCGGAACAAGTTTCTTTTGCACAGGCACTGGCAGACGCTCAAGGGCGAGGGTATGCAGAAGCAGATCCAAGCGCGGATGTGGATGGAGTGGATGCCGCCTATAAACTGGCGATCTTAGGACGATTGGCTTTTGAAACAACGATTCCTCCGGCCGAAATCTCCTGTCGGGGCATCCGGGATATTGCGCTGTCAGAGTTGGCGCTTGCCCGTTTGCTGGGGTATCGCATCAAGCTTTTGGCATTGGGTGTGCAGTATGGGGAAAAGGGTCCCATCTCACTCCAGGTAGGACCTACCCTACTTCCGCTCTCACACCCCTTGGCCCGGATCGAGGGTGTACACAACGCCGTCCGCTTGGAAGGGGATGTGGTGCAGGATGTGATGCTGGTCGGTCACGGTGCCGGGGAAAAACCGACAGCAAGCGCCATGGCGGAAGACTTGTGCAATGTGTTTCTTCTGCCGGGGGATCGACAGGATTCGTTGGCGGCGGCGACGTTGTTGCCGCCGGATGCGGGAGGATCTCGTTTTCTCTTTTTGGAGACCCGCGAATCGATTCCAGCGGAGGCTATACCCGCTTTACGGGAAACCCTTCGCCGCATTGGATTGGCTGTTATAGATATGGCGGTTCAGCCAAAGGACGGAAATTGCGTGGCCATGATATTACGGCGTTGGGATCCTTCCTATCCATCGGTGCTGTTGGCGGAATTAGGGTTCAATGTAAGTCGCGTGATCGATCGACCGGTGTTTGGAGTGGGGATTGAAGAGACGGCAGAAGCGATGTTGGAAACAACAATTTCATAACAACCTACACATTCGGGAATGTGAGTACCGTGTTGTGCTGGGACTGCATCAGCATGACTGGTGTGGTATGGGTAGCCGTCAGCCTGCCCTGATGTAACATCAATTCAAGATCAGAGATTCTGAGAATCGCTCGCATGACTGGATCGTTACAAGCTCACCGTTTCAATGGTAAGTCGTTGACGAGGATGCATGAAGGATTAATCTTGTTGAATTCAGATAATCAACGAGCCTGTCGTGGTCCGATTTCTTTTTACAAGGGAAAACCCGGCCGTCTACAAAAGTCGATGCCGGGTTTTTCGATGTAACTTTTTCTGGGGATATTGATTCCATCGGATTATCGTACACGTCCTCGCTCAGGCGGTGCTGCCGAAACTTCTTCCGGGAAGGAGACACCTTCGACATACATGACGACTTCCACTACACGCAATCCGGTCATATGCTGGATGGCGTTGCTGACATTTTGAATCACGTTTTCATAAACCTGTGGAACATTGCGACCATATTCCACAATCACCCGCAGGTCGATGGCCACTTCCTGCTCTCCCGCTTCCACCTCTACCCCTTTGGTGAGATTTTTGCGGCCGAGTCGCTCGCTGATTCCCTCTACTACTCCACCGCTCATCGCGGTAATGCCCTCAACTTCCATCGTGGCGATCCCAGCGATTGTTTCCAAGACATGCGTAGAAAATTTAAGACCGCCTCTCGGTTGGTAATCTGACATGGTGATACCCCCCTGACTATGGGATTGACGAATGGGCAGAAACCCCTTTCGTGGTTAGTATATCAAGAAGTATGTCGAATTTGGGCATTTCTTCACATTTCGATACAATGTAGTAGGGCCTTTTCGTTGTTAAGGTCTTACGTTAGCATGAGATAGGCTGGTTGATTATGCAAAAAATATACAGTGTCAGAAGGGTTATTTGAAAGCGAAGGGAAACGAGGAACAGATGATTTCGGATATACAGCTACAGATTGGGCAGATGATTCGTCTGCCGATCCGTAAGATGGGGATCAATGGTGAAGGGGTTGGCTATTATCGAAAGCAGGTTGTATTTGTCTCCGGAGGCATTCCAGGGGAATATTTGCTGGTAAAAGTGACCCGGGTGGAGAAACGTCATGCCTCTGCGCAAATTGTCAAACGCTTAAAATCGTCTTCGCATCGAGAAACTCCTCCCTGTCCCGTCTATTTGGAATGCGGGGGTTGCCAAACGCAGCACATCCAATATGCGATGCAGTTGCGGTTGAAGCGGGAATTGGTGGATGAAGCGTTTTCCCGCTATACGGATGTCGACTCATTACCGCTGGAGGAGACGCGGGGGATGGAAAGGCCATGGGATTATCGCAATAAAGCACAATTGCCCCTCAAGGAAGAGAAGGGCCGAGTAAAGATGGGCATGTACGGTGCGGGGTCACACCGCCTCGTCGATCTAAGTGGATGCCTGGTGCAACATCCTGCGATCAACCAGACTTTGGAACAGGTGCGAAAGCTGTTGCAAGAGACGGGGATTCCGATCTACGATGAGCGGACCCATCGTGGCTCCCTTCGCCATGTGATGGCTCGTCGGGCTTTTGCCACTAGGGAGATCCAGGTAGCGTTGATCAGCCGTACACCTACGCTTCCCAGGGAGAAAGAGCTAATCGAAGGGATTCGACGATTACCCGATGTGGCCAGTCTTGTCCTCAATCACAACCCCCGGCGCACATCGCTGGTCATGGGTGAGAAAACGAGGTTGTTATGGGGCAAGGAAAAGATTGAAGAACGCTTGAGATCCCGTATATACGCCTTGTCCGCCCCCTCTTTTTTTCAGTTGAATCCGGCCCAGACGGAAAAGTTGTATGATGAAGTGCGACGGGCGGCCGCTTTAACCGGGGCGGAAACCGTGGTGGATGCTTATTGCGGTGCGGGTACCATCGGGTTATGGCTGGCCGACGCCGCCGCACGGGTGATCGGGATGGATACCGTCCCGGAAGCGGTGGCCGATGCCCGCTACAACGCTCGCCTCAATGGGATCAAGCATGCGGAATACCATGTGGGAAAAGCAGAGGAACTGCTCCCCCGCTGGGCAGAGGAAGGGCTGAAACCGGATGTGGTGGTTGTTGATCCTCCTCGCACTGGGATGGATGAAGGGCTGTTGCGTTATCTGACGAAGAAACCGGTAAAAAGGTTGGTGTACGTCTCTTGCAATCCCTCCACTCTGGCAAAAGATTGTAACCGCCTCACCCGTTCCGGTTACCGGGTGGAACGGATTGTACCCTTTGATCTATTTCCGCAGACCGCCCATGTGGAAACATGTACGCTGTTGGTGCATGATTCTCGCAATTGAGTAGTTTTTACCGATAGACCGGGACTTAAGTAGATTTCCGGCAGTCTATCCGCCTTCGGGGTCTTCCGTAGAATAATACAGTAGAGGCCCTTTGCCCTTAAAAATCTTTCTGTAATGAACATCGCTGGGGTTTCCTCTTACTTATGGTGGCAGGTTATCGACATCGTGGCATGTGATAAACCATACTGTTGCCAGTGGTAGGGTATTCTGCTATCCTCGTGTAAGGTTATGCAGTTGTTTTGTATAAAAATACTAACGAGGTGGCTCATATGCCTGCACCCCAGCCAAAAAAATTGGTTTCTCTAACTTGGGAGACAGCCGGTTGGAGGCGACTCTTACGTTTTCTTCTCCCCTCATTACTGGGGGTGTTCTTGTTTCTCACCCCTGTTTATGTATCTGATAAATGGAATATTCCGGTAGGAGTGATGGCCGAAACCGTTCAATCCTGGTCGGCGGCATGGCTCCCGGGTATCATGACCACAGTGATGGTAGTAGCTGCTCTTGGTAGTATTCTTTTTCGGGTGTTTCAGCCACATTGGATCGCACGATCAGCGATTATGCGCCCGCTGTTCGATCTTTCCTGGGGATGGTTGACTTTTCGTGTCGTTGGAGCGATATTTGCTGCCATGACATTGTGGGAATGGGGGCCAGAGGCGATTACATCCGAAGTGACGGGTGGTACGGTATTGTTTGCCTTGATTCCGGTATTGGCCACCTGGTTTTTGTTTGCTTCCTTGTTTATGCCTCTGTTGATGGAATTTGGGCTGATGGACTTTATTGGCACTGTTGTGCATAAGGTGATGCGGCCACTGTTTCGCTTGCCGGGCCGTTCATCCATCGACGCAGTCGCTTCTTGGATGGGGAGTGGTCCAGTAGGAGTGTTGATCACCACGAAGCAGTATGAAAAGGGATATTATACGCAGCGGGAAGCGGCGGTAATCGCCACCAACTTTTCCATCGCCTCCATTGCGTTTAGTTTGGTGATTGCCACCTATATCGGAGTAGGGGCTTATTTTCTTCCTTTGTACGGGACGATTCTCTTGGCGGGGGTGGTGGCGGCTTTTATCTGTCCGCGTATCCCTCCCCTCTCCTGGAAACCGGATATCTATTATGAGCCAGTGGGTAAACAGATTGACGAAGAAGTGCCCGCCGGAAAATCACCATTGACCTGGGGGATGGAACAGGCCAAAGATCAAGCCTCAAGGGCAAGCATTCGTGGTGTGTTAAAGGCCAGCTTGGCTAATGTGTTGGATATTTGGCTGGGGCTGATTCCATTGGTGATGGGGCTAGGTACGCTCGCTTTGATAGTGGCGGAATTTACACCGTTGTTCCAGTGGTTGAGCATACCTTTAATCCCGCTGTTGACCTTGTTACAAGTACCGGAAGCGGAGGCGGCTGCGCCCGCGTTGATCGTCGGTTTTGTCGATATGTTTTTACCCGCGGTGATCGGAGCGGGAATCGAAAGTGAATTGACGCGTTTTGTGATTGCGGGAATGGCTGTTTCCCAGTTGATCTATCTTTCTGAGATCGGGATATTGCTTTTAAAATCGAAGATTCCAATCCGTTTTTGGGAACTAGCCGTCATCTTTTTGCAACGGACACTGATTACCTTGCCACTGTTTGTATGGGTGGGACATGTGTTGTTTTGAGTCCTTGTTGATGGTTGAAGTGACAGCCTTTTTACAGTAAATCGCGGGAGTGTCAATATCAATGGTACCGTGGAGATTTTGAAAAAGATGCGGGAATGACCAGCTTTTAGTCTTTTGGAGAAGCCGACAGGAAAGTAGGGGATAAACGGTGGAACGGGCTTTATTCATCAATGGCCAGGTGATCACGTTAGACTCGACGCGTCCTACAGCGGAAGCGGTCTATATCGAGTGGGGACGTATCCGCGCAGTTGGGGAGACAGAGGAGTTGCTGCTTCAATTTGGACGCCATGATGTGCCGGTGGTGGATTGGGAAGGAAATGTGGTTACACCGGGATTGGTGGATAACCATCTGCATTTGCTGGCTTATGGGATGGAACGCTCTCTACTTGATTTATCCCAGGTGAACTCCAAAGAAGAATTGTTGCGGTGCTTGCGGGAAGTTGTGGCCAAAACGCCGGAGGGCCGATGGATTCGCGGGATTCATTGGGATCAGAACCGCTGGAAAAAGCCTACTCTTCCCACACTGGCAGAAATTGATGCCGTCACCCCTTTCCACCCTGTGTTGCTGACCCGGACGTGTCACCATGTGTATTTGGTCAATTCCACTGCTTTGCGAACGGCTGGGATTGGGCAGAATGAGCCGGACCCGAGTGATGGATCTTTTGGTCGCGATGACAGGGGCAATTTCAATGGATTGGTATATGAAAACGCATCACAGCCGTTTTTTGCAGCCTTACCTGCCGCGACAGACGCAGATCGAAAAAAATGGGCGCAAACGGGGGCGCAAGAAGCGCTCTCTCTTGGGCTGACTGCAGTCCATACGGAAGATTTGCGCACAGCGGAAAGCGTCGATGCGCTAGAATCGATTTTTCGAGGGTTGGTGGAGGTGGATATTCCTTTACGCAGCCATCATTTGATCTATCATCCTTATTTGGAAGAGATCAAAGAGCGAGGATGGAAAACGGGAGATGGCGATGAATGGTTTCGCATCGGGGCGATGAAGCTTTTTGCCGATGGCAGCATTGGCGGGCGCACTGCCCTATTGTCGCAACCCTATGCCGATGCACCTGACACCTGTGGCTTATCTGTCCATATGCCGGCCGAGTTACAGCGATGGGTAGAGCACGCCCGCCAGGCAGGGATGACCGTAGCCATACATGCCATCGGAGACGGTGGAACCGAGATGGTGCTCGACGCCTTGGAAGCATTTCCGTTGCGGCAGTGGGTATCCGCCCCCAACCGGGACCGGCTGATCCATGCTCAGGTGTTGCGACGAGACTTATTACAACGCTTGACGCAATTGCCGCTGGCGTTGGATATCCAACCGCGCTTTGTTGCCAGCGATTTCCCGTGGGTGATGAACCGACTGGGGCGTGAGCGACTGGATTACGCTTATGCGTGGAAGACGCTGTTGGAAACCGGCTTACCCTGTGGAGGAGGAAGCGATGCCCCAATTGAGCCGCTTAATCCGCTGCTCGGCATCCATGCTGCGATTACTCGGCGGGCACCGGAAGACGCTCACGAAGAAGGCTACCTGCCGCAACAGAAACTAACCCCTCTCCAAGCGTTGCGTCTATTCACTCTGGGTGCGGCAGCGACTGCGGGGGAGGAAGGGGAGCGCGGCTCCATCTCCCCAGGTAAATGGGCTGATTTTACCGTATTTGATCGGGATTTGTTGGGACCGGATCCGGATGAATGGTTACAGGCTCAGGTGAGAATGACCGTGGTAAACGGGCGGATTGGTTATCGGGCGTAAAAACACCGTAGAAAATAAACAAAACTCCCCTGGGTAAGGGAGTTTTGTTTGAGCAGGTAAAAGGGGGTGTCAGGGTAGGGGATTGCTGTCTTCTTGAGACTCAGCCATTACTTCCACTTGATAATAGATGGTGGAAAACGTCGTACTGATGATCATGGTACAGATAAAAAGTACTAAAGTTGGTAATCCCGTTGCCGCTCCTCCACCTGTAACTGAAACAATGGAGCCAGCAATAAATAGGATACCGATCCATCGAAGGTTCCCATCTTTCTGGCTTTTTGGTTTACCATTTTTAATATCCATATTGAACAATTTGCACACCGTTGCCCGATGTTTATAACCCAATATGATTGAAGCGACAAACAAAACAGCGAACACAACCCCTAACCACACGGCTTCTCCTGAAATTCTCCACGCTAATACCAAAGCATAAAATGCGCCGAGGTTTACAGATACGATTGAAAAAAGATAGCGATGGGACAAACGATAAAAATGGCCAAAAAAATGACCATAACCAATCCAACAAATCAAAAGAAATAAAGATAATATCCATATTTCCAACCATACAGTTGAGACATCAGGTAAAATCGCTGCACAACCTCCAACAACGAATGGAAAAGAGATTATAGCGAAATATGCTGCAATCGACGGTTTTTCTTTCACCATTACATCTCTGCTATCAATCGACGTTTTTAGCTGAAACCATGGTAAAGACTAATGAGGGATGGAAGAGCATGTATCCATCCCGCTTTCATTCTTATGGAGCTTTCTCTTCAAGCTCTTTTGTTGTTTTCTCATCATCCTTTTCTATATCTTGATCCAACTGATTCAAGTATTCACTGATGTATTGATCGAGCTCGTCTCCACGTGATTCAATCCATTCATCGATCTTATTATTATCCTCGATTAAATTCATATCTTCCATCATCATTGCTAGTTTATAGAATCGACCTTCTTCTCTGGACAACACTTCATAAAAATGATCTTCTAACTCCATTAAGTCAAAATGCTTATCCGAGTTTTGTTCCGCAACCGAATAATAATTATCGTTTTTCCACTGCTCCCAAGCCGCATCGATCTTTAAACGCTCATTCTCCATCCATGCTTGCAAATCCTCGCCTGTGTCTACGGTTTCATACACGCCACCACCAGCTTCAGCTACTTCCTTTAATTCTTTTTGTCCTTTGTCATCCACATCAAAGCCAATGATATTGACCATCGCCTGTATATTCGATTGATTGAGATGCTTCGCTTCTTTGATCGGATCACCACCACAAGTTTCCTCTCCATCACTCACCACATAAACGAGATTGCGGGCGTTTTCGGAATTAGCACTTAGATCATCCTTGGCACTTTTAATGGCGGCTGCCAGAGGAGTCCAGCCTATGGGCTTTACGTTATCCAATACTTGTTGAAAACGATCATCATATGTATGAGCTTCGTAGATAACCTCATTGCTATCACATGACACTGCTTTATCTTTTTCGCTGTTACTTCCTTTGTGGCCGTAAATACGGAGGGAGACATTGGTTCCTTCTGGAAGGTTAGAAGCAAAGTGATTAACCGCTTCCTTCGCTAAGTCCATTTTTACTCCACCTGGAACTTGCCCGGCCATACTTCCACTTGCATCCAACAAGATGGCTACATTCAGTTGTTCTGGTACAAAATCAATCCCTGCAGCAATATCCGGTTGATCACTCAGCCGGTGTTCGGTATCAAACGCATCCAATCTCTTTTTAAACGGTCGATAATCTTCCGCTACATAGGATAGCATTAACGCAAATGCTTCATCGGGGTTCATTTTGTCATGTTTTTTAAGCTCTTGTTCAATTTTTTTTACATTGTATTTGTCTCCAGCGAAGGTGCCTGGTTTTGCTGTTAGGATGTCTTCAATCGATTGTGTTTTAGCGAAGTTTTTTTCCCTGCTCTCATCGTTATCAGCTGCATTATTTACAGGCGAGTTACATCCAATTAAAGCGATGCATAACAAAGTCACCATGGATAGTCTTACACGATCGAGCATGATTGGTTGCCCCCTATAAAGATGTGGATAAAGTTGAGTCATCAACAAAAAGACCGAAAGAAATAATGATTTAAGGGATTCTTTACTGTCAAATGCATGTTCATTTTATACCATCTGGTCAATATAACCAAGGAATTTATTGATATTTTCACAAAAATAATATCGGAGTTGTATAAGATCGACAATTGCACTTACAGCTTCCGGTTCTTTTTTTCCTTCACCTGAAATAGGGTTAAGGGTGAGGTGGTTTCTATGGCGGTGGTACGGACAAACAGCGAGCACGTCAAGTTGTTGGCGCGGTTGATGCGGGCGGAAGCGGAAGAGGATGGCGAGCAGGGGATGTTGATGGTGGGAAATGTGGGGGTTAATCGGGTGAGATCCAACTGCTTGGATTTTCAAGATCTGAGTACATTGCAGCAGATGGTTTTTCAATCACCCGGTGGGTTTGAGGCGGTACAAAAGCCTTACTTTTATCAGGCGGCACGCCAACGGGAGATTCGCTTGGCGCGACGGGTGGTCAAAGGGGAACGAATTGACCCGGCGCGTTATGCGCTCTGGTTTTTTCGACCGCCAGGAGTCTGTCCGCCAACTTGGTTTAATCAGACAAACAGCGGCCGTTTTAAAGCGCACTGTTTCTATGTTCCTTCTGCGACCGAGTGTCCTAACGTTTATTGAGGGGGTGTAGCGGGATGTATTGGAATTATCCCTATCAGGCTCAGGTGGCTGATTATAGCTGGGTATCCCAGCGGCGTGAACGGGTCTATACCGAGGATCTGTTGGAGCGGAACGTCGGCAAGCTGATTACCGTCTACCTCACCTTTGAGAACAATCCCCAGTGGAACGCAAAAAGAGTGACAGGCACGCTGCGCGGGGTGGGGCGGGATTTTATCCTGGTTCGTGATCAACAGTCGGGCAAAGATATGGTATTCCATAATATCAATGTCGATTATGTCGTGTTTGAAAACCAGCCTGCCGCCTTAGCCGGGGAAGCGGAGTGAGGATTTGGAGATTAGTGGGGATTGGTTTTCCAATATCCTTTATCCACGTGGGTTTATTTTCATCTGGTTTCCGTATATTGAACTAGGGGTGATAAATCTCACCCCATAGGTGCGACTTTCATCAGCGCTGTCTGCGACCCCGTATTACGTATCATAAAAAGTGACCCGCCCACGGTTTTCTAATTGGGACAGGGTCACTTTTTTCGAGCCCCCGTATGAGGGCCTTTTTATTCTAATACATATGCCAACGCATCCAGGGCTTGCTCCGGTGTTTCCACAACCACTTGCGCCCGTTGTGCCAGCTCTTTTAAAGGGTGGATCAGTGCTGGCGGCCGCACTAAGATGAGGGGTTTGTTGGATTGAATCGCGATGGCTGCGTCCATTGCCGTGTTCCATTGGCGGTATTTTTCTCCGAACAGGGCGATAACCACATCCGCTTTTTCCATCCATATACGGGTGCGCAGATTATTCATCTCAGAGGCGGCTTGATCCCGGTACTCCGCGTTGGGCTGTTGCCCCTTGATCGCTTCACCGATGTCATCGGAGCGGTCGTGATCTTCTTGCGGCCCTTTAAACACGATTGGAAGATTACGCTCCTCCGCTTTTAACCGCAGTTGCTCCCGCCAATCATCGTGGATCTGACCAGCCAAGTAAACAATGAGCTGCATTTTTTCCACTCCTTTATGTACGAAATAGAGTCATCATTTTTATGGTATCAGATATTCGGCTAAGATCAATCGAGGAAAGCGCTTTCTCTAGTTGATTAACTTGACAAAAGTAAGTAAATCGATTATCCTTCTGTTTAGTAAGTCACTAAATATTAGTTAGTTTTACATCGAGAAAAGGATGGGGAGACATGAGCAAAGTATTATATGTTACCGCCAACCCAAAAGCGGTAGAAGACTCCTTTGGATTAAAAACGGGACAAGCTTTCCTGGATGCTTACAAGGAAGCCAACCCTCAGGACGAAATCATTCATCTGGATCTGTATAAAGAAGAGATTCCATTGATTGATGCCGATGTACTTTCTGGATGGGGCAAGCTGGGTGCGGGCCAATCCTTTGATGCGCTTACCCCGGACGAGTCGAAAAAAGTGGCCCGGCTCGGCGAATTGGTCGATCAGTTTGTGGCGGCTGATCGCTATGTATTTGTTTCTCCGCTGTGGAACTTTGGTGTTCCTCCGCAGTTGAAAGCTTATATCGATGCCGTGGCGGTTGGAGGTAAAACCTTCCGCTATACGGAAGCAGGTCCGGAAGGGTTGTTAAAAGGGAAAAAAGCGGTCCATATCCATGCGACCGGCGGCGTCTACAGTGAAGCACCGATGGATGCCATGGATTTCAGCAACCCTTATTTGGTGGCGGTACTCGGCTTTTTTGGCATTACCGATGTGGAAACCGTTCGCGTTGAGGGGATGAACCAATTCCCGGACCGGGTGGATGCAATCTTGGCTGAAGCCAAGGAGAAAGCACGGGAAACGGCGAAAACATTTGCAAGTGATACAGTAACCGCCTGATCGAGAAAATTGGATTGCACCGAAGAAAGCCCGACATCTTGACCGATGTCGGGCTTTCCTGTTGCGACAAATTACTGCTTTATCCGTTGAGCGCTCTACTACGCATAGCGAGACCCAGGAGCGAAGCGATCAAGGCGAAATTTGTACTGGTGAGTACAGGCTTAAGGCGGATAATCCCCCCGACCGCTAGCACTCACGTACGTGTTTGATGCCGGGTTGTTTGTTGTATCGGTGACATCAACTACTGGTCGCTGTGGTATTGGAAGGGGTGTTCAATTCCAGTTCATCCGGGGAGTCGTTATTGTTAAAAGCTTCGCGGTCAAACTCTCCTTCTGAATCGGCTACCACCAGGGAGACAACGGTGTCTCCGGTAACATTGACGGCGGTGCGTCCCATATCCAACAGTGCATCGATTCCCAGTACTAGGGCCAGCCCTTCCAGGGGAAGTCCCAAACTGCTCAACACCACTGTCGTCATAATGGAAGCGGTGCCGGGCACCCCGGCGGTCCCGATAGAAGCCAAGGTGGCAGTGCCGATGAGCAGCAGATAATCGGTCACCCCGAGATCGATGCCAAAGACTGTCGCCACAAAGATGGCGGTTACTGCAGGGTATAGCCCTCCACAAGCATCCATATTCATGGTAGCGCCAAGAGGGGCAACAAAGCTGGATATCTTCTCCGACACTTTTACCCGATTGGTTAAGGTTTTAATGGTGACGGGAAGTGTGCCGTAGCTGCTGCGGGTGGAAAACGCGACCACCACCGCTGGATAGATTTTACGGAAAAAGCGAATTGGGTTTACCTTGGCTACAAAGGTGACGATACTGCCGTAGGTGATCACCATATGGATCAGACAAGCCAGATACACAGCGGCAATCATCTTGGTCAAGGGAAGTAAGGTGTCCAACCCATAACTGGCGGCGACGGAAGCCAGCAACCCAAACACCCCGTAAGGGGTTAGTTTTAAAATCAATTTGGTTACACGGAATATAATGCGTGAAAAAGCCTCGATAAAATCTTGAAACGGTTTGACACGGGCAGCGTCACGCTGGCTTTCAATGCTGATGGCGATCCCCAGGATGATCGTAAACAGAATGATTGGCAGAATTTTATCATCCGCAGCCTGAGACACGATATTGGAAGGAATCATATCCAGGAATACCTCGGATACTGGTGGAATCTCCCGCGCTTCCACTTGCTCGCTCCCCATCTGGATACCGGCTCCGGGGTTGATTGCGGTTCCAACCGCAATACCGATCCCGCTGGCGATTATAGCGGTCAACAGAAACCAAGCAATTGTTTTGGTACCGATTTTCCGCAATTGGGAAGGATCGCGCAAACGGGTGATGCTGGTTAATAAGGCGGTTACCACCAACGGGATTACCAGCATCTTAATCAGACTGACGAATGCCTGGCCGAAGAATTTGACTGGCTCGGCGGTTTCACCAAAATAGGCCCCAAAGGCTACACCTAGCAGCATGGCAATCAAGACACGAATGCCGAAGCTGATTCGGAAGAACTGTTTCAGAGAAAATAGGAGCAACAGCAAAACAACGGCTACACTCCACATCAACCACATCGTACTCACCCTTTCCTATAACCGGATTATCTCAATGATTAATTCTTATGAGGTCTGTTGATTATCAAAATGTTGGAAGGGCGGCCCTCCCTCTTTATCCGATATATAGCTTGATCAACAACCTGTAATTCTCATGCGATTAATGGGTTTTATATTACGCCTTTCGAAGGAGTATGTCAATACTTTTGTAAGGAGGATCGGTCGAAAAAAGGGGCACCTACCTACTCGATTTGGAATATGAAAAAAAGGGAGGAGGGAGATATCATTGCTCAATCGATCCAAGATGGCTACGATGTCGACAGAAGTGGCGGAGGTTAGTGATCAGGAAGCAGTTAAAGAGGCGGCGCAAGCCCTTCGTCGCTCATCGCCACAGGAAGTGTTGCAGTGGGGGGTGGGGCGATTCGGGAACTCCTTTACCCTGGCATGCAGCTTTGGATTGGAAGATGTCGTGTTGGTGGATATGCTGTTTCAACTGAACCCGGAAATCGAGATTTTTTATCTAGACACGGATTTGTTGTTTGCGGAAACACATCAAACCCGTGAACGATTGTCGAAACGATATGGGAAACACTTTATCCGCGTGGTACCGGAGCTTTCGCTGAAGGAGCAGGAAGAGGATTACGGGGAAACGTTGTGGAAGCGGGACCCTCACACCTGTTGTGCCATTCGCAAGGTAGAGCCACTGCGCCGTTTTCTCTCCGACTACCGGGCTTGGTGTACAGGGATTCGACGGGAGCAGTCTCCAACCCGATCCCAGGCGGAAACGGTGGAATGGGATGAGATATTCCAGATGGCCAAATTAAATCCCTTGGCCCATTGGACGATAGAAGAAGTGTGGGATTATGTCCACAAAAATCGTGTTCCCTTTAATCCGATGCATGAGCAGATGTATCCCAGCATCGGGTGTATTCCCTGTACGCAACAAGTACGTCCGGGAGAGGATAGCCGGGCCGGTCGCTGGCGGGGGATGTCCAGGACCGAGTGTGGCTTGCACCAACATCAATCCGGCTCCTTGGCGGGAGGGAAGTAAGATGGTGGCAGATCCTCATGGAGGACGGCTGGTCGATCAGGTATGGAGTGGAGCGCGCCGACAGGAGGGATTGCGTCGGGCGGAAAAAGGGCTGGCGGTTTCCCTGTCAGCGGCTGCTTTAGCCGATGTGGAATGTTTGGCGACAGGGGTGTTTTCTCCTCTACGGGGTTTTTTGACGGAAGAAGATTATTATCGTGTTTGTAATCGTATGCGTTTGGCGGATGGAACCGTGTGGAGCATCCCGATAACCTTGCCGGTTTCCCGCGATGTGCGGGAGGGGATGGAGTTGGGGTTGCGGGATGCCGCCAGCGGGGAGATCGTAGCCCTAATGGAAGTGAAGAGTCTGTTTGCAATTGATCCTGTGTGGGAAGCGGAGCGCGTCTTTGGCACTCAGGATCAAAAACATCCAGGTGTAAGCCAGTTGTTCCGCGCATCGCGGTGGCGGGCGGGTGGACCCGTTTATCTGTTGCGGAAGCCGAGGCGAGATAACTTTGCCGAATACCCCGCTTACCCTGCTGAGACGCGTACCCTTTTTCAACAGCGGGGTTGGCGGACGGTCGTGGGATTTCAGACGCGTAACCCTGTCCACCGTGCCCATGAATATATCCAAAAGTGTGCCTTGGAGATAGTGGACGGTTTGTTTTTACATCCACTGATAGGTCCTACCAAAGCGGACGATATTCCGGCGGAAGTTCGCATGCGCAGTTATGAGGCGATTTTGGAAGCTTATTACCCCCGTGATCGAGTATGCCTGGGCATCTTTCCGGCAGCGATGCGATATGCCGGGCCGCGGGAGGCGGTTTTTCACGCACTGGTGCGAAAAAATTATGGCTGTACCCATTTCATCGTAGGACGGGATCATGCGGGAGTGGGAGATTATTACGGCAGTTACGACGCACAGGATTTGGTCCGTTCCTTACCGGTGGAGGAACTGGGCATTCAACCGCTCTTCTTTGAACACAGCTTTTACTGTCGTCGTTGTCAAGGCATGGCATCGTTAAAGACGTGTCCACATACCGAAGCTGATCGACTCATCCTGTCGGGCACCAAGGTGCGAACGATGCTTCGTTCCGGCGTTACACCGCCCCCTGAGTTTTCCCGTCCTGAAGTGATCCGTGTATTGCTGGAACCGTTGCAAATAAAAAGCGAGCAATCCGTGGGTAGATAAAGCATCTCCCGCGGATTGCTCGCTTTTCCTGTGTAGGTGAGTAGGACTAGGTATGGTATAATTCCCTTGAATCCAGGTAGGCTGGATAGCGGTTGGCTAGTATCCACTTATCCGCTGAAGTGGGATCGGATCAAGGGTTTGACCTCATCGATGGGGATGGCAAAACTGATGCTTTGAGAAGGATAGACGACCAAGGTGTTGATACCGATAACCTGCCCCAAGATGTTTAACAACGGTCCACCACTGTTGCCGGGGTTGATGGCGGCATCCGTCTGGATTACATTGCCGAAGTGGCGGTTTTCCAGGCGAAGGGGGCGATCTTTGCCGCTGATGATACCGATGGTAACGGAATCGTTTAACCCCAAAGGATTGCCGATGGCGACAGCCCATTCCCCCACTTCCGTCAACTGGGATGAGCCCATCGGAAGCGGTTTAAGGGGTTGAGACGCTTGTACGCGAATGACGGCGATATCGTGGCGAGGTTCTCTCCATACTACTTCCGCCAGCAGCGGCTTTTTATGTCCATATAGGTTGACCAGTATCCGATGGGCATTTCGTACCACATGCTCGTTGGTCAAAATGAGCCCTTGGGGTGAAATGATAAAACCCGATCCAAATTGGCGCTGCTTACGTGGGGTCGATTGGCCGCCCCATTCAGACAAAATGCGGCCAAAAAAGGACGCCGGTACCGCTTCGTTTTGGTCTTCCGCCAAAATGGAGACCACACTGTGGCGGGCGCGGCGGATGACGGGAACAAAGGTGTTGGCCGGGTGACTGGCAGACAGAGAATGTACGTCACCGCGGCGGCGTCTGGCGTGGTTCATGGTTGTTGGTGCATGGAATGCATCTGATACATACACCAGTTCCCCCTCTCGATCGACGTTTGGCAAGGTGACGCTTAACAGATGTCACGCCTGATCCGTTTGTATATTTTATTGGCGGAGTGGGGAGAAGTGCGGGCGATTGTCCGGCTGAGACAGCAGTCTTATCATTGATTCATAAAAAAAGAGGAGGGTACCCAGCGTTGACGATTAAAGGTGTGTTCGTCTGGGATGACACGGATTGGCTGTCTGATCCCGAAGACCGTTTTGGCTTTCGCGCGACATGGAAAGTAAAGCGGGTATTGGCCAAGGAGGAGTCGGTCTTTCAGGAAGTGGCGGTGATTGAGACAGAAGGTTTTGGGAAGACATTGGTATTGGATGGCGTGGTTCAGACCACGGAAAAAGATGGCTTTATCTATAATGAAATGATTATGCACGTTCCGCTGGCGACCCATCCCCAACCGGCAGACGTTTGTATTGTCGGTGGTGGTGACGGTGGGGCAGCACAGGAAGCGGTAAAATATTCCTCCGTGCAAGCAGTAGATATGGTGGAGATCGATCGCAAAGTAGTGGAAGTTAGTCAACGCCACCTACCAGAAGTGGCCGGCTTTGGTGAACCGGATCCGCGCATTCGCTTTGTTTATGAGGATGGGACTGCTTTTATCAAGGAGCGGGAAAACGCATATGATGTGATTGCCATCGATTCCTCCGATCCCGTCGGTCCGGCGGCCGTATTGTTTGAAAAGCCATTTTATCAGGATGCGAAACGAGCGCTAAAGGATGACGGAATTTTAGTGTGCCAAAGTGAGTCCCCCGTCTTTCACCCTGAGGTACTAAAGCGGGTCCATCACACCTTACGTGAACTGTTTCCGGTGGTGCGCACTTATTTGGCGGCGATTCCCACCTACCCCGGCGGAGTATGGAGCTTTACTCTGGCATCGCTGCGGCACGATCCGTTGGAAGCGGACGGACAGCGACTGGTGACCGCGGGAAACCGCTATGTTAACCACGATATACTGGATGGATGCTTTCGTTTGCCACAGTATGTAAAAGAGCTCTTGTCCTGATGCGATATATGTTAACTTAGGATATATGAAGGTTGACAATTAGTCGACCTTTTTTTATGATTTCCTTGACCTATAGGAAATCGAGGTGTTGTGCATGAAGGGAAAGACAGCTTCCATTCGGTTGATGTTGTTTGCTGCGATGTTTGCGGCCTTGACCGCGGTGGCGGGTCAGATCGCCATCCCGTTACCACCGGTACCGATTACGCTGCAGACACTGGTGGTGATGTTGGCCGGATCGGTGTTGGGCGCCCGTTGGGGGGCGACAAGTATCGCCGTTTTGATCCTGCTGGCGGCGTTTGGAGTACCGGTATTGTCAGGGGGAAGTGGTGGGTTGGCGATATTGGTGGGACCTACTGCGGGATACATATGGAGTTGGCCCTTGGCTGCTTTTCTCATCGGCTGGTGGACGGAAAGGATGGCTCCCCGGCTTCATTTTTGGCGACTGGCGCTGGTTCACTTCATTTGGGGAACGGCGCTGATCAATCTCGTCGGAATGTCATGGTTAGTATTGGGAGCGGGGTTGGATTGGCGAGTGGCGTTGGCGACTGGCGTGTTGCCCTTTATTCCGGGCGATATCATAAAAGTGCTAATCGCCTCATCGATCGCCTTAAGTCTGTACCGAGCGTATCCGATTATCGACAAAAAACACGCCGGATGATAATGGGTTTTATCTACGTAGTGATGGCGGCAAAGGTATCCAGTTGTTGTAACTGCTGAATAAAGCGATCATTGAGTGGGACCAACAAATCAGTCGGACCTCGCTCATAGCTGCCATTTCGATTGATGACCCGAATGCGATGGGCTGAAATGCGATAATAATGTTGAGGAAACCGTGGGCGAACGGCGGAGTCTCCGACGATTTCCCACAGGGGTGTCGGCCGTTTCAAGCGAAAAGGAATTAATCCCAATGTATCGGAAAGCATGATTTGATAAGAAGTATGTGGTTTTTGGAAAATCAGTTCTTTTGTGGTCAGCGTGCAGCCCAATTGATTACGCTTTTGGGAGATGATCAGCTCGCCTTCCATCGATTTCACTTGGATAAAATCAGAAAATGGCATATGGCCACAACCCTTTTCACGTAGTAGTAAGCTTGTTGGCAAACAGATCGGATATCGTTGATCTTATTTTACCATATCTAAACAAAGGCTTTTTGCCGTCGGATTTTATATTTTGGGGTTGGTGGAAAAAGTGGTTCAGGAAGCATCCATTCGAGTGATGGCAGATGTACGGGCGTTGTTAAAGCGGTTTGGCACGATTATTTACACAGGGGACCCGTTGTCGGATCTATATATGATGGAAGAGGAGTTGCTGGAGCTTTACCAACTGGGCATGGTGGAGGCGAAGATATGGATGGCTGCACGTCAAGTGATTGCCCAGGAAAAACGTCGCTTAGAGCAGTCTCATTGAGTGAAGCCGGTGCTGCTCCCCTGATAAAAGGATACATTTTACGGCGGTACCTTGGTACCGGAACCGGTCAATATGCTTGATTGAATGCGGATTTCGACTTCGCTACAAATCGGCATAAGCGAAAGTGAATTTAAAAGCCAGCCTCCAACATTATTGGACGGCTGGCTTTTTAGTTCGATTATGTTCGTTCCACTGATTGCAATGAATAATAACCAGGAAGCTTTGCTTCGTATGTGGAGATTGTTTCATCCGATTGCAGGGTGATGGCGATATCGTCTAAGCCGTTTAAGAGGCAGTGGCGGCGATAAGGCTCTACTTCAAAGTCGACTTCAAAATCGGAATCGTCTTTGACGAGGCATTTTTCTAGATCGACGGTTAGTGTTTGGCTTTTTCCTTGATTGATCCGTTGAAACAATGCATCCACTTGTGTTTCCGGCAAACGGACGGGTAGAATCCCGTTTTTAAAGCAGTTGTTATAAAAGATATCGGCAAAGGACGGAGCAATTACTACCCGAATACCATAATCGAGAAGAGACCAGGGAGCGTGTTCACGGGAAGAACCGCAACCAAAGTTAGTACGAGCCAACAGAATCGATCCCGTCTTGTAATCATCCCGATTTAGCACAAAATCGGGGTTGGGATTGCCTTGACTGTCAAAGCGCCAATTGTAAAAAAGATATTGACCGAAGCCGGTCCGTTCGATTCGTTTTAAAAATTGCTTAGGAATAATCTGGTCGGTGTCAACATTTGCCCGGTCCAAGGGGATGACACGACCGGTGTGGATTGTCAGGGCTTCCACGGTAATCCCTCCTTAGTCTTGATAGTCCCATTGACGGATATCGGTAAACCGTCCCTCGATTGCAGCTGCTGCGGCCATCGCCGGACTGACGAGGTGTGTGCGGCCACCGCGACCTTGTCGACCTTCAAAGTTGCGGTTAGAGGTAGAGGCGCAGCGCTCTCCCTCTGACAAGATGTCGGCGTTCATGGCCAGACACATACTGCAACCGGATTCGCGCCATTCAAATCCGGCTTCGATAAAGATTTCATGTAAGCCTTCTGCTTCCGCCTGCTTTTTCACCTGTTGTGATCCGGGTACAACCATGGCATGGACATGGGGGGAAACGCGTTTGTTTTTTACCACTTTGGCGGCTGTGCGCAAGTCCTCCATGCGGGAGTTGGTACAGGAGCCGATAAAAACGCGATCCAAGCGGATTTTCGAGATCGGTGTGCCAGGGGTTAAGCCCATGTATTCCAGCGCGTTGCGAGCAGATTGACGTTCAGTTTCAGTGGGGAAAGAATCGGGATCGGGAACAGATTGGGTAATGTCTGTGCCCATGCCGGGGCTTGTTCCCCAGGTAACTTGAGGGGCGATCGATGCAGCATCTAACTCTACCCGGCGATCATAGACGGCTCCTTCATCGGTTTGCAGGCTTTTCCAATCCACTACGGCACGTTCAAAATCATCCCCTTTGGGAGCGTGTGGGCGTCCCCGCAGATAGGAGAAGGTGGTCTCGTCGGGAGCGATCATACCGGCACGAGCACCTGCCTCAATCGACATATTGCAGACGGTCATCCGCTCTTCCATCGACAGATTACGGATGGCTTCTCCGGTGTATTCAATCACAGTGCCGGTAGCGCCATCAGTGCCGATTTTGGCGATTACAGACAAAATCAAATCCTTGGCGGTCACGCCTGGGGCCAGTTTGCCCTTAACATGTACCTCCATCGTCTGCGGTTTCAATTGTTGCAGACATTGCGTGGCCAAAACATGTTCCACTTCACTGGTGCCGATCCCAAAAGCAAGTGCGCCAAAGGCACCGTGTGTGGAGGTATGACTGTCTCCACAGACGATTGTCTTGCCGGGCAGTGTCACTCCTTGCTCAGGGCCGATCACATGAACGATGCCTTGATCGGGGTGATGTAGATCAAACAGGGAAATTCCAAACTCGTGGCAATTTTTAGCCAGCGTGTCCATCTGCTTAGCGGAAGTGCCGTCGGTAATCGGTAGTGAACGGTCGGTAGTAGGAACATTGTGATCCATGGTTGCAATCGTAAGATCAGGACGGCGTACTTTTCGTCCTGCCAGACGTAATCCCTCAAATGCTTGTGGAGAGGTCACCTCATGAATCAAATGAAGGTCGATATACAGAATGGCCGGTTTGCCCTCCTGCTGCTCAATCACATGGCGGTCCCACACTTTTTCAAACAATGTGCGTGGTTTCACTCCTCCATCTCCTTTCCCCAAGTAAAATATATTGTTCCCATTGTAGCAAAGTTTCGGACGGTTTCAAGAGGGATTTAAAAAAGTGCAATCATTTAACTGTAAAAATAAAGGAAAATAGACGAGAGAGTTGTCGTGCAAAGCGAGACCCGGGAACGAAGTAACCGAGGCGAGACTTGTGCTTTGGAGTGCAAAGCGAGACCCGGGAACGAAGTACCCGAGGCGAGACTTGTGCTTTGAAGTGCAGGGAGCGCACACGAATAACACCCTATCAGTTCGGAGATAAGTTTGTCAGCGCCTCAAAGAGGTTGATTTGCTCCAAAGTTGCAAGCGTGGTATGATTAAAACATATGTTCGATGGATGGTGATTCTGTTGAATGGAGAGCTGCCAGCACGCTGGTTTCCAAAAAAACCAAAATCGATTCTTAACCGTGTCGAAGGGATGCCCTTTCAATGGTCGATCAATCCATACAGAGGTTGTGGGCATGGGTGTCACTTTTGTTATGCCCGCGGGACCCATTCTTGGCTGGGATATGGGGCCGATGACAGTTTTCGCAATAATATCGTTGTCAAACGTGACGCTGCCGACGTGTTGGAAGCGGAACTGAAGAGAGGGAAGTGGACAGGTGGCGGGATTAGTTTAGGAACAGCAACTGACCCCTATCAGCAGCTAGAAGGAAAGCTGGGTGTCACTCGCTCGATCTTAGAGGTGCTGCGAAAATATAAAGTGCCTTGCAGCATTACCACCCGCTCGCCTTTGATTTTGCGCGACCTCGATCTTTTGCGGGAAATGGAAATTCACTCCATCAACATCAGCATCAGCACTTTGGATGAGGGTGTGTGGAAGTGCACAGAGCCTTCTTCTCCTCATCCGCAGCAGCGGTTACGGACAGTGGCACGATTGGTGGAGGCCGGGCTATGCGCGGGGCTGTTTTTGGCTCCCATTATTCCTTATCTGACGGATGAAGAGCAGACGGTGGAGAATGTAATTCAGGAAGCACAGGCTGTGGAGGCTCGTTTCTTGTCGCCTTCTCTCTTGCGATTAAAGCCAGAGGTAAAAAGCTGGTTTTTTCGTCAGCTGCAGTCACACTATCCGTTGGAAGTGGCCCGATTGGCTCGCCTATATGAAGGCGCGCATGCACCGGAATCCTTTCGTAAACCCTTACTTCATCGTATCCGTTGTCAGATCGAAGCGGCGGGGTTTTCAACAGAGATCCCGATCGTAAATGATGGTGACAGAGTTGGGTCCGCCATGGCTAAAAAAGATGAGGGAGACTCTATTCAGCTCAGCTTATTTTAGTTTGAACAATGTACTGGACTCCTTCGATTTTTAAACTCAAATGGCCGGACATACCCTGGTTTGTCCCGATCCGAATGATCTCATCTACAAGCATAACAAACCCACAGCCCCTTTCTCATCGGAAGGCGAAAAAGGGGCTGTGGGGTATTAGGTTGATCAATATCCGCTCGATGGTGACGTCTCCTATGGAGTGTTTGAGTCCGGTATGCCTGAACCGTCTGGCGATTGTTCGGGGTTGGTCGGTTCCGGTTGACCCTCGGTATTTTCCTCCGTCTCATCGGTAGGGGCCTGTTCCGGATCATACGGTTGACCGTCCAAAGTTTCCAAAGGTAATTCCAGATGTTTGCGCAAAAGATTGCTGACCCGCAACCGCTCTTCATCACTGATGTAATGATACCAAACGCCTTCAGGGTTGTTTTTGTCGTCATATCCTTCCATCTTGATCGATTCGGAGTCGTCTTTGGATTCACGGTATATTTTTTGCAAATCCATGATTTGATTCATCTTAAAATTGTGGGTAATATTGTTTCCCACTGATTGCATAATATCGTCTACTTTGGTGATGGATGTTATGCTGAGAGCCTGGTTCATCAGGCTTTGTAAGACTTCGCGTTGGCGGTCGTTGCGACCCGCATCCCCGCGGGGGTCCTGCTTTCGCATCCGGACATAGCCTAAAGCCTCTTCACCGTTTAAATGGGCAGGCCCTTCTTCATAGGTTTTATACTGATTAAAAAGACGTGTCGTAAAGGTGAAGGGGACATTTACTTCAATCCCGCCAAGTGCGTCCACCACTTCCATAAAACCGGTGAAATTAACTTTGACGTAGTAGTCGATGGGGATATTGAGTAGTTCCTCCACTGCGATCGCCGAGTTGGTTACCGCTCCTGCGTTTGCTTTTTGTCCATAAACCGGTGCGGCGTTGATCTTTGTCTTTACCCCGTTGGAGTTAGGGATCTCCGTATAGGTATCCCTGGGAATACTCAACATTTTCATGGAATGATCGTTTGGATTAAACGTAGCTACCATGATGACATCCGAGCGCCAAGGCTGATTGGACTCCACCTTGACGTCGGTACCCAAGATGAGGACGGAAAAGGGTTCGTCTGTATTTACTACTCCATCCCGTTTAGCCGACTTATCCCGTTTCATTTGATCGAAGGATTCACTTGCCGCGTCCCATATGAGATAGATAAAATAACCGGACACCAGCAGGCAGACGGACATGAACACGGCAAGAATGCGGAGCCACCATTTTTTCTTTTTTTTCTGTTTGACGCGTTCTACTCGAGATTGATCGATAAGTCATACCCCACTTCGGCATCCAGTTTCCAGATTTTGTTTTATCTCAAGCCCGTTGGTTATCCCGCTTTAGGACTTCCGGGGAAGATTTTTGTATCATCAACAGACTTGGTTTTATCCCAAAATGGTAGAGAGGGAGTAGCGGATCATGCCCTTCGTCGCCTCCGGCGTCTGATCCAACGTACCATTAACACAATTAGTAACAGACCGATCAGCAATCCGATCAGCAACACGATAAGAACCAAGGTGTAGGGGTTGGGAATATCCCAATTAACCTCTACCGTCTGCACTTCACCCGGTTTTAGATCCCATGCCAGCGTTTTGCCGTCATCCGATACCTCATTGGCATTGTGCTCGTCTGGCTCCAGCGGCAGGGTTAACCGCAGGGTTAGGTTCATCTCTTTGGCAAATGCTTGTTGCAGAGGATCGTCGCCTACCAATGTAGTTAAGTCGACCTCGCGTTGAAAGCGGATATGGGTTATAAACAGACCGGAGTCTACTTGCAACGGGCCGATATTTTCCTCTCCCAATATGGGAAAGGGAAGGGAGCTGGCGGTTTTCCCCTCTGGAGTCAGCTCCTCCAGTAGGTCTTCACCAGGGGGATCTTCAGCCACATTCTCCACAGAACGGCTTGCTACCCATCCGATTTGCTCTCCCTCTTCGATCGACTCCACCTCGTAGCCTTTCCGTTCAAGTGATTCCTTGTATGAGGTCAATTGCTCAGCTAGGAGAGGGTTACTCAAAACTTTTAATTGATAAGTGCCAGAACCATCCCAATTGATCGTCACATGCATGTCGGCATCTACACACCCGCTGAGCAACAGCAGGCACAAGACCAGCAACATCGGTTTCAACCAGCGGACAACTGTTGTGGGCATTGATTCCCTCCTGCGGATTTGGTGTATAAAACCAAATAGAAAAGGCCACCAAAGGCCGAAAGAGAACTGGCGCTATACGCTTATACGCACGATGTTATTATGCCATCTCTACGACAGTGAGGAGGGCGCGGACATGTTTGTCCACGGATGCGGGATCAACCTTGCCGTTTTCATCAAAACGGACATTTTCCAGTGCCTCGGAAAAGACAGAAGGCTTCTCAAACCGAACAATCCCCTCATTTACCAACTCTTTCAATTTTACAACTTGTTGCTGCAATTGTTTATCTGTCAATTCTTCCCCTCCTTCAAACGGCCATTTTTCCAAAAAAGTTTCGACAAATTTCGTCGCTATTAGCGTATCGCAAATTGAATACAATTGAAATAAAAAGATGGTCTGAATCGTGGTGTTTTTCCTTAAATTGATATCATTATTATATGTGGAACCCTATTTTTTTGAAAGGTAAATGATGGGGGTGAGTGTAATCACTTTCGATGAAAAAGGCAAGCTATAGTCGCCCTGAACGAAAAATGCTCCAGATCAACCAAAAGAGCATAAAGATCGCGATAATAAAACCGATTTCAATGGCGGGCACTTTCCATAGAATCGTCTGCTGCCGGGTTAGAGAGGAGCCGATGATCAAGCCGCACATGATAATGCTAAACGAGAGCAGCACAATGCTGTAGGAGAGGCGGTTTACAATCTGATCCAGCTTGCGCAGAAAAACGTTGAGACGGGGAACGCCTACGTCTACTTGAATCCGGCCTTTTTTCAGCATTTCCGCCAGATCGTGCAACTGGCGCGGCAGTTGCAACAGGGATTCTCCGTAGTCAAAAGCGTTTCTCCAGGTTTGTTCCGCCAGCCGCTTGGGATTGTAGCGTTCCCGTAAGAGCATCTCACCAAAAGGCTGTGTAACTTTGGTGATGTTGATGGATGGATCCAATTTTTTGACGATCCCTTCCAAGCTGATCATGGTTTTTCCCAGTAAGGTTAGGTCGGAAGGGATGCGGATACGATGGCGGAAAGCGACTTCAAACAGATCGTTGATCGCTTCACCCAGACGGACATCGGCGAGAGGAACGTCCACATATTTTTCCGCCAGTTCATCCACATCCAGCCATAGCTCTTCCCGATCGACATCGTCAGGAACGACTCCCATCTTTAAGATCGCTTTGACCACGCCGTCGGTACTGCGCTGCATCATGGCGATAACCAAAGAGCCAAAATGATGGCGCATCTGTGGGGAAAGGCGCCCCACCATACCAAAATCGATAAAGACGATTCGCTCGCCTGGAAGAGCGAATAAGTTGCCGGGGTGTGGATCGCCATGAAATAAACCGTCCACCAGTACTTGGCGGAAAAGGGCTTGTACCAGCCGCTCCGCCAACAAACTGCGATTGAGTCCGTTTCGGTCCAGTTCATCCAAGTGGCTCATTTTTATTCCGTCAACAAACTGGGTGGTTAAAATCCGCCTTGTGGTTAGCTCCCAATAGACGCGAGGCACTTGAATCGGGTCGGATTTGCTCAGTTGTTGACGTATTTTTTCCGAGTAGCGGGCTTCCTTGGTATAATCCATCTCCTGGCGGACCGTCCGTACCAACTCATCTACCACACTGCCGACTTGATATTGTTCAGCCCAATCGAGTCGATGTTCTGCCATCGTAGCCAGATCCCTCAAAATATGAAGATCCGTTTCCACGATCGATTCAATACCGGGCCGCTGAATCTTGACCGCAACGAACTCACCGTTATGTAAAACCGCCCGATGCACTTGACCGATCGAGGCGGCGGCAAGGGGTTTTTCGTCGATTTGGGCAAAATGGCGCCTCCAATCCCCCAATTCTTCTTTTAACACGGTTTGAATGGTGGCAAAGGGATGCGGCTTTACTTCGTCGTGTAGCTTTTCTAATTCCCGGATCACTGTTTCCGGCAACAGATCGGAACGGGTACTGGCTACTTGTCCCAGTTTGATAAAAGTAGGCCCCAGCTCTTCCAGGGCCTGGCGCACATGCCGACCGGTCGGTGCCGGAGGCGGGGTTTGATCCGTCTGTTCTCGGGGCAGGGAGAGTTTTTGAAAGAGGTTGAGGTCTTCCAATAAAAACCCAAAACCGTGGCGGGCGAGAGTGGAGACAATCTCGCGATAACGGCTGATGTTGCGAATCGTTTGACCGAACACGGTACCACTCCTTTACGGGTTAGACGTCAGGTTTGCCGTCTTCCCGATCCTTGCGTGCGGCTTGAATTTCATCGATTTGCTGGAGCGTGGCCAATTCGTTTTCTAGCATTTGAATGCGCCGCTCTAAGCGATGGATATCATCCTGGGTGGCGACATTCCAATCATGGAGCGTTTTTTGTACCTGTGTTTGAATGGTATCTTCCAGTGCCTGTTGTTCCTGTTCCCCGCGGGCAATTAGTTGATCCAGCAGTTCACGGGAAGCTTTGGGGGTCATTTCCCCTTTTTTCACCAGCTCCTGAACCGTTTTTTCAATCCGTTCTTTGCTGATGACAGCCAGCCCCAATCCAGCCGCCATCCCTTTTTTCATCCAATCTTTCATCGTGATCGCTCCTTTTTTCACGGGACTACGCATATGGCCTTTCGCCAAGGGTCAAGTGGTTTCCTTCTTCTTTTTCCCGTTGGTGCAGCAGGCTAATCAAACCGGTTCAGGCTGTCCCACTTAGCGGAAGCTGTACAGGGCGCAAACGTAAAACCCCTCCCCTCTATACAACTCAAGAGGGTGGAGGGGCACAGGAATTGCGAATAATTAGCTCCGAATCCAATAGAGGGGAATCGATCGTCTCCTCCCGGATCAGCTTGATTAGTGATTGTGTGATCTGCTCCGCAATTTTGTCGAGGGGAGTCCCCACCGTCGTCAACGGGATTTCCACATTTGTCGCTTGTGGGATATTGTCGTAACCGATAAGGGAAATGTCAGCTGGAATCTCCATCTTTGCCTCTTTGAGCGCCCGCAACACCCCGACGGTGATATCGTGACTTCCTCCGATTATGGCGGTTGGAGTTTGAGATTGAAGCAGTTGTTTGGCAGCACGGTACCCTTCCTGTGACCCCAGTCCAGCGGTGTCGATGGGGATTGCACAGGTGGGGGCCAATCCTGACGCTTTGCTGCCGCTCATAAATCCTTTTAATTTTTCTTGTTGGTTCCGATTTTGTTTGGAGAGGTCACCAATATAGGCAATATGGCGATGTCCCAACTGGTAGAGATATTCCACCGCTTTTTCAATCGCTTGCCGCCGGTTGACGTTAAAAGTGGAATAAGGGGACGGACCAGGCTCCCCATAATATAGGATGGGAATTTTTGATTCAATGACAGTAGAAGTTCCCTCTTCGTTAAATACGAGAATGGCGTCTACCAGATAACGGTTGAAAACCGTGATCGCCGTATCGACCGGATTGATGGAAAGGAGCATATGGTACTGGTGTTTTTCCAACTCGGCGTTAATCTTGGTGGCTAATGCGGATAAAGCGGCCCTTTCCACTGTGGGCCACACAACCCCGATGGCGTTACTTTTTTTTGATACCAAACTTTTGGCGGCGATATTGGGTTGATATCCCAATTGATTTGCAACGAGCAATATTTTTCGCTTGGTCTGTTCCTTGACGAGGGGACTATTTCGCAGTGCTTTAGAAACCGTGGAGTAGCTGACCCCGGCAACTTTGGCGATATCTTTGATTGTCACACCCACAGTCGCTCACAGAAATGCGAGCAGGAATCTCACTGCCTGCCGGCATGAAAAGATGCCCGCCTCCTGTTCCCTCCCTTCATTATGATTAGTAAATAACGTTGTTATTTAGTAATTAGCACGATAATGGCACTATGATTATAGCACACTCAAAATGGAGATGGAAAAATCCACATTTTCTCTGAAGAAAAGTCGATTGATCCCGAGCGAGATATACGCTATATTGGTTATTAACAACGTTGTTAAATCCTTTTGGAAAGGATGAGTCAGTTGGCAAAGCTGGTTAGAGCGGTAGAACAGCGCGGACATCAGGAAATTTTACTTAGGAAAGAGTCCGGCTTAGATTATTTGGAGCTGTCCAAATTGAAACTTTCACAAGGTGAGCGATATCAAGCGGAAACGGAGGGTTGGGAAGTCGTTTTGGTCATTCTATCAGGGGTAGCCTCTATATCTTCGGAAAATAATGAATGGTCGCATCTGGGTGGCAGAAAGGATGTATTTGACGGAAAGGCGACAGCTGTCTACATTCCGTGCCGTTCAACCTTTGCTGTTTACGCTGAGTCAGAGGTGGAGATTGCGATTTGCCGAGCAAAAGCGGACGAGAAGTTTCAACCGTTTGTAGTGAAGCCGGAGGAGGTCGTCGTTAACCGACGCGGTGAAAACAACTGGCACCGGGAAGTCCACGATATTATTGTGGCAAACGGTGAAAATCGCGTGCAACGGATTGTGATCGGGGAAACCTTCAATGAACCGGGACAATGGTCCAGCTTTCCCCCACATAAACACGACGGAGAACATGCGCCGGAGGAGCCGGATTTGGAAGAGATCTATCATTATCAGGTGCATCCGCAGCAGGGATTTGGTGTGCAAATGCATTATGTCAAGGATGACGGTATCGATGATGCTTATACCGTTCGGCATGGGGATAGCTTTGCGATTGATCACGGTTACCATCCGGTCGCCGCTGCCGGTGGATATCGCTTATATTATCTCTGGTTTTTGGCAGGAGGCTCCGGTCGCGATTTGCGCCCCTACGATGATCCCGATCATCGCTGGCTGATCAGGAAGGAATAAGGAGGCTGATCTGCTAGTGCCCCATCCAGTATCTTTGATTGGTATTTAGGGAGGGATGGATTTCCTTCTGTGCGACTCTGGCCACGCAAAGCGAGACCCGGAAGCGAAGCGACCAAGGCGAGACTTGTACTGGTGAGTGCATGGAGCGAAGGCGGGAATCCACTCCCGAGGGGACTAGTTGAAAGGAACGAGGGCCGTGTGGGCGGCCAAGACGCCCGTAAAGATGGAAGGAGGTTGACGGTGATGAAGCCACTAACTGAAGAGCGAGTACGCCAACACCGGGGGGAGTCACTGATTCGCCCTCCCGAACGGATTCTTCAATTTGGCGAAGGTAACTTTTTACGGGGATTTATCGATTGGATGATTTATCGTATGAATGGTGCGGGTCTGTTTCAGGGATCGGTGGTTGCGATCCAACCAACTCCCCATGGCAAAGTGGTTCCCAAGCTGAATGCACAGGATGGGTTATACACAGTCGTGCTGCGGGGCATCCAGGATGGGAAGCAGGTGGATGACGCCGAGATTGTTTCGGTGATCAAGCGGGGGATCAATCCATATGAAGATTGGGAAGCGGTTTTGCAAACGGCGGAGAACAGACAGATCCAATTTGTTTTTTCTAACACGACCGAGGCAGGCATTACTTATGCGGAAGAAGAATTTTCTCTTGAGCGGGCTCCGCTCTCCTTTCCTGGAAAATTAACCGTGTTGTTGTACCACCGTTATCGGAAGTTTCAAGGTGACCCGAGTGCCGGTTGGACGATTATGCCTTGTGAATTGGTGGACAACAACGGGCAAGTGTTAAAAGCGATCGTTCAGCGCAAAGCGGATGATTGGCAGTTGCCCCACGCTTTTCGTCAGTGGGTAGATAAGTATAATCGGTTTTGTGATACTTTGGTCGACCGGATTGTGACCGGTTATCCGGCGGCGGAAGCGGAAGCGTTTGCACAGCGATTGGGGTACGAGGATCGCTTGCTTACCGTGGGCGAACCATACCATCTCTTGTGTATCGATGCTGACGAAGAGACACAGGAAGCGCTCCCACTACATCGAGCAGGATTAAACGTCCATTGGGGAGATGTACATCAGCATCGAGAGCGAAAAGTACGTCTGCTCAACGGCGCTCACACTCTGTTGTTCTCCATCGGTCTCCTATGTGGAAAACGGACAGTGGGTGAGGTGATGCAGGACGCACGTCTGCGCCGGCTGGTCCATCATGCTTTGTTTCAAGAGATCATCCCCACTCTGGACGGGGATGCCCGCTCATTGGAGCTTTTTGCTAAATCGGTGTTAGAACGATTTGAAAACCCTTACAACCGGCATTTGTTGACGGATATCGCTTTAAACGCCGTCTCCAAATACCGGGCGCGGGTGCTGCCCACCGTGTTGGCACAGGTGAAAAAAGGGAATCTCCCCTCCATTGTTGTTTTCTCCTTAGCGACACTTCTGTTTTTTTATCGCCCTGCTTCCCGGGATACGATAGGAGGCGTACGGGATGAGCCTGGGATTGTCCGCTTCTTGGAGAAAGCATGGAACGATTGTGGAGAGGCGGAGGGATCGTTGCGAAAATTGGCACACCAAATTCTTGCCGATGAAGCATGTTGGGGTAGGGATCTTTCCCGTATCCCCGGGCTGGAGGAGCAGATTGCCCGCCATCTGGGGGATCTACTGGAAGTAGGTGTGGAAACGGCTGTTCAACGCCTGTTGCAGGAGGTGGGGGAACCCACGCTTTAAGATTCCACACTCCTTACGATGTGGGATGCATAAGTAGGGGCTTCCTCCGCCCATCCCTACTTTGGACAACAGACGGAAAACAGAGTGGTGGAAAGGATGGAAAAAATGCTGTTAAAAAAAGCTTCCCCGATGGTATGGGCTGAGACGGCATGTGATGCTATGATCGCAACCTATACGCCTGCACAGCTCCCACCCGCCAATCGCTGGCATTACCATCAGGGTGTGTTTTTGCATGGGATGAACCGGTTGTGGGAGAAGACAGCAAAGACCGAACATTGGGAGTACATGAAGGCGTATGTCGATCATCTGGTGGATGACCAAGGGAATCTGGTATGTGCCAAAGGAGAATTAGATTCGATTCAGGCGGGACTGCTGTTACTTCAGTTGTTTGAGGTGACGAAGGAGTCAAAATACCGATCAGCGGCGGAACGGTTGTATCACTTGTTTCCCACGTTTAACCGTACGCGTGAAGGCGGCTATTGGCATAAAGACAAGTATCCCTACCAAATGTGGCTAGATGGTTTATATATGGGGGGACTATTTTCGCTTCAATATGGCCGGATGGTAGGAAAACCGGAGATCTGGGAGGACGTGCTTCACCAGTTTCGTTTGATGACCAAATATACCAAGGATGAGAAGACAGGACTGTTATACCATGCATGGGATGAAAGTCGGCAGATGCCTTGGTCAGATCCGGAAACCGGACGCTCCCCTGAATTTTGGGGCAGGGCGATTGGATGGTATGGGATGGTTGTCGTTGACTTTCTCGCTGAGCTGCCGGATGACGCACCGGGTCGTCCCGAACTGCTTAAAGCGCTGACGGATCTGATACAGGGATTGATTCGTTTTCAAGATAAGGAATCTGGATTATGGTATCAAGTGGTAGACAAGGGAGATCACCCTGACAACTGGTTGGAGACTTCATGCAGTTCCCTTTTTGTCTACACCATTGCCAAAGCGATTACCCAAGGTTATATCGATGCCCGTTATCGATCGGTGGTAGAGAAAGGGTTTCAAGGGTTACTGCAACAAATAGATTCCCATGATACAGAAACATTTGTACTGCCCAACATCTGCATTGGAACAGGTGTAGGCGATTATAAACACTATGTCAACCGCTCTAAATGTGAAAATGATCTGCACGGTGTGGGGGCGTTTGTACTCGCTTGTGTCGAAGTGGAAGCATGCCTCCGTCATGCTTAGGCGCCAAATTGGGAGAATCATTGACTCCGTAATCCTTCCTCCTGACCAATCAATGGACAGGTATTAGCTACGATTAAGCGAAAGGGGATGAAATGATGGAAATTCGCCATGCAACCAATCCAGTTGAGGCAAAACAGTATACGACGGAGCGACTGCGTCAGGAATATTTGATTGAGGACCTATTTCAACCGGATCAAATCAAACTGGTTTACACACACCATGATCGCGTAATCGTGGGGGGAGCTGTTCCAGTAAAAGAAACACTGGCATTAGAAGTTCCCGCTGAATTGCGGACGGATTATTTTCTGGAGCGGCGCGAGGTGGGCTTTATCGCCATTGGCGGGCCGACAGTCATCACCATAGATGGAGAAGAGCATCTGTTGCAACACAAAGACGGGCTATATGTTGGCAAAGGCGCCCGCGAAGTGAGCCTTCGCAGTCAAGACCCGTCGCAACCGGCAAAGGTGTATTTTGTCTCCACTTTGGCACACCAATCATATCCAACCGCCAAAATCGCATTGGCAGAAGCCAATCCCGTTCATCTCGGTTCATTGGAATCATCTAACGAACGAACCATCTACCAATATATCCACGCTGACGGAGTGCAAAGTTGTCAGTTGATGATGGGGATGACTCTGCTAAAGCCCAACAACATTTGGAATACGATGCCTCCCCATCTACATGACCGCCGGATGGAGGTATATCTTTATTTTGATATGGATGAACAGGCACGCGTGTTCCATCTGATGGGAGAACCGCAGGAAACCCGTCACCTGGTAGTGAAAAACGAACAAGCGGTTATCTCACCGAGCTGGTCCATTCACAGCGGAGCGGGTACCAGCCCTTACACCTTTATCTGGGCGATGGGCGGGGAGAATTATACCTTTAAAGATATGGATGCCGTTGCGATGGAGGACCTAAAATAACCTCCACTTCATTCCGGAGCCTAGCAAAACACTCCAGCTTCTTTCGTGCTTGGAGGCTTAACCATTTCTCCTCCGCTATCCGAGAATAGAGGTATCAACAAATTTGACATCTGATCGTTTTGATAGTGGTAATCCCCTTCTCCTGGGAACCACATGCCTTGATTGTCTTGGGAGGAGTGAAGGTTATCAACGTGATAAAGGAGGAGTGCGTCTGTGGGAAGTGTCGACTGGTTTTCGCTAGAAGGGAAGACCGCGTTGGTGACTGGTGCGCGCACAGGGATCGGGCAAGCGATTGCGGTCGGGTTGGCACAAGCGGGGGCTGATCTGATTTTGCACGGCCATCGTGACAATATGCAAGAAACGGAAGAGCGGATTGCCGCCACCGGCCGTTCCTGCCGGACGATCCTGATCGATTTGTCCGATCCAGCAGGAGTGAAAGTCGCTTGTGAGAATCAACTTGCCGGTGCCGATATCGATATCCTGGTAAATAATGCCGGTATCATCCGCCGTTCTCCGGCGGCAAAGTTCCAGTACGAGGATTGGCAGGAAGTGATCGATACCAATCTAAATTCACTGTTCCTATTGACACAACTGCTGGCACAGCCGATGTTGCGCCGTGGTGCGGGCAAAATTATCAATATTGCCTCGCTGTTATCGTTTCAAGGAGGCATTACGGTTCCCTCCTATACAGCGAGCAAACATGCCGTGGCGGGGTTGACAAAGGCGCTGGCCAACGAATGGGCGCCGTTAGGGGTGCAAGTCAATGCCATTGCACCTGGATATATTGCTACCAATAACACGGAAGCCTTGCGGAAAAATGAAGAGCGAAACGAACAAATTCTGAGCCGGATTCCTGCCGGTAGATGGGGAAAGCCGGATGATTTGGTCGGTGCAGCCCTCTTTTTAGCTTCTGCTGCGTCCAATTATGTAAATGGTCATGTGTTAGTTGTAGACGGAGGATGGATGGGAAGATGATCTGGAATCGGTTTGTGAAGCTGGGAAGAGACGCGGAGACGGAAATCGGGACCAGCCCTTTATGATCATCAACCTGCGTGTGGATTACTCCACACGCTTTTTTTTGACCAAAAATAAAAAAATAGTTGAAAGCGTTTACATGATTAATTATAATATTGTCAAATAACAACGTTGTTATAATTGTATAAATGATTGAAAAGAATTCCCCTATCCCCCTTCATTCCGGTGGTAAATGACGGTCTATTACAGGAGCATAAGGGAATTCCGCTTGCTGACGGAGCTTAGTCATCGACCGATCGGATCAGTTTTGTGGTGCTGGATTGTTGCCCTGCGAGGAGGTGTCGGCTGTAAAAATAGGAGGGTGTGATCTTGGTTGCAAGCGATTGAATGGGGGAAATTTTTAAAAAAGGGGAGTATCAGATGAAAAAAGCATTTGTGTGGTATGTGGCAGTCAGTTTGGTACTAGTTGGGATTCCTTTTCTGCCTCTCTCGGCGGTAGAGGCTGATGTCGGCAAACAGGACGTGGAAATCGCTGCCACCCCAGTAGGATTTGCCTCCGTTAATGGGAGTACTACCGGCGGTGCAGGTGGCAGCACTGTGACTGTTTCCAATGCCACGGATTTAATCAACCAAATGCAGGCTACCGGTCCCCGCATTATCCAAGTGTCCGGTACAATCTCATTGCCTGCGGGCATGCATCGGGTAGCCTCCGACAAAACGATCATCGGATTGGGCTCCAATGCCCGCATCACCAACGGTGGTTTCAACCTCCGCAGTGTCAACAACATCATCATCCAAAACCTCACGTTCTCCGGCTCAAATGATGATGCCATCAATGTGGGTTACGGCAGCCATCACATCTGGATCGATCACAATACATTTAGTAACGCTTATGATGGTTTGGTCGATATCAATCGCCAGTCCAGTTATGTCACCGTTTCTTGGAACCGCTTTCAAAACCATGATAAAACCTCCCTGGTCGGCAACACCGATAATGCTCCCGAAGATAGAGGTCATCTAAAAGTTACTTATCACCACAACTGGTTTGAGGGAACCGGTTCTCGCCATCCACGGGTTCGATTTGGTGAGGTTCATGTGTTTAACAACTATTATGATGCGGTGAGAGGGTATGGAATTGCCTCCACGATGGAAGCGGATGTTGTGGTTGAATCCAACTATTTCCGCAATGTGAGCAATCCGACCCATGTAGGTTACGGTTCTTCCGGTCCGGGGGATCTAGTTGAGCGGAACAATGTTTATAGCAACTCCGGTACGCCGGAAACACGGGGTTCCGCTTTTAATCCACCCTACAGCTATTCCCCTGACAATGCCGCAAATGTTCCCGATCGGGTGCGAAATGGTGCCGGAGCGGGTAAATTGTGATCGGTTGAAGGAGTAGCCGTTCTCTCGATTTGCACCTTGCGATCAATCGTAAAATTAAAGGGCCATACCCCATGGTAGTTGGGGTGACGGCCCTTTTTTGTGGATCGTGATTCGATGTTTTGGTGATGGCTGCACTGTTTCTCAAACGCATGATAAAAACGATGGGATGAAAGAAGTGCTGTAATATAGTAAAATAGGATTGATAGCGCTTACTACAAACGGCGGAACGAAAGATGCGCCTTTTTTAACTACATGATCCAGATGACCAAAAGAGCGGTGGCTAAAAAGGAGTGGGTCAATTGGAGTACCGTGGACTGACAGGCGTGTTGTACCAATGGTGTGAATGGATCATGAGACTGGCTTATCTCCACATTTTATGGCTGCTTTTTACACTGTTGGGCGGCGTGATCCTCGGAGTGGCTCCCGCTACCGCAGGCATGTTTGCAGTTTTGCGCCAATGGTTTTTAGGGCGGGAGGATGTACCCGTCTTTCGCACCTATTGGCAATCGTACCGCCGCGAATTTTGGGGAGCCAATCTACTGGGGTGGTTGTTGTTTGTGGTTGCAGCCGTTCTGTTTGTCGATCTGTGGGTATTTCGTCTGGTTGACGGATGGGTGGGGCTTGCTTTAAGTCTGTTTTTCCTCAGCTTATTGTTTTTGCTTGCGATTACAGTCCTGTATGCTTTTCCGGCTTTTGTCCACTACCGCATGGGGATTCTGCAATATGTAAGGTGTGCGCTGGGTTTGGGCATGTCCCACTTACCGCTTACCTTGTTGATGTTTGTATCTATTTTTCTTATCGGCTGTCTGTATGTCTATCTGCCGGGTCTGATTCCCGCGTTTGGTTTTAGTTTGGTCGCTTTTGTCATTATGAAGTTGTCCATGATTGTTTTTTCCAAAGCAGAAGAACGATTTGCCGATCAAAGCACTTCTTAGTCATATAAGAAATCGATCCGTCATTTTCTCATGAGCAGAGTGAGACAGATCGACTTCAAAATGGAAGGGGTTTTTGAAAGACTCAAAAATCCCTCTCGCCTGCTTACATGGAAAGGGTTAGCGTTATTTTTTTACTTCATTTTAACAACGTTGTTAGGGGGATTGGCATGCGATCACAATGGTTAAAAGTGCATCCCGATGATACGGTGGTTGTAGCCTTACGCGATTATGCGGCGGGAGAGAGTGTACAGGTGGAGAAAGGAGAAGTGATACTGAAAGATAACGTTCCCTCGGGGCATAAGATTGCCATCAGGGAGGTGGCGGTTGGGGCCGACATCATCAAATACGGCTATCCCATCGGAAAAGCTTCCACCTTGATTCAAACTGGGGAATGGGTACACACGCACAATGTTCAAACCGGTTTGACCGGTGCATTGGAATATGAGTACCTTCCCACCAAAAGCGAAAAAGCGAAAGAAACCTCGTCTCTCCCCACATTCCAAGGATATATCCGCAAAAATGGAGAGGTAGGGGTGCGAAATGAAATCTGGATTATCAATACCGTCGGTTGTATCAATAAGACGGCTGAGATGATCGCTCGCTTAGGGAATGAGCGTTTTCAGCGGGAGGGGGTAGATGGCGTTTACCATTTTCCGCACCCCTTTGGCTGTTCTCAGTTGGGGGACGATCTGCACAATACGCAAAAAATCTTGGCGTCGTTGGTCCATCACCCTAATGCTGCTGGTGTGCTCGTACTGGGATTGGGATGTGAAAACAATTATCTGGCGTCATTTAAAGAGGCAATCGGCCCTTATGAGGAAGAGCGGGTGAAGTTTTTAGGTGTACAGGAAGCGGCGGATGAGATTGAAGAAGGATTGGCGTTGATTGAGGAACTGAGCGATTATGCGGCTTCCTTTTCCCGGCAACCGGTTCCGGTTTCCCGCTTACGAGTAGGGTTAAAATGTGGTGGTTCCGATGGATTTTCCGGCATTACCGCCAATCCGTTGGTGGGGGCTTTTTCCGACCGTCTAATCGCCCATGGAGGGACGACAGTGTTGACAGAGGTGCCGGAGATGTTTGGCGCGGAGACGATCTTGATGCAACGGGCGGAAAATGAGCATGTTTTTACGCAAATGGTGGGACTGATCAACGGGTTTAAAGATTACTTTATCAAACACGGACAACCGGTTTATGAAAATCCCTCCCCCGGCAATAAAGAAGGGGGGATCACCACATTGGAGGAAAAATCACTGGGCTGTGTGCAAAAAGGCGGCTTTGCCCCGGTGATGGATATCCTTCCCTACGGAGGGCGCGTGACCAAACCAGGGTTGAATATTGTTCAAGGCCCGGGAAATGATCTCGTTTCGGTGACGGCGTTATCCGCTGCTGGCGCGCACATCGTCCTGTTTACCACCGGCCGGGGAACCCCCTTTGGTGGGCCGGTTCCAACGGTAAAAATATCGACCAACAGTCAGCTCTATGAAAAAAAGAAAAATTGGATCGACTTTAACGCCGGAAGTTTGCTTGAGGGAAACGACATCGGTACATTGTCGTCCGACTTATTTCAATATCTGATTCAACTAGCTTCCGGTGAAAAAAATACTCAAAATGAACGATTCGGTTATAAAGAAATTGCGATTTTTAAAGATGGTGTTATTCTTTGAAAAGGAGATCGAAAGATCTCCTTTTTTGTTTTGCTGACACTGTTGTCATCATGGAAACGTTAATATGAAGGAGCGATTCCATTCCATATGGAATCAAATTTTTAGATAGGGGTTGGATGAGCGATTCAGGTTAAAATATCTGCTGAAGATCAAATATCATACATAATAGTACAGGATAGAAAGGGGGGAACGGCCTGATGTCGTGGAAAAAGGTAATTCCCTTGCTACAGCGCGTCAGTTTGGAACCGCGTCCTGACAATCAGTTGGTAAAGATCTTCCATATCCCGGCACCCTTGGAAATCGTGGGGGTGGGTACGGATGCGGTTGTCGTTTATCATCCGCAGGACCGGGATACGGTATTTAAAGTGTTTGCGCCGAATCGGGAACAAGTCTGGGCCAACGAGGTGGAAGTATACCATAAGTTGGGGAAATCACGATGGTTTCCGCTGTTAAAAGATGCATATCCCGGTTGTCTGGTGTTGAGCTACGAGCGGGGGAAGACACTTTATGACTGCTTGATTGAAGGGATTCCCATCCCGGAATCGGTGGTGGAGGAAGTGGAGGAAGCACGCCGATATGCACGGGACCGGGGGTTAAATCCACGGGATATCCATTTGAAAAATGTGTTGTTGCAAGATGGACACGCCAAGCTTCTCGATGTATCGGAATATCTAAAGTCGGGTGACGATGGTCGCTGGGATCATATGGTGCAGGCATATCGCCGCTTTTATCCTTTATTCCGGGGGAAACGGATTCCCGTCGCACTCTTAGAGGAGATTAAGCGGGCATATCGGGAATGGGATGGCCGTTCCCTTCCGTTGACCGATTGGGCACGTCGTTTTTTACCGGCTATATTTTCCGACGATCCTGAGTCCAACTAAACGGTTTTTTCACTGCCGCTGAGGTTCTGTTATAATGAAGGTGGTTGTTTCGTTTTTCGAAATAAAACGTAGCTTCAATAAAAGCAGGGAGTATTCAGGCGGCTCTGGTGTTAGGACGGGAGCCAATCATGCCACAGGCGTATGCACGTGCATTTTGATCTTGAGAGAGTGGAGGAGGGGCTGTTATGCATCAAAATCCGGGAGAAGACCAACTCAAAGCCATGCTGACGAAAGCGAAAACGATTGCGGTCGTCGGCTTATCCGATAAACCCCACCGTACCAGCCATATGATCGCCCAGGCCCTACAGAAGGCGGGATATCGCATTATCCCCGTCAATCCTGCCTTACAAGAACCGGTCTTGGGTGAGCAGCCGTACCGGTCCGTGACGGAGATTGAAGAAGCGATCGATATCGTCAATGTGTTCCGTCGTAGCGAACATTGTGTACCGATCGCCCGTGATGCAGTCGCGGCCGGTGCAAAGGCCATCTGGTTTCAACAAGGTGTGATCAATGAAGAAGCGGCGGTGCTTGCACAGGATGCAGGCCTAACGGTAGTGATGGATCGCTGCATAAAAGTGGACCACGCGATTTTATTGGGTCGCACATCAACTTAAAATCATCCGCACAAATCGTAACGATTCATTTTTGTTGGGATGATTATCCTTTTGCGAAACGCGATAAAAACGGTAATTTCGACATGAATCGGCTTTTTCTTAGTGAAGGAAAAGTCGATTTTTTATTTTTTTATGATAATCACTGCTTTTTGACACGAAAATTGGAGTTGTCTGCGAATAATATACAATAGGGAAAGAGAAGGGGGGCGTGAGATGGAACGAAAGAGCTGGGCCGTTCAAATCGGGGGAAACCATCATATTGTCGAACTAGAGAACGATTTTGGAGCGGGTTTAATCCGGATCGACGGAGACTTGGTTGAACGATGGAAGGGCAGAGAAGAACGGGATTGTCACCGCTTTTTTAATCTGAAAGAGCATTGTTGTGGACTACATATGCGATATGACCACCACCAGAGAGAATATGACTATGATCTGTCATTGGACGGATTTTCCGTCATAAGCGGAAAAGATGTACCCCCCTTCTCGTCTTCGCCCTCAAAAGGGATTACCAAGCGCTGGATTCTGCGTCTGAATGACGGGTTACACACCTTGCTCTATCAGCATGTTCCCTTTGAACGGCGAATGATTTATCTGGACGGACGACTGGTGGAAGAGAGCCGTTTTTATGCCGAGGAAGATAGTGATCATCTGTTGATTTTTAAAGGTCATCGGATCGGGATTCATCTTTCGCAGGTGGATCGATATTATTTTTGTTATGACTTATCGATTGATGGATTGTTGCATGAGGCGGGGAAACAGATTGAGCCTGTTCCTCCTAGTCCCTCCGAATACCGCAAAAAAATATGGTTTATCACCCTGGAAGGCATCACCCACACCATTATGTTGGAGCACCGGGGGATGAATCATGAAAAGAAGTTGGTGGTGGATGGTCAACTGCTCGTCCAAAGCGGATTTGCACCGGATCAAAAAGATAGCCAACACCCGTTTTTCTTGGGTAATCACCGTTGTGCCCTCAGTATCAGGCATCATGGCAAATGGATGTACCGCTATGATTTGATGGTAAACGGAATCTCGGTCGATACGGGTGAGACATTGGATTTTAAACCAGCCGTCAGCTCTTCCGGTGGCGGCAAACGTATTTGGCGCTTTCATCTACAGGGAAAGACCCATACGGTCTTGGTGGAGCATGGACCGACAAAAGCGAAAATTTGGGTGGATAAGGAGTTAGTAGGGGAAAAGAATTTCTGGAAAAAGTCCAAAGATAGCTATTTTGCATTTCAGACGGGGGAGCATTCCTGTGCTTTAATTGTGCGGCAATTAAACGGATTCGAATATATGTATCAATTGTTTGTCAATGGCTATTCGATTGATACCGGTGAACCACTGTATCCATACAAACTACAGGGGAAGGATGTTGTGTGGCTGTTACAGTTGGAGGGTGGTAGTTGTTCCATTCGCTTGGAGCATCAACGGCTATCTGGAAAACGCTTTCTGTTTCTAGACGATCGTCTCATGGATGAACAACGGTGGAAAGTTGGGGAAAAAGGAAGTATCCACGCCTTTCGCATCGGACGTCATTGGGCCGTGGTGGAAGTGCGAGAAGAGGAGAATCATTCCTTCAGTTATCACTTATACGTAAATGGACACCGGGTAGAACGGGAATCCCCGGTATGTATGCATCCGCTGGATGCCACGGATGAATTGGCTTTTCTAAAAGAGCTAAAGCAGCAAAAACATATCCAACCAGGTCGAATCCGTTGGAGGAATCGAGTGGTTGGAGCCGTTTCCACCTATGTGAGCGTATTGCTCTTTCTCTTGATTGTCCATTATTTGGTGGGAACACAATGGCTGGGATGGACGCAACCTCAACCCTTCAGCTGGTATCTTTTTCTTCCTACGGGCTTAATACCCTTGCGGCTCTGGGATGCCTATCATACCAATTCTTATATTCGCTGGGTTTTGCTCGGGGGCGGTGTCATGTTAGTTGGTATCAGCATTTATGAACTTTTTTTCTAAGAAAACAGAACGACCGCACTCGATCGATATTTTTTCCAGCAGTTAAACTCAGGCGGAAAAATTCCGCCTTTTTTGGCGTTCATTTGTCGAAAAAACGTGACAAAAATTGTCGAATGCGATAAAATCGAATCGTTGTTATGAACGGAGAGGTGAGGGACCGGAATCCTTAGCAATCAGGGAGAAGGGGGAATCGAAATGGCTGGTTTGGGTACGGCGACGAAGGTGGAACCCTTCCGACCCAAAAAGGGGGATCACCGGCAAACCGAAGGAGACCCCAGCGTGACCCGCTATTATGAGCTGGCGCGTTTGAAATACGAGAAGAAAAAGTTTCCGGAGGCACTGGGCGCCATTGAGAAATTGTTGGGCCAAGATCCTTTTCACGCAGGAGGATTATTGCTTCACGCTCTGATTTTGGAAGCAGCGGGGCGCGTGGATGAATCCCGGTCCAGGTTTGAGCATGTATTGGCCAACCATCCAACTCTCAGCCAAGCGTATCGGGAATTTGGACGGTATCTTCTGTGGCGAGAACAGGCGTTGCAGTCGGCAGAGTCCCATCTGTTGCGAGGATTGACTATAAACCCGCAAGATTCTTTCGCCCACGCGTTACTGGCGAATGTTTATGTCCGTACAAACCGAAAACAACAAGCGGTCTTACATTTGGAGATCGCTTCGCGTCAACCTGTGGATGATATTCGTTATATTGAAACCTGCGCCGATGTACTGGGGCGATTGGGAGAGGGAAGCGAAGAGGTTCGTTATCTGCTGCACACGATTCTATCTAATTCTAGAAATCGCGTTTTGAAAAATCGGGTGCGAAAAGCATTACGTTCCCAGGAGAAATCCAAAGGAGACACCTTAAAACGAGTTTTTCAGCGCGTATGGTCGTGAAGCGATAATCTAAATCAATTGTAAAAAAAATAACGAGCATATATCGACAAATTTCGAACATTGTGGTAAGATGAAGCTGTAAGCGAGGTTGACCTCCTTGCTTAGGCTTGGCGAAGCCATCGTGGAGAGTTACGCTCAAAACGAGAAGCACCCGTACAACGGGAGCACGTCACGCTACCACGCTTCTTAACTCCTTAATCTTGACCCTCTTTCATGTGGCCAGGTTTTTGCCTGGTCTTTTTTTATTTACTTACCCTGTTGTCGAAAAGGGTAAACCGAGATGATATAAACTTAAAAAAGTCGACAGTGAAAAGGAGCGAGCAGTTTGAGCCGGGAACAAGCGTACCATCCCCTATACATTCAGTTCTTTCACCATTACCATCAACAGGAGTACTGGGAAGCGCATGAGGTGTTGGAAGAATTGTGGCAAACGGAGCGGGATAATGATTTTTATCATGGCCTGATCCAGATTGCGGCCATTATGCACCAGTTGAAGAGAGGTAAGGTGAGAGGAGCACGCAAATTGGCTTCATCGGCGCATCGTTATCTCAGTCCGTATGGATCAGACCAGGATGGAGTCGACGTCGCGGATATCCTTTTATGGCTGTCCACCTGTTTACGTATGTTGCCGGAAGAAATCGGACAAATGGAGCCAGAGCAGGTGGAAGCAATCGGATTGGGAGTATGCCCGCTCCCGTACTTGCATCAGGTATGAGCCGGATGGGTGAAGGTACCCTCCGGCTCTTTTTAATATAAGCTTGTAAATGACTTTTCAGAAATTGCCGTTCTAAGCATCCCCACAAAGGAGATACCGAACGACGCTCGCTATCATCCCCATAGCTGAAGCTAAGGGTTTTCCCGCTCGCAAAGATATAAAAAAGATACTCGTAAACGATAGCAATTGCTGGGCGGCTGACATATATTATAACGACGAAGCGAAGAAAGGGGAGCGGATCCATGAAAGGTCGTTCCTGGAGTGCGGAAGAAGATCGTATCCTGACGGAAGAAGTGTTGGCATCGGTTCGCCAGGGACAGAGTCAGTTGGAAACCTTTGAGCGGGTAGGAAGGCGGATTGGACGGACAGCGGGTGCCTGTGGCTTTCGTTGGAATGCGGTGCTTCGCAAGCGAGAGATGCGCGCTTTTCAAAAGGCAAAGCACGAACGGGTAACGAAACAGTTGCAACGGAATCGCTCCTCCGGCGATTCTTTAAAAGGCGTTATTCGTTCATTGCGACAAATGGATCAAGCCTACCGGGAGGACCAGCAGAAGTTGGATCAAATGGAACGTCTACGGCGAGAGCGTGAGCGTAAGCTGAGGGATTTAAAGGAGAAGCATAATCTTTTAAAGGATGAGTGGGAATCTTTTCGCAACTTTCAGGATGAAATCAAGGATCGGTATGCCAGTTTGGTAAAATTGTTGGAGCAGGCACGGGACAAACAACGAGAAATGGAAAAAGAAGAAGAAGAGGAGCGAGAAGAGGCGGTTTCCTCAGTTGGTAAAGGGGCTGACGTGGATACGAACCGGCAGGCCGAATCATAAGCTGGAGGGACAGGAAGCGTTGACGAAATGAGGTGCCTGGTTTGTCCCGTTCTTGGACCCCTGAAGAAGATCGGAACTTGCTCCATTGGGTGGCACAGTGTAAAAAAACAGGGATGTCACGTACTCAAACCTTTGATATCATCGGTGAACGCTTGGAAAGAAGCAGCAACGCTTGCTATCTTCGATGGAAAAGTTTAATCAATCGCAAGGGAATAGAGCCAGGAACCGCCATCGATAAGCTATCTGAATGGAGCCATGAATATCAGAAGTTGAAGGAACGTCTCAACCAATTGGAACAGCAGGTCGGTTCCAACGACGAGAAAATGGAGCAGTGGATTCGTGAGAGCCGAAAACTGCGGGAAGAGATGCGCTTTTTTGAAACCTTGTTGTTGGAAGAGTATCAGCTGCTGCTTAACCTGTTGAACAAGAACAATCGATCGGCACGACTTCACCAAGCCGATTAATAGGGGCGAATGCGCCCTTTTTTCATGATACAATGGAGACGGATTTCTGTAGTTGAGGAGTGGAGAATATATGTCCAAATGGATCGAGATTACAACGACGGAAGAATGGTCGCGTTGGCGTAGTGATCCCAACAAACGGCCGGCGTTGATTATGAAACACAGTACACAATGTTCCGTCAGCGCCGATGCTTATCGGGAGTTTGAGACGTTTTTGGCTGAGAGCGCACCGACGGATGTGGATTATTTGTTTGTAAAGGTGATTGAATCACGAGCTGTATCCAATCAGATTGCGGCAGATTTGGATGTCAAGCATCAATCCCCTCAGGCTATTCTCGTTCGCAACGGTTTGCCACTGTGGGACCAATCGCATTGGCATATTACACAACAATCACTAAAAGAAGCGGTGGATCAGCATTTATGATCCAACAAACCCCCATGTGGGAAAACATGGGGGTTTGTTATAAAAAGTTCCCGATTAACTGGGATAAAATGAGAAGAGCCCCCCTGAGGGGAGGGCAATCACGGGGTCATGAAGCACCACTTCGCCGGTATTATCAGTAGCAGATCAGAGCGAAGATGGTAGCAATGACCAGCAGGAAGATCAACAAACGCCGCAGACCGAAGCCATAACCAAAACCGTAACCGTAGCCCATGATTCTCCCTCCTTCCCAGCGGTACAAGGATGCCCCGGATTAGGGGGCCCTGTTTTTAGTAACACACCAGAGCGAAGATGGTGGCGATGACCAGCAGGAAGATCAATAAACGACGCAAGCCAAAGCCATAACCGAAACCATAACCGTAGCCGGACATGGTTTTCCCCCCTTTCCACGCCCGGTTGGGGGACCGGGCCTGCTTTGTTCGTTCAATACCAGATGCCGAGAACGGCGAAGATGGTAGCGATGATAAGCAGGAAGATCAATAAGCGACGCAGGCCGAAACCATAGCCATAACCATAGCCGTAGCCGTAGCCGGACATGTGGTCGCCCCCCTTCCCAACGTGATGGTACAAATTATGCATAGGGCAAATGAAGTGTACAGGCGAATATCACGAGCCTGTAAATTGGATGTTCGTCTAGTAGAACTCCTCATCTAAAACACCTGCGTACCAAAAAATCGTCGGGATAATCAGCAGAAAAAGAAGCAAGCGTCGCATTTCCTCCTGAAACGCCGCCTCCTCTGGGGGGAGGGAAACCGGTGCCGAAGCTTTTCGGTAACGGTACAAGATTTTTTCCCCCTTCCTTTTGTAAAAGACGAGTATCCTCTGCTTTAGCATATTCATTCCCATCGGGAAAGCGCGGGGAAAATGCTTGTCACTGAAGCCTATTTTGTCCGACCGAAGGCAAGTGCCCGTGCTCTTGCAAACAGTTGGACATATGGTGAAGGGAAAGAGCGCAGGGGAGGGAGAATCATGGCGGGTGAAGGTCCTTCGGTAAAGCAGTTGACTGAGATGATCAATAGCATGATGGGCCAACGGGTGCTGACGGAGCAACAGTTGAATCAAATTTTGGCCGGAGCGAAACGGGCGAATGAACGCGGAGGTATGGGTGCCGTTCTCGATTATCTGATGAAAGTGACACAAGCGGATGTAGAAAAAGGTGAGTTGCAGGATTTTGCCCAGGATATTAAACGCAACCCCCAGCTCGGGATGGATTTTCTACAAGGAAAACGGAGAATTCCCCGTGGACGGAGGAAAAAATAGACGGGACGGTATTCGTCCCGTTTTATTTTTGGCCGAAATCTTGGGGAAAGGTTTATCGATTTAAAAAAAGCCCTTTCACTCTTCTTTTCATTTCGTTTAAAATAAAAGTGTTATCCAGATATTCATTTTGGTTTATTTTTACAAAAACAACAGAGAAGCGTGGTAGACACTCAGCCAGGAAAGGACCGGTCGTTGATGGATCTGCAAAAGAAAAAGATGATGGCGATTATACTACGCATGGTTAAAGAAGTCTACCAAAAGACAACACAGTTGGAGTCTGTATTACAATCAGGAAGCGTTCAGCTGTTAAGTCGTTCCTATGATCCGCTCAACGAGATGTTAGAAGCGCTCGAATATCCGCCTGAGCAGATGGCGACGGTATACGAGCTGTTGCAAGTCTACCTGGAAGACCAAATGACACTGGATGAAGTGATTATTGGTATTGAAAACGGATGGAAGCAGGCGAATGCGGGTTAAAGAGAAGTTACATAAGCAAAGGCCCGGTATAAAAAAGAACGACCGCCCTGGTGAAATGTCAGGGCGGTTGCCGTTATGAGCGTAAACGGGTCAAAGGAAAGGAGCGGTGTGGAGAGGGGGGACTCCATGTTGAACATCCATGGTCTAAATAATCTTTCATGATCCTTTTCGCTTTTTTGATGGCCCATGTTTTTCGGAATTCGCTTTCAAAAAAGGTCCACCCGCGCACGGAACGTCCGTCCACATCCCATGTTGTTTCCAGATAGATTTCCCAGTGGTGATAGGATTGTCCCAGGATTTTTGCCCGCAGTATCGGTTTTGAATCTTTGATGCAATGCAAGTAGATGATGTGACCGTAATAACCCCGAAATTCCATCTCCATCCAATGAGAATTGTTCCCGCGCACATGACATCCTCCTTTTTTTCTCTATTCCCGGTGAAGAGGGGGAGAATAACGTATTTTTGAGAAAGAATCCATTTTTTGTTGTAAATCTTCCTTCGGGCAAACGGGTGAGTCATTTGCGCAGGAAAAATTGCAAAATAAACCCCCGCAGTTTGTCGGCGGGGGAGAGGAGTTACATCTGTAGGCTGTTCCATACCTCCAACTTGGTTTGAACCTTGGCGATTACCTCATCAGTAAATTCAGAGGTAGTGGCGTTTCCGCCCAAGTCGGATGTGCGAACCCCTTCACGTACCGTCTCAATCGTCGCTTCGTAGATCGCACGAGACGCTGCTGACGCTTGCGGTTCATGAAAGTGAGTTAACAGGGAAGCAGTAGCCAAAATCATGGCCATCGGGTTGGCGACATTCTTTTTATACAGGGAAGGCGCCGTGCCGTGAGGGGCTTCCGCCATTACGACTTGCGGATTAAAATCTTCGTCAAAGCTCATCAGGATGGACTCCGAACCGGCGATGGAGCCAAACAGTTGCAACACCATGTCGCTGAGGCAATCACCGTCGCGGTTGAGGGCCGGGATTACCAGCGGATCGCCAGGGCTGTTCAACAACAGTGCATAGGTGGCATCGATCAATTGGGGGTCGTAGGCAACCTCCGGGTACCGTTTGCTGGCTTCATCCATCTCTTCCTTCAACATGCCTTCATAAACGGGACTGACCGTATATTTGGGACCGCCGAATACTTTTGATTTGGTACGTTTGGCATGGCGAAAGGCATATTCAGCGACGGCACGACATGTTTTGCGATCGACCGTTTCCGTACGGTAGGCGACCTCATCCACCCCTTCGCCTTCGCGCCATTCTTTGGCACCATAAGCATCACCTACGGCCATGCGGATGACGGAGATTGGAGAGAAGGTCCCGGCTACAGGCACCACACCAGGGATGCGGCGTCCGGTTCGAATGATCACTTTCCCGTCGATCTCCTTGCGCAAAATAGCGTTAGGGCTGCCCACGTCCCCTTTTTCTTCTGGGGTGATGGTGGCCGCTTTTAATCCGTAACCGGCTTCTTTCATGGCCCGTGCCGCTTCATAAACGATTTCGTTTTGGGTGGCACGACGGTTTTCCAAACTAAGATCATAGTGTTCTAAATCGATTTCCATCCCGATCACATCGGGAGCGATAACACGCAGAGCTTCTTCCAACAGTTCTTGGCCGGTTTGGTCTCCGTCCAGAACGACGATGCTTTTCTTCTCCACCAAGATGATCACCTCGTCTTTATATCCTTCCCCATTATACCTATAGGAGGGTCTTGTCACCACCGCTGAACATTCAGAAAAGACGTCGTTTTGTCGAATTCTAACCTTCAGTGGCGGATAGGGTCGTTTATAATGGGGGGGACGAACCCCTACACGGGTAAGTCACATTTAAAGGAGTGTTGGGATTGAAGCGTGCCTACGGGCGCAAAGCGCTGGCGGTGCTCATACTGGCCGTCATTTTGACCCTGTCCTTGTGGTTTTTTTCCACTCAGTCTCCGGTATCCCATATTGGCGGAAAAGCGGAAGGAGAGACTGGGGATGAGTGGGTGGAGCGAAAGATACAGGAAATGAGCTTAGAAGAAAAAGTTGGGCAAATGTTTATGGTCGGTTTTCAAAACGGAAACCAACCGGCATTGGAGATGAACGAGCAAGCCCAAGCGTTGATTCAGGATTATCATGTGGGGGGGATGGTGCTGTTTGATCGCAATGTGGATTCCCCCGAACAGGTGGCGGAACTGAACAATACGCTTCAATCCACTGCTGAAAATGGATCGACAGGAGTTCCCCTGTTTATTTCCATTGACCAGGAAGGGGGCAAAGTGTTACGCATCCGTGACGGTGTCACGGTTTTCCCTGGAAATATGGCTTTAGGCGCAACCGGGGATGTGGAGTTGTCCCGTCAAAGCGGAAAAGTGATGGGAGAAGAGCTGAGAGCCCTCGGGATCAATATGAATCTGGCCCCCTCCCTCGATGTCAACAACAATGATCAAAACCCGATTATCGGTGTACGTTCTTTTTCTAGTGATCCGGATCAGGTGGCGGAGATGGGTATCGCCCAAATGGAGGGCTTTCGTGAAGGCGGCGTGTTAAGCGTGGTAAAACATTTCCCCGGTCATGGGGATACTGACAGCGATTCGCATATCGATCTGCCGACGGTCGCTCATTCTATGGAGCAGCTGGAAGAAGTGGAGCTGAAACCGTTCCAACGAGCAACAGATGAAGGGGTGGATGCGGTGATGTCGGCTCATATCACGTTTCCGGCCATCGATGATACGCCGGGTTTACCGGGTACTCTCTCCCCCCGTGTGCTGACGGATCTGTTGCGGAAGGAGTGGGGGTATGACGGCGTCATCATGACTGACGACATGGAGATGGGAGCGATCGTAGATAACTTTGGGGCGAGCGATGCCGCTGTACGAGCGGTAAAAGCGGGAGCGGACATCCTCTTGGTCGTCCATGAATGGGAACGGCAAAAAGAATCGATCGAAGCTGTGATTCAGGCTGTGGAAAAGGGGGAAATCTCTGAACAGAGGATTGACCAATCCACTCGTCGGATTCTACAATTAAAAGCGAAGCCACTTGGACAAAAGTCTATTGTGGATCATCCGTATACCGACCTCGAATCACTTCCAGAGAAACTAGCCACCTCAGAACATACTCGTCAAGCTGAAAAAGTAGCGGAGCAATCGATTACAGTTGTACGCGACCCAAACAATCAACTTCCCCTCAACCCGTCAAGAACTGCACGAATTTTGATTCTGACACCCGCCTATGAAGAGGAATGGGAGAAAGCGTTCCAGGGATTCGATTTTCAAGTGGAAACACGATCGGTTCCACTAATACCTAAACCGGAGGAGCGGCAGGAAGCGCTAGCCGGGATCGCCGCCTATGATGTGGTGGTGGTAGCTTTATCGCAAACACAGATGCGACCGGATCAACAGGCATTGGTCACTGAATTGAATCAAACTGGCAAAGCGGTGATTGCGGTAGGGTTGGATACCCCTTATGATGTGGTGGCGTTGCCATCCAATATCCCTTATATCGCCGCATACAGCTCCCAACCGGTTTCAATTCACGCAGCAGTGGCGGTTGTGACGGGTAAAAAAGACCCCGGCGGAAAGCTGCCGGTTGCAATTCCTGATTTCTATCCTCTCGGTCACCCGGATCGCTAGTGACAAATCACGATCGTACCTTCTTGAAAGGAGGTGCTGACTTTGACCCTACAAATCAGTGTAGCCGTTGTTGCGATTGCGTTTGTTGCACTTGTGGTCTACTTGATTCTGGCCTTGCGCCAGTTGACCCGGACATTGACATCCGTCGATACCACGCTACAGGAGATGAAGCCCCGCTTAGAGGAAGTGGCTGATGAATCGAACCGTACCCTCAAGGAAGCGAGGGCGCTCTTGGCGGATGCACGTCAGAAAACGGAGCAGACAGATGCGTTTTTCCAAGCGGTAAACAATGCGGGAACCAGTTTGAAGGAATTATCATCCGGTATTACTCGCGCAGCAGCTGTACAGAAAGAACGATTGGGCAGCGTGACGGCGATTGCGTCCGTAGCGATTGAACTGATGAAAAAATGGCGTTCGGAAAAAGGGACCGATGACCGCAAAAGGGTAAACTAAATCAAAAGGGGATGGGAACATGGGTGATCACAAAGGTTTAAACGGAAAAGATTTTTTTATCGGTGCGGTGGTTGGAGGCTTTATCGGTGCAACTGCGGCTCTGTTGTTGGCTCCGAAAACCGGGCGGGAAACCCGTGAAGATCTGAGCCGCAACTTTGATACCGCCAAGGGTGTTGTATTAGAAAAATCGGATCAATTTACCCGGCGGGCGAATGAAGTGAAGGATACCGCCGCCGACAAGTGGATTGAGATCCGCGACACCGCCTCCTCCACCGTCAAAGAAGTCGCTTCTACGGTGGAGGAGTGGAAGGATGTAGCTGGTAAGAAGAAAGCGCAAGACGAAGCGGATCAAGTGGAAGCAAGTGAAAAAGCGGAAGCGACAAACTCAAACCCCTCAGAAGTGTAAGATAAAACGGCACCGATGCAAATCGGTGTCCAAATGTCGAAACCCATTAGAATATCGACTTCGACTGTTTCGATGGGATCATTCATCACCTTACGCGGGCGCCGACTGGCGCCTTTTTTTACTCCATCCGAAATATAGCATGTCCGCTTGTCCGGCACATATATATGTGTGGGAAGAAGGGACGGATGCCCATGAGCCGGGAATTGACATTTGCGTTGTTGGCAGCGTTCTGTTTTGGTGTAGCCCCCATTTTTGAAAAACTGGGACTGGCCCGAACGGACGCAGCGGTGGCACTGTTTCTCAGAGCGGGAGTTACCACAGTGTTGGTCGTTATCTATTGGCTTCTTTTTCCACAGATGGGCGGGTGGACGATGCCGGATGGACGTTCACTGGTCTATATATTGTTGGGTGGGGTTTTTGGTGTGTTGTTTGCACAATACTTCTACTTCAAAGCGCTGGCGATCGGCGATGTAGGCCGTGTGATGCCGATTGTGGGTAGCTTTCCGGTGTTGGCGTTTCTCTTATCGGCCCTCATCTTGGGTGAAGCGGTAACGGTAATGAAGGTAGTGGGGATTTTATTGGTTGTCGTCGGTGTTTTTCTATTAGGAGAATAAGATTGCAAACGGGTTTATATTTGGGAGGAAATGAGAGAAAGCCCAAAGAAAGAAGAGCCTATCCTGAGATGGATCGGTTGTGCTTTTTGTTTGAACATGTTCTTCTGTTACAGAAGACGGTGCGTCTTCAAAATCTACAACAGGAATCGCTATCCACCCATATCTGTTAGGTGAACGAGTGGAGAGCAGGAGGTTTCTTAATATGAATGGGGAAGAATCATCAAGAAAATCGTTTACGGATGAATTTTTGGAACGGCTTCAGGAGCATCGACGCTACCTGTATCATATTGCCTATCGTTTAACGGGAAATACGGAGGATGCCAAGGACCTGGCACAGGAGACATTGTGGCAGGCTCATCGCAAATCCAATAAATATGTATATGAAAAATCCCTGAAGGCATGGTTGCGAACCATGATGACCAATCGCTTCCGTGACCAGAAAAGGAAAAAAAGCTTGAAACTGGTTGCCCTGGAAGACGCGTTTATACAATCAGAACCCCCTCATTCGGTCGACCGTCTATCCGTTGAAGAGCAGGTAGAACAGCGATTGATGCTGGAGCGGGTGAAGGGTGAGATCCAAGAACTGCCTGAAATCTACCGGAGGGTGGTTGTACTACGGCATTTCCGGGGATACTCCTATACCGAGATCAGTGAATCCTTGGATATTCCTGAAGGAACAGTAAAAACGCAGTTGTTTCGCGCCCGGAAGATGCTAAAGGAGCGACTTTCCAAAAAGTAAGGGGATCGATGGATGTCTTGCAAGGATATGGATCGCTTAATCCAACTCTACCTCGATCAAGAGATTGAGGAGACGGATCTCCAGCGGCTTTGGGAACATGTCCAAACGTGTGATTCATGTCGACAGAGCTTGCGGGAAATGATCGCCCTGGTGCAAACGTTGGAAGGAATTCGGAGTAAACGGGAGGACAGCCGAATCGTCAGAATGAACCAGCTGGTCAAATGGATGGCTGTTGCTACTTCGATCGTGTTTATCATCGTTTTTTCCCCCCCTCTACAAAGTCACTACCAATCGGAATCTGACATCGCTGGCCGCTCACCGGAACCGATCGCCACTCATGCTGCGGAGGAATTGCCGGTGGAATCGGCAGAGATGATGGTGTTGGCCACAGGATCGGAGAGTTTGCCGATCCCTGAAAACGATTATATTCGGGTGATTCGGCCTCGGGATGACGAGGAGGGGTTAGAGGATGATGAACTGCAAGCGGATACTGCATGGATCTATCCCAGTGCTTTGCCGTTTGTGTTGCAGAATCAGATCGATTGGCACGAACAACTGAAACGGTTGGTTTTTATCGGGGTGCCGGATTCCGATACCTTGCACACGCTGTTAGCGGCGGTGGGATTTTCTCCCAGTATACAGGAAGAGCTTGAAGAGCCGTCCTTTCCTACCTCCGTAATTTTGACTACAGGGCAGAACCCACAGCTGGAGACCTTTACTTTCCCTGAAAAAGAAAGCAGTATATCCCATTGGTTTGAAAAAATGGCCACCACCCCCGCCATACCCTGACCCTAAATTTGGGAAAGGGCATTGGCGGTTTTTTATGCCTTTTTTATGACATAGCCGGAGGATTTCGATATAATAGGGATTAAAAATTTGTAAGGGGAGTTTTGGGATGAGCCAGGAACAGAAACATCCAGACTTGGAACAGTTGCGCAACCAGATCGATGACATCAACCAACAACTGTTACAGTTGTTGAGCCAACGGGCGGAGTTGGCCCGTGCGATCGGCGAAGTGAAAAAAGCACAAGGGATTAACCGCTTTGACCCGGTGCGAGAACGGGATATGTTGGATCGATTGGTGCAGGATAATCCGGGACCGTTTGACGACGGTACGATCCGGCATCTGTTTAAACAGATTTTTAAAGCTTCCCTTGATCTGCAACAAAAAAATCACAAAAAAGCATTGTTAGTCAGCCGCAAACGGCGTCCCGAAGATACCGTGGTTCATGTGGGAGAGATCCCAGTCGGAAACGGGGCCAAATCGATTGTGGCCGGACCGTGTTCAGTGGAGTCGGAAGAGCAAGTGCGTCAGGTGGCCCAGGCGTTGAAGGAACAAGGGGTCTCCTTGCTGCGAGGTGGAGCGTTTAAACCCCGCACCTCCCCTTACGATTTTCAGGGGTTGGGAATTGAGGGTCTGCGTATTTTGCGCAAGGCGGGGGATGAGTTTGGGTTGAAAGTGGTCAGCGAGATTGTGAATCCCGCCGATATAGAGCTGGCGGAGCAGTATGTGGATGTGATTCAGATCGGTGCGCGCAATATGCAGAACTTCGAACTGCTAAAGGCTGCTGGAGCAGCATCCAAACCGGTCTTTCTGAAGCGGGGAATGTCGGCGACAGTAGAGGAATTTCTGTTTGCAGCGGAGTATATCGTCTCCCGCGGAAACAGCCAGGTAATGTTGTGCGAACGGGGAATCCGCACATACGAAAAATGGACGCGCAACACCTTAGACATCTCAGCGGTACCCATTTTAAAACAGGAAAGTCACTTACCCGTCTTTGTCGATATTACCCATTCCACCGGGCGACGGGATATTCAACTGCCTGTGGCGCGGGCGGCATTGGCTGCCGGAGCGGACGGAATTATGCTGGAAGTGCACCCCGACCCGTCGGTTGCCTTGTCTGATGCCAACCAACAGATCGATATCCCTCAGTTTAACAAGTTTATGGAAGAGATGCGCAGGGCAGGATTTGTGACATCGTCTACTGCTACTGTCGGTTAACGGACTATATGTCGGAATCATGTTAGATTTGTTGACGATTTTGGTAATTTTAATGGGGGACCGGCTATTATTCAGCCAGTCCCTTTTTCTTGTAAAAGTAGCGCAAACAAGGGATGGACAGCCTTTGTTGAGGGAACGATATTTTTTTGAAAAGGTGTTCTTCCAAGGTGGACATCCTTTGCATGGAGATGGAATTTATCGTATTCTTATAAGAACAGCGGAAAATCAAACCAAATGGATGTGGATCCAATGGGGAAAAAAAGAGAAACGATTACGATTTATGATGTTGCCCGTGAAGCGGGTGTATCGATGGCAACTGTTTCCCGTGTGGTTAACGGCAATCCCAATGTAAAGCCGGTCACCCGTAAAAAGGTGTTGGAAACGATCCGCCAGATGGGGTATCGTCCCAATGCGGTTGCCCGCGGGTTGGCAAGTAAGCGAACGACGACAGTCGGAGTCGTCATCCCTGACATCTCTTACGCTTTTTTTGCCGAATTGACACGGGGAATTGAAGATATCGCCAATATGTATCACTACAACATTATGTTGTGTAACTCCGATCTGCAAAAGGATAAAGAACTGCAACTAACTGAAGCGCTGTTGGAAAAACAGGTGGATGGACTGTTGTTTTTGGGTGGCGAAGTGACACAGGAGCATCGGGAAATATTTGCTGGGGCCCAAGTGCCGATTGTACTGGCGGCTACGTTTGACGAGGTAGAGAAAAGCCGTCCTTATGTAACCATCGACCAAGTAGGGGCAGCCAAAGAAGCGACCCAAGTGTTGATCCAGGAAGGACATGAACGCATCGGTCTGTTGGGAGGACCGTTAACCGACCCGATTATCGGCTATCCCCGTTACCAGGGATATAAAGAAGCCTTGGCGGAAGAGGGGATTGCCTTTAACGATCAATGGGTGCGTCTCGGTAACTACCGCTATGATTCTGGTTTGGAGGCGGCTAAGGAGCTACTGGCAATGGAGGATGCGCCGACTGCGATTTTTGCCGTCAACGATGAGATGGCGGTAGGTGCGATTCATGCCGCCCAGGATCAGGGGCTGAAAGTGCCAGACGATGTGTCGGTGATCGGCTTTGACAATACGCCGTTAGCGTCGCAGGTGCGGCCGCTGTTAAGTACGGTTTCCGTACCGATGTATGATATCGGTGCCGTGGCAATGCGATTGTTGACCAAGTATATGAACGACGAAACGATTGAAGAGAACGAAGTGGTGTTGCCGCATCGACTGCGACTGGCCGACTCCACTCGTCTAAAGGAAGAATAGGAGAAGAAAGCATGGAGAAACCGATTGGTATCATTGGGGCGATGGAGGAGGAGATCGCCCTTTTTTTGAAGGAAATGGAGCAGGAACGAACGGAAGAGCATGCGGGGATATCATTCTACATCGGACGGCTGGTCGATCGTTCTGTGGTGATCTGCCGTTCTGGGGTGGGTAAAGTAAATGCAGCCGTCTGTACACAGGTACTGATCGATCGCTTTCAAATAGAAGCTGTCATCTTTACCGGTGTGGCGGGGGCATTAGATCCGGAACTGGAGATCGGTGATATCGTGGTCTCATCCTCTTGCCAACAACATGATGTCGATGTTACTCCACTGGGACTGGACAAAGGAGTGATTCCGTTTCAGGAGACCTCGGAGTTTCCGGCGGATCCCACATGGATTCAATTGGCGGAAAAAGCGGCGTCCGCCTGGACGGAAGGGCGTGCGATTACAGGAAAAGTACTCTCCGGTGACCAATTTATCGCAGATCAAGAAACGGTCCGTCAATTGCGCGAGCAGTTAAACGGGGTTTGTGTGGAGATGGAAGGAGCCGCCGTCGCTCATGTTTGCCACTTAAACGACGTTCCCTTTGTCGTGATCCGTTCCATGTCCGATCGGGCGGATCATTCCGCCGATGTCAACTTTCAAGAATTTGCTGCCGTTGCTGCCCGCCGTTCCAACGGAATCGTCAAGGATATGCTTGCACAGAAACCGATATAATGCGAGCGCAATCCCGTCATAGTTCGGGGAAAGCATCTTGTAGTCAGTAATGATAACCCGTCAGTCCCAGGGGCTGACGGGTTTATTCTGTCTGTCAATCGTCACTGCGAAAAAAGACTCTTTCATCCGTTACCGCTTGTGCCTCACATAAGCAGGTTTCCATGGTTCTTTCATCGGGGAAAATCGCTTCATATCCCGTTTCTACCATCTGAACCGCGATTCCTCGTGCAACCAGCTGCTGTGCGAAACGATCTCCGCCCGGCCCCCAAAATCGGCAGATCTCCATTGTTATCCCTCCTCTCAAAGCGATCGCACTACTGGGAGACAGGCTATGCCGTGTAAGCATCGCACCATCGGTCCCTAACAGGCAGGTGGCTTGCCGTCTTCTACTCACTATTGGTGTTGGTTTCAACAGGCGAAAATATTCTCGTGCAATTTTTTCACTGGCCACAGGCCTTATCACTGTTGAAATATTGGGATACTTGTTGCGTAATGATTGCATTTTTGCGGGAAATCTCTTCTCTCCGTGGAATTGGTTGAAACATTCCTTCTGGATCTAGTAATCGTGTCGGTAAAGGGTGGGGGCTTTCCGTTTGCCACCGTTGAACCCAATCAGTGGGAAGGTCCTGGTCATCTAATCGTTGATCGGACAGTTCCGCCCACAGAAGCGTCCAGGCACGTGGAACCACCCGCCAGATATCGTAGCCGCCACCGCCCACAGCAATCCATCGTCCCGCGGTATAGGTGTGAGCCAACTGGTGAATGCGCCTGGGAATTTCATGATAGATGCGCATGGTGGCGGACAGGTGGGTAAGCGGATCAAAGCGGTGGGCGTCACAGCCGTGCTGGGAAAGAATAACGTCAGGACGGAATTGCTTAATCGCTGAGGGTACCACTTTTTCAAAGGCGTGCAGCCAGGATTCATCCTCGGTAAAGGCATCCAAGGGCACATTGACACAGGTGCCCAGTCCGATATCTGTTCCTCGTTCATACACATTTCCCGTCCCAGGGAACAAATATCGTCCCGTTTCGTGGAGGGATACGGTCATTACATGGGGATCGTCGTAAAAAGCCCATTGCACCCCATCGCCGTGGTGTGCATCGGTATCGATATACATGATGCGGGCGTCATAATTTTTGCGCAAGTAAGCGATTGCAACAGAAGCATCATTAAAGATGCAAAAACCAGAAGCCTTTCCCCGAAGAGCGTGGTGAAGCCCTCCGGAAAGGTTGAGAGCGTGGGAGCAGTGACCCCTCATCACCGCTTCCGCCGCTGTCAGCGTTCCCCCCACCACCAGGGTGGCTGCTTGATAGATGCCGGGAAAGACGGGGTTGTCTTCGGTGTGTAACCCATATTCCTGCAGCCGCTCAACGGGGATCGTTTCACGATCCGCTTGTTTGACAATGTCAATATATTCCGGCGTGTGAACGAGAGCCAACTCCTCTTCCGTCGCCATACGCGGTGGAATTAGGTGCTCCGCAGCCAGGAGTCCAAAGGAACGTATCAATGCAAGTGTCAATTCCAATCGCTTGTTGTTAAAAGGGTGGGTATCATGAAAGCGGTACTTTAAAAAGTCGTCGCTATAGACGAACCGTGCGGACTCCATATGTGAAGCCTCCTCTACGGTGAATTCAATCGGGTCATTTTTTTGTACTACCCTTCAATTCTTCCACATCGATCATCCGTCATCCTTTATGACCATTTAATATAAAATGCGGAAGCGGAAGCGCAGGCGGTCAAACTTTTCCACTGAGGATTGAGGGACATGTTTGCCGAAGCGGGCCATCAGGCAGTTGGCGGGATGGGCGGTAATTTCAGGATCATCGGTAGCCACCCACTCCAAACCAGCGCTAGACATCACTTTTTCCATCACTCTACGATATTCCCACACTGATAGACCGGTCCCTTTTAAATCCCAGTGCCAATAATATTCCGTGGAAATGACGATATAGTTCTCCATATAGGGATCGCGAAAAGAGACGCCCAACAACGCCTTTGCTACTCCATACTTGCGATAGGGAGCAGCTACCTCGATCGCTCCCAACTCCAACAAATCTTCCATATTTCCTTTGGACCAATGTTCCAGCGGATCTGGATGCAGATAAGTGACATAACCGACAATCTCGTTGGCGGTACGGGCGATGATAATGCGGCCTTCCGCCAGTCCGGCGATGCCGATGAGCGCTTCCTGTTGCTCTTCTGGTGGTCGAAAAGCGACCAAGCCTTCATGAAAGGAATAATATTTCAACCGATCCGGAAGGACCGGGCCTTCCACCACTAAGTCGCCTTCCGATGCGGGTAAGGTTTCTGCGTAATATTTTTTTCGATGTTCCAGCGCTACCACCTCCAAAAATTTCGTGCAAGTGCGAAGAGAAATCGTCTTTTATCCATTATAACGGGTGATCGGCTGTCAGCGGGATCAAAATTGAATTGGAATCCACGATGCCGAAAGCAATGTAACCCTTTTGGCATAGGGGACAAATGTGGTATCATTAATAAAAAGTTTGAAACCGTTCTCATAAATCGAGCGAAAACTCGGTTTATGTCCGCATTTCAAACTTGGGTGATGGTTAGAAAAAACGATCAGGACTGACTAATGGACACAAGAGCGATCAGGCTGTATATGGAGTGTTACACTGTTGGTTGAAGGCGCTTTCATTCGATTTGCCGGAATTGATGGATTTCCGTGTAAATCCAATCTGATTGGAGGGCTTCCAATGAAACAAGCGGAAACGATTGATCGGATGACGACCGATAACAATCTCGGCTCTTATGAAGAGGCTTATGAAACTTTTGATTGGAAAGAGGCGGAAAAAGCATTCTCCTGGTATCGGACAGGAAAAGTGAATGCTGCTCATGAAGCGATTGATCGCCATACGGAAACGGAGCGACGGGATCAAGTCGCCTTACATTACAGTGACCCCAATCGTAAAGAGTCCTACACATTCCAACAGATGCGGGATCAGTCCAATCGATTTGGAAATGTATTAAAAAAAATCGGCATACAAAAAGGGGAACGCGTCTTTATCTTTATGCCGCGAACACCGGAACTTTATTTTAGTTTTCTGGGGATCTTAAAAGTGGGAGCGATTGTCGGTCCGTTGTTTGAAGCCTTTATGGAGGGAGCTGTGCGGGACCGGCTGGAGGACAGCGAAGCGGTCGCATTGGTAACGACGCCACAGTTATTGGAGCGGGTTCCGGTGGATGAGCTGCCTGCCTTGAAGCACATTATTCTGGTGGGTTCGACCGGAGAATTGACGGGGGGCTACTATCACTTTGAAAAAGAGATGGCGGCCGCATCGACAGAGCTTGCGATCGAGTGGATGGACCGGGAAGATCCGATGATCATCCATTATACTTCCGGATCTACCGGCAAGCCCAAAGGAGTGCTCCATGTTCATAACGCCATGATCCAGCACTATCAGACCGGTAAATGGGTGTTGGATCTTCAGAAAGATGATATCTATTGGTGTACAGCGGACCCCGGTTGGGTGACCGGAACCTCCTACGGCATTTTTGCACCTTGGCTCAACGGAGTGACCAATGTGATCCGCGGGGGTCGCTTCAGTCCCCAAGACTGGTATCAAACATTAGAGGAAAATCGGGTCACGGTCTGGTACAGTGCCCCTACGGCTTTCCGCATGTTGATGGGAGCGGGAGCCGATTTGGTGAAAAAATACGATCTATCCCGTGTGCGCCACATCTTGAGTGTAGGTGAACCGTTAAATCCTGAGGTGGTTCGTTGGGGCCTGGATGCGTTTAACCGGCGCATTCACGATAACTGGTGGATGACGGAAACCGGTGGAATCTTGATCTCCAATTATCCGCAGATGGTGATGAAACCGGGTTCCATGGGGCGTCCCTTTCCTGGGGTAAAAGCGGCGATCATCGACGATGCCGGAAATGAACTGCCGCCATACCGCATGGGTAACCTGGCCATCCGCACACCCTGGCCATCTATGATGCGCGCCATCTGGAAAAACGAAGCAAAATATAATGAGTACTTCCGTATCCCCGGTTGGTATGTCTCCGGCGACTCCGCTTACAGGGACGAAGACGGATACTTCTGGTTCCAGGGGCGGATCGATGATGTGATTAATACCTCCGGTGAGCGGGTGGGTCCCTTTGAAGTGGAGAGCAAACTGGTGGAGCACCCGGCTGTGGCTGAAGCGGGTGTCATCGGCAAACCGGATCCGGTTCGGGGTGAAATTATTAAGGCATTTATTTCCCTGCGCAAAGGATATGAAGCCTCCGATGAACTGAAGGAGGAGATTCGCGTCTTTGTGAAGGAAGGCTTAGCAGCCCACGCCGCTCCCAGGGAGATCGATTTTAAAGATAAACTGCCTAAAACCCGCAGTGGTAAAATTATGCGCCGGGTGCTAAAAGCGTGGGAGCTGGATCTGCCCACCGGAGATTTGTCGACGATGGAAGATTGATGGGACGGTTTAAAAAGAGCGGCGAGTTCGCCGCTCTTTTTGTTTTGGACAGGTTATAGGTATCAGAAACATGTCGATCCGTTTGGAATGAGCGACAATCAAAGCCGATTGTTTCATTCATTAATCCAGGTGGTCCATTCTTTTTCTTCGGTTTTTGTTTGCAACTGTTTGCTGATATATGTGAGGTCGAGCTGATCATGATGCAATTGAAGTAGCCGATACCCCCACTCGCGATCCTCTTGGCTTCTCCAATGGACAGCGGCACGTAGACGGTCCAAGATCAGGTCTTCAATTCCGATCACATTAATTTTTTTCATTCCTACGGGCACAGTGGTTATTTTTGATGGATCCCCTGCTAAAATGTGATCTGGAATTTCAACGGAAACTAGAAGGTCCGGATGCCACCAATCTTTCCCCTTACGGATAAATCCGATAGCGGTAAGGATTTCATCGGCGATGTGTCTACCGTCCATCACAAAATCGATATCCTGGGTGGTATATGCTTGTAAAGTATAGATCTCCACTGATAATCCCCCTACTACGATAGGGGTGATACCATGGGCTTCCAATTGTTCAGTAAGAATGGCTGCTGTTTCCGTCATTTTTTCAAAGCGAGGAAGATCTCTAAGACGAGTTAGTTCCTCTCGAACTTCTGACCAATTTTTCAATCCGCAACACCCGTCTTTCCGGATCATAGTGAACGTGACCCGCTTTCACTGCATCATCCCAATTTTTTTTTGCCATTAGCGTCAATAAATGAATCTCATCGGGATCTCGTGGACGATTTCGTCTTCGCGGTCGTTTTCCTTCCGTCTGCTCCCAATGTTGACGCATGCGCAAAAGGGCTTCCTCCGTTTCTTTCTGCCGTGATTCCACCCTTTCCCGAATCTCCTCCATGGTCCATCGACGCATTATCGATCCCTCCGTTGCCCCATATTCTCCGTGTGATGGATGGATTCCTGTTTGCTGGTTATACGGTTATATGTACACTGTGTGACGGACTAGTACCTGTCAATATTTTACCCAATGACTTTAGTTTGCGTCTCATCTTACCCCCTTAGATCAAAAAGGGGGCAATTCCATGTAAGTTTCTATCCCTCAAATAAATCAAAAACAGAATACTTCTTTTGGTTTTTGCAAAAAAGGGATTCATTACTAATTGGAGAAGTTTTTATTCAGGAGGGAAGAGAAGGGTATGCGTTGTAGATAAGGAGGGTGTTAGGGAAGAAAGCATTCCCCCTATACTATACTGCTTGATGGTGACAGAACCGTGCTGAGTTATGAAGAGTTTAAAAACCCAGAATAGAAAGGAATGAGAAAAGAGATTGAGTGGCCAACGATTGTTTATACATAAAGGAACGCGGGTTTTTCACAGCATTAACGGCTTTCAATATAATGCAGCCGTTGTTGAGACAGATGATTTGGTTCTTGTGATTGATGCGGGCTTTTTTCCCAGTGATATTGAAGCCATGCAAGAGTATGTGGAACATGTCAGGGGATCGCGACCATTGTATGTAGCGTTTACCCATGCGGATTGGGATCACATTATGGGTGGACAAGCGTTTACGGGCAGCACGACGATTGGAAGTTCACAAATGGATCAGTTGACCGAAGAGGAAAAAAAGCAAAGGTTGACGCAAGCGAAGGATAGCCTACGGATTCAATATTATGTTCAACCTCCAGAGCTAATGTTTCCTAAGCTGGATATCAAAATCGACATCGATGGTCAAACCGTAGAGGTGGGAGATACGACACTCACCTTCTATCTAGCAGCGGGCCATACTGATGAAAGCATGATGATTGTCATGAATTCCCATTTATTTTTGGGCGACTATCTCTCCAATGTTGAGTTTCCCTTTATTTTTGGCGATGCCCATGATTATGCAGCGACTTTGTTAAAGCTAGATCAAATCGTAGCGCGTCATCAAATTGATTGGGCGGTTCCGGGGCATGGTCGGGTTATTCGCTCCCAAGAAGAATTGTTTCAACGAAAACAGGCTGATCTGCGCTATTTACAAATCTTAACCGAAATCGACGAAAAGGATTGGGCCAAGCCATTAACGGATTATTACTATATCCACGATTGCCCGGAGTCCCGCTTGATTCACCAGAGAAATTTTCGTAAAATGCGGAATTTAAAGAGGGATTATTTTGAAACAAGGGGAGGGATATAACATGGTTGGGAACAGAAATTCAGGTGCTTTATATTCGATTTTTAGTCATGATTATGCCCGAGAGCCAGTTCCACTTTCGAAACGTGTTCATTGGCTGTACTTGTTTTTTATTTGGGTGGCAGTTGGAGTCGATCTCGCAGCTTTTTACTTGGGGGCTGTTTTTAGTCAGGGAAATGAGATGTGGTCGGTTATTTGGGCAATCCTGATAGGGTCTGCAATTCTGACGCCTATTGCCGCACTGTCTGGATGGATCGGTGCCGACAAGCAGCTTTTGCTTGTGCGATCGGCTTTGGGGTCGGCAATTCTCTTACCTGCATTATCGCGGCTATTTTGTATTTTTTGTCCGGTGCAGATAATGTGGTAGATGTGATGATTACGATTGGTGGAGGTGTGTTGGCATTTCTGATTATGCTAGCCGCTACGTGGACAAGCAACGATAACTCCCTGTACTCTTCGGGATTAGCGCTTAGTATCATCTTTCGAAGTATACCCAAACCTATTTTAACGATTGGTGCGGGGATTTTGGGAATCATTGTGGGGATAATGGGAATTCACGATAACTTGGAGAAATTTCTGTTTGTCTTGACTCCCCTTATCGTGCCCGTAGGCGGTATTCTATATGTTGATTACTTCTTGTTGAATAATCACAAGTATAAGATGGCCTTTATTCGACAAGATACTCCGCCAATGTTTAAACCAATGATCCTCTCCGTCTGGGCTGTTGCGACTATACTAACGTTTATGACAACACCAGGGGGAGAAGGGGGCTTAGGCCTTTTCGATTTCACAACGATTCCAGCGTTGGATGGGATTATTTTTTCCACGGTCCTTTACTATGGTGCAAGTAAAACATTGGATTACTATCGACAGAGAAAAGCAAGGAATCAGGAACGAGCGGCATAAGTGAATCTTTCTTACAAAAGGGGGGTAAGAGGATTCGCTTTTTCTTAGCTTGCCGAGATAATCCGTGGAATGTCAAAAGTAACTCAACACACTGACGAGTAGGCCGTGGTAGGGCTTTTTGCAAGGTCAACTGGAACAATAAGATATAGCTTTGTTGAATCGCCAACCAGTATGTAGGTGAGGAGGGGACGAGGTCTAACCGGCCCCGCCCCTCACGTTTACCACCATTGCCACTTTTTCTGCGGACGTTTCATTTTTTCCGTTCTCGGATGTGTAGGTGCCGCTCCTATCGATGCCGTTACCGCCTCTGATTCTAGCCCATCAACAGCGACGGAGGTGATGCTGTAAAAGCCGGGGGAATCAGTATAGCGGTTGGATTGGTCAACGGGGATGCTGGCGATGCGAATGCCGTCGCGGTAGATGCGATATCCCGCTACTCCGCTGGAGGGGGAAGGGCTCCAGGTTAAGGTGATGCCGTTGTGATCAGGGTATGCCGATACGACTGGCGGCAGCGGTGTACCCGTGCTGAGACGGGGATCGGTTTCCTGGGGTAAAACCTCTCCGTTGTAATATTGATACGTCTGTTCTTCATCCGGTGGAATCTGGATGCCGGTGATCTCCTCTGTAAAGTCGTCGGGAGTAGTGGGGTGAGCCAGATACCGCTTGCCCTGAACCGTGACGGTTGTTGCCGTTTGATGTAAGGGACATGTGTGCTCCGGAATCCGTTCAACTGGCAGTCGTTCTTCTACGGTTTCCCCTGCTTGTTCACAAGCGGGAGAGGCGAGTTGACCCGACACTTTACATAGCTTGACTTGTTCCCAAGAATCAGGCAGCCCTACAAAATGCACTTCAGCGGAAAACAGCTCCGGCCGGGCGGTTTGGGCGGCTTGGAATACCTCCCGCCATACCCGTTTGGCCCGTTTATCGTCGGGGAGGGGGTGGTTCCAATCATACCCCACCCACACTCCTAAGGAGAGGCGCGGGGTATACCCGATAAACCAGACATCGTGATTCTCCTGGGTGGTGCCTGTTTTTCCCGCGATATCCAGGTGGGGAAAATGGCTCCCCACCAATCGTCCCGTTCCTCGATTCATCACATCTTGCAATAAGTCGGTCATCCAGCGCGCCGTTTGCGGAGAAAATATACGCCGTTCTTCTGGCTTCTGTTGATACACCGTACGACCTTCCGCATCTTCAATTAGTTCAATCAGGTGTGGAGGATGGTAGATGCCGTCCGTTGCCAGCGTAGCGTAGCCTGCTGTCATCTCTTCCACCGTAAAACCACGGGTAAAGCCGCCGATGGCAGAAGCTTCTCCGTCAAAACGATGGATGGGAAAATCCATTTTTCTTAAGGTGTTGAATCCCTCTTGAATGCCTACCTTGCGCAGGGTTTTAATCGCCGGGATGTTGAGGGATTGTCGTAGTGCTTCCCGTAAGGTGACCGGCCCCCGATATTGCTCGGTCTGATTTTTATAGATCTTATTTTTATCCTGTCCTTGGGACTCCAACGGTTCATCAATCAAAACGGTGGCGGGATCGGCGATGCCTTTCTCCAGCGCCGTACCGTAATCCAACAACGGTTTAATGGTTGAACCGGGTTGACGACGGGAATGAAGCGCATGGTTGGTCTGTTCCCGCTTAAAATCCCGCCCGCCGACAAAGGCGAGTACAGCTCCGTTCTGGGGATTAATCAACGTCGCTCCCACTTCTTCCTGGGCATGTTTGATGCGCTTGGGACCGCGATCGGTACGGACGGTATAGCTGACTGGTTTGGCGTAGAGGTGAGGATTGAGTGCCGCTCGGTTAATCGCTTCGTGTAGGTTGGGGTCCAAAGTGGTGACAATATGATACCCACCGGTCAAAATTCGTTTGCGGTATTGTTCCAGCGTGCTGCGGTACATCCCCTGACGGCTTAACTCCTGTGCATCTAAACCTTCCGCTTTCATCAATGCTTGGGCCGCTCGTTCTTCAATCGCAGCCATGACAAAGGGATGGCGCCGATAGGCACTTGAATTTTTTGGTTTAGCCAAGGATGTAGACAAATCATAAGAAAGAGCCTCCTCTGCCGCAGCTTGGTCAATCATGCCGTTTTGTACCATTCGACGGATAACGGTGCGCATCCGTTTTTGTCCAGCCGCCAGAGATGCCGGTTCAAAGGGGTTAAAGGCGTTGGGTCGTTGAATCATCCCGGCCAAATAAGCGGATTGAGCCAAATTGAGTTTGGATGCATCTACCCCGAAGATGCCGCGGGCGGCGGCTTGTACGCCGAGAAGATTGTGATGATTGGCCCCTTTGCCGAAAAAGAGGCTGTTGAGGTAGTAAGCTAAAATTTGATCCTTTGACAACATGCGTTCCAACTTGAGTGCGAGCCACATTTCTTTTAATTTTCGTTCCAGTGCCTTTTCCCGGTTTTTTAAGATTGCATTTTTCACCAATTGCTGCGTAATTGTACTACCTCCGCTAGCAAAAGAATGATTTTTTATATTATCCCAGGCAGCACGAGCCAATCCGCGAGGGGAGAGGCCAGGATGGCGGTAAAAATCTTTGTCTTCTGTCGCCACCAGCGCTTGGATCAGGTATGGACTTACTTCATGCATATGAACCCACTTTCGATCCGCTTCACTGCGCATCGCTCCGATTGACGTCCCATCCCGAAAATGGGCAAAACTAGTCTGATTCCAGCTGTCCAAACGATGTTGCAGTTCAGCGCGATCCAAGCCGCTCCGTTCCACGGTGGAAAAGAGGTAGCCCACTACTGTTCCGGTGCCTGCCAATAAGAACACGATTACAAAAAGAGATAGGACGGTTATCCAACGAAGCCAAGGATAACGAGTGAGATTGCGTTTCTTTCGTTTCATGATGGATTGCGGGGAGCCCGCCTGTCCCTCCTTTCGTCAAAATGTAGTGACAGAAGAGATTTTTGAACCCTTTGCAGTGTATCTACCCAAAAGCTCCTTCCCCAAATTTGCCTGGCAGTACATGGGGAGTTGCTTGATTTTAACCGAGCGATTATGGTAAGATAATCGTTAAAAAGAAGCGGCGTACTAGTTGGTACTGCTGTGAAGTAAACGGCAACGAACAAGTGTCAGTAGCAGGGAATGCGAATCCGCAGAGAGCTGGTGGTTGCTGTGAACCAGTGATCGCATCCATTGTGAATTACCGCTTGGGAGCTGTGCGCTTTCGATGAGAGATCGCGCCGGTCACCGGTCCGTTATCCGGATGAGTGGAGAATCGCATCATTAGCGGTTTTCAACAAGGGTGGTACCGCGAGTCAACCTCGTCCCTTTATGGGGACGAGGTTTATTTTATGGATTTTTTGCCATAAAAATAATTGCAGGCAGGTGTTAACGATTGGAAAAAAGTAAAGAGATGTCAGCAGAAGTGAAACAAGAGGTCGCACAACAGCTGCAATTAATCCGACGCGGGGTAGCGGAAATTATTCCTGAGGCTGATTTGGAGAAAAAAGTGCGGCAGGCGGTAGAAGCGGGCCGTCCGCTTAAAGTGAAGCTAGGGTTAGACCCGTCTGCACCCGATATTCATATCGGCCATACGGTGGTATTGAACAAGCTGCGCCAGTTTCAAGATTTGGGTCATTTTGTTCAACTGGTGATCGGGGATTTTACCGGCCGTATCGGCGATCCCACCGGCAAATCGGAAACGCGGAAGCCATTGACGGAAGCGGAAGTCAAGCAAAACGCCCAGACCTACGCCGATCAGTTATTTAAAGTTCTGGATCGGGACAAGACGGAGATTCATTTTAACAGCCGTTGGCTCGGTGCGCTCGATTTTGCTGCGGTGGTGGACCTGGCGGCGAAAACAACGGTGGCGCGGATGTTGGAGCGGGATGATTTTTCCAAGCGTTATCATGGGGGACAGGCGATTAGCGTGCATGAGTTTTTTTATCCCTTGATGCAAGGATATGATTCCGTCGCTTTAGAGAGCGATATTGAATTGGGAGGGACGGATCAAACCTTTAACCTGTTAATGGGGCGCCAATTGCAAGCGCAGTACGGGCAAGCAGAGCAAGTGATCCTGACGATGCCTCTGTTGGAAGGGTTAGACGGGGTAAAAAAAATGTCCAAGAGCTTGGGTAACTATATCGGCATCAATGAACCACCGGCTGAAATATACGGCAAGGCGATGTCCGTTCCTGACGAGCTGATGTTGAAGTACTATGAGTTGGTAACAGATCTTTCTCTGGAGGAATTGGATCAATTGCGGACGGGGATCAACGATGGCACACTTCATCCCCGTGATGCAAAAATGGGATTGGCTCGCCGGTTGGTGGAGATGTACCATGGAGCGGAAGCGGCGCAAGACGCAGAGGAAGGATTTAAACGCGTGTTTCAGCAGCGGTCGCTCCCGACGGATATCCCCGAAGTGGCGATTCCTTCGGCTGAGTTGGAAGAGGGACGGATCTGGATCGTCCACCTTCTCAGTCGTGCCGGCTTGGTCGCCTCCAACGGTGAAGCCCGCCGCATGGTCAAACAAGGTGCGGTCAAAATTAACCAGGAAAAAGAAGCGGACGCCGATGCCCAGATTGCGGTGGAAGATGGGATGATTTTGCAAGTGGGCAAGCGCAAATTTGCCCAGATAAAAGTGGTATAACGGAATGGTTCCTTCGTAATGCCCTCACCGATTGGGGAGTTAGAGGATCGGTATCCAGAAGAGTCGATTTTAAGTTTGTTGATTTGCTTTTAGGGAGAGATTTTTGAGTCTGGGTGCTTTTGCTGTTTACAAAGTGTTAGAGTTTCTTCCGCTAAGTGACACGGCAAAGATGCCTCTCAAATATCTCTCCTATCACTTTGATAATCAGATCGGACACTTTTTTAACTGTTTTCTGATTATGTTAAATTAATTGACAAACAACACAAGATATGAAATGATAGGAATGATCCTAATTTTCAGGGGGGATGAAAAATGAAAAAATTAACCTCATTTGCTGTCATCGCCTTTGTATTTCAGATTTTGGAAGGTTGGAGCTGGCAGTAAATTAAAAACCCCCTCATCCCATTGGATGAGGGGGTTTTTAATTTACCGGCTGTAGTACTCAACGATTTGACGCTCGTTGATTTCAGCGGGCAACTCACTCCGCTCTGGTAGGCGGGAGTAGGTGCCTTCCAGGTTGTTGGCGTCAAAGCTTACATACTCCGGCAGATAAGCGCGCTCTTCCAGCGCCTCTTTGACGATGGTCAGGTTGCGGCTTTTTTCCCGCAAGCCGATCACATCGCCCACTTTTACCTGATAGGAGGGGCGGTCCAGCTTTTTGCCGTTAACGGTAATGTGGCCGTGAACCACCAGTTGCCGTGCTTGTGAGCGTGTGCGGGAAAAGCCGAGGCGATACACCAAGTTATCGAGACGGGATTCCAGGAGCTTCATGAAATTTTCACCATGAACCCCTTTCATCTTACCGGCTTTGTCAAACAAGGTGCGGAACTGCTTTTCGTTCATGCCGTACATAAAACGCAGTTTCTGCTTCTCCTGCAACTGAAGTCCGTATTCGCTTAATTTCCGACGCTGGTTGGGACCGTGTACTCCTGGAGGATAAGGGCGCTTCAGCTCTTTACCCGTACCGGAGAGAGAAATCCCTAAGCGACGGCTTAATTTCCAACGAGGTCCTGTGTAACGTGCCATAACAAAACCTGCTCCTTTCCATGTTGCCAAAAATGGTGCAAACAACAGGGTGTGGCTGGTTCGCTGTCCTTGCCTGACCGTTCCGGATAGCGGCGAAACGACAGGCACCTGTATAGCATTATCAGCCGCTGTCCATACAGGGCGAACCAGTGAGGGTGAATCCATCACCGTTCTTTGCGTGCTATCCTCATGTTCCCTTGTTGAAAGGAACAAATGGAGCCATACAGACACATATTATATCGAAATGACAGCATAAGTCAATGATTTTCCGGTATCAGGAAGGTGATTTGGGGCCTGCTCACCATTTCGATGCGTCTTTTCCTTTTATCAATGATGTGCAGTCGGTCAAAGGGTGTAAACAGGAAACTTCAATCACCCTTTTTTTGTATGTTGATGTCGAGAAAAGCGGCATCCTTGCCAACCCCCAACAAGAGTGCAGATCCGCGGGTGTGTTGCCTGGAGAGGCCTAAAAAGTAGAGTCCAGGATATGGAGAGATGCCGCGTTGAATCGGTTTTCCCTTTTCATTCAAAACGTCGGGTACTTGCAGTCAACTGTAATCGGAACGATAAACTGTCGCCTAGATGATGTTTTGGATCGAGTACTGATTTCCATCCACAGTAAAGATCGTGTCGCCTTCTAAACGGGTAGTGCGAGATACCTGTGTTATTTTTCATTCCTGTATGATTTCACTAAAATACTCCGTTTTTTTCGCAAACGGTTGCCAAGTTCCCGCTGGACAGTGTATCATGGTCGGAAAACAACCGGGGGCATGGACCAGTGAAAGAAGGAAGTCAGACCGGAGTAAAAGAACCAAAAACCAACCCATCCCATCCTGTTTCCGTAGAAGATGTGATCATGGCCAACCACTTGCTAAAAGATGTAGTGACGCATACACCTTTGCAGCGAGATCCCCTTTTATCCCAGCGGTATGGCTGCCATTTGCATCTGAAAAGGGAAGATCTACAGGTGGTGCGCTCGTTTAAGATTCGTGGGGCTTACAATGTGATTTGCCACCTGCCGCCGGATAAATTGAAGAACGGCATCGTCTGTGCCAGTGCGGGCAATCATGCGCAAGGGGTGGCTTATTCCTGTCAAGCATTGGAGATCAAGGGGAAAATCTTTATGCCCAATCCCACTCCGCGGCAAAAGGTGAACCAAGTGAAACGGTTTGGTGGCCCATTTGCTGATGTGGTTTTGACAGGAGACACCTTTGACGATTCCCTGGCAGAGGCGTTGGCATATAGCGAAAAGCATGATATGGCGTTTATCCATCCCTTTGAAAATCCCCAGACTATCGCCGGCCAAGGTACGGTTGGCATGGAAATTTTAAACGATCTACAAGAACCTTTAGATTATCTGTTTATCGGCATCGGTGGTGGCGGTTTGGCTGCTGGAGTCGCTTCTTATGTAAAAGCAATCAGTCCCAAGACGCGGATTATCGGGGTGGAGCCGGCGGGTGCTCCCGCTATGGCTCGATCAGTAGAAGCGGGTAAAGCGATCACCTTGGATGTGATCGATAAGTTTGTGGATGGTGCCGCCGTTCGGCGGGTGGGGGAAATCAACTTAAGCATCTGCCGCGAACTGGTGGATGAATTTGCCGTTGTGCCTGAAGGCAAGGTGTGTACCACCATATTGCAGTTGTACAATGAGAACGCCATTGTGGCTGAACCCGCCGGTGCTTTACCGATCGCCGTTTTGGACCAGTACCGGGATCAGATCAAGGATAAAAACGTCGTCTGCATCCTCTCCGGCGGCAATAACGATATTGACCGCATGCAGGAGATCAAGGAGCGTTCACTCATCCATGAGGGACTCAAACATTATTTTACGATCCAATTTCCACAGCGGGCGGGAGCCCTACGGGAGTTTATCAATGATGTATTAGGACCCGACGACGATATTACCCGCTTTGAATACACCAAGCAGAACAGCCGTGAACAAGGGCCGGTCCTTCTGGGGATTGAATTGAAGCGACGGGAAGATTACGGGCCGTTGATTGAACGAATGGATAAAAAGGGATTTCAATATATCGAAATCAATAAGAATCCAACGCTGTTTCAGCTACTGATTTGAATGAATAAAAATATCGAGATTCCAAAACAACCTCAATATAGCGAGTAAAACCTCTTCGACTGCTGTTGCAGTCGTTTTTTTTGCTCAATTTGTAAATAACTTTTTGTGATCCGTCGCTAGTTAACGATGGCAGATCTGCATGGATGTGCGATTTTTATTTTAGAATCTGCAACAGTTCGTCATCGAGTTGGATCGTTTTATTATTATCGGTAAGATAGCGATCATCATTGGAGGTTTTTATATAGGCCAGCTTCCACCGGAACGGATATTGGTCGGAGAAAAGGTAGACAGCAGCGGAGCGAACGATCTTTTCCGATTTCGGCTTTGCAACTTGAGGATTCTGCTCAAACAAAGCGATTAAACGGTCGAGATTTTTTTGGTTAACCTGTTTCTCTGTGCCGTTTCGCTCTTGTATCACCATTTGATTAGGAGAGAAATTATTTACGTCAATTGGTTCGGTTTGTTGGCGGTAAACACTGCAAAATGCGATGTTGGCATCCACACAAGTTGCCAACCATTCCGTTGTTGAGAAGCCTTTAATTGCGTATATTTTGGATGCGTTTGATACACCGATCGTCTTTCCCAAATGTTCACGGCTAACATCTGCCTCTCTCATGATGGAGTATTGTCGATCTTCATATTGAAGCGCGCTCCCCTCCTTCTGTATTTCAGGTAAATATGCATAGGAAAAGAGCCAACCATACATACATAGATTAACGAGCAAAAGCGCACCATTGCTAATCGTAAACAATCGGCCTTTCTTAAAATATCGCCGTCCGATCAGAATGCCGACGAGCCCACCAAGTACCCCCACCGCAAATTGTAGGAGAAAGGTGGAATGAACGCTTCTTCTTCCATACTTATTTTTAGATGCATGAGTGGCAAGGATATTTCTGGCTCTGCCCACGGTTACAAATCCTACAGTATTGATGATTATGGCGTATGCTATGGGGTAAAACATATATTCCCATGTGTGAAACGAGGTGAAATATAGAAATAGGATAGATACGGGAATGGTAAGTATAACGATCCCTAAAGTTAGAACGAGTATAAGAGAAGCATGTAATCGTGTCAGTCTTGGTTGATCATTACCCATCGGATTCCCTCCTGTCGAAATTAGAGCGGTTTTTCGGGTTCGCTTGTTACATTTATCATAACAGAAAAGGGTAATAACGACAGAATTGACTCCCTATTTCAATTAGAATAAAATGTTAAATAACCATCGAATTAGGAGGTGTTGGTGTGAACAGGCTCTCTAAAATGGTTATTTTTAGCACGGGGATTGTGTTTCTTTTTTCTTCCGTGTTCGCTTCCCCGGTCCATGCGGACAAAAAAACTGCTGTTACAGGGGAAGTGACAACGACGTTTGAGTTTAGTGACGAATACACCAAAGATGCAAAGAAATGGTTTGATCACGCAAATGAAGTGGCCAGAGAAGACCTGGAAAAGGACTTGAAGGAGGCTCCAAAAAAAGAGAAACCAAAGATCAAAAAAGCGATAAAATTTCTTGAAAAAAACCAATCTGATAAAGTGTTCAAGGAATACCCTGACGGGAGTTCCGAATTGAACCAGGCACTTGCGGGTATGGAAGTAAAGATCGGCAAACAGAAAACGACTACCAATCGTGCTGGTAAATATACGATCCCCCAAGTGCCCTTGGGCAAGCATAAACTGACAATATCCTATGAAGGGCACGAGATTCATTCTATGGATGTGGTGGTAAAGAGGGGCCAGCCGCGTAAAGATATCGACTTACAGATCTATGACAGACAATTTATTGAAAGTGCTCGCAAAATGAGTGAGTCGATGGCTTCCCACCATCAGGAAGAGCAAGTGGGGACACAAGAAGTTACCACATATCCGGAGTTGCCTCAGGGAGAGGAAGTGGGTGAAGGGAGGGGATCGATGGTGATTTTGACGGAGGAAGGAAACATCGTCAATTGTAATAAAGCTCATGCATACGAATCACCGCAAGGAAAAAAGCCCTTTGATCCCGCTGGCCAAGAGGATTGGAAGTCAGATACCGCGTCTTTTCCCTGGACCGAAGCGGATTGTGCCGTCTCTATCGCTTTAGGATTCCAATATCTGATGGCACCGTTTTTTCTATCCAAATACGATAACAGCTACTATTGTGTGTTGGAATCGATGAATGCGATTCCAATGGATCCGGAGACCCCAGAAAAAAACATCTATTGTAACGGTGAAAATAAAGACGGCAAATATAACTGCTCCTGGTTTGAGGGTATTGATCACGACGAAGCATTGCATACCCATTGATTTGTAGTCTATGGAGAGGATAGCAACATGATCGAAAAATGGAGGATTGGATCGATCCTACTGTCGCTTTTCGTTTTAGTCGCTTGCTCCGCTGAGGGCAACACGAGTGAAGCCTTAAAGGTGCGAGTCACAATTGAGCCCCAATCACCCCAGCAACATCAAGCTGCCAAGCTGATCGTGCAAACCCTTGTGGATGGTCAACCAATCGACGATGCAGCGGTGACAATCGGAATTCGGCATGACTCGGAAAAAGAGGCAAAAACGGTAGAAGCATCCCCAGACAACAAAGGAAATTACATAGCCACAGAGACGTTTCATGAAGCGGGTAACTATCAATTGACGATAAACGCTGAAAAAGGTGAGGTTTCCACTGTTGCTACCAAGCAGATTGTGGTTGAGTAGTTTTAATGGCGGTAAGCAAAAGCAAGCACACTCATCGGGTGTGCTTGCTTTGGTGGAAAGCCTACTAACCCCGCAATTTTTTATAATCAAGACTTCTACAACGGTTGTGCCTTCAAATAATAGATCGGCATGCCGCGGGAGGTAAATTTGGTTTCATATTCCGTTGCGATATTTCCGGAGAGGTATGGGCTGTGATAGAGGTCGCGGGTGGATTCGATCAGGCGGTAGCCCGCTTGCTCCAACTGCTCTAACGAGAAGTCAAATAACCCTTCGTTGTCGGTTTTGAGCAGCACCTCGCCATTCTCCTTCAATACTTTTCGGTACTGCTGTAAAAATGACGAGTAGGTTAGCCTCCGTTTGGTGTGCCGTGTTTTGGGCCAGGGGTCGCTAAAGTGTAGATAAATGCGATCCACCTCACCGGGGGCAAATACTTCAGAGAGGAGTTTTACATCCATCCACAGGAAGCGTAGGTTTTCGCACTCCGTATCATCCGCTTTTTGTAATGCTTGTAGCAAAACCTCCTCAATCCGCTCCACCCCGATCCAATTTACACTGGGCTGTTCCAGGCACGCCTGGGATAAAAACTGCCCTTTTCCCGTGCCCAGCTCTAGATAGAGCGGACGATCGCGTTTAAAGAGGTGGGAGTGCCACTTTCCTTTGTATGTTTGTGGATTGTTGACGACACGGGGGTGTTCCTGCACCATTTGTTGCGCATTTGGTTTTCGTCTCAGTCGCATGGTTTAACTCCTTTATCCCGATTGTTCCTGTATAAAAAGACTGTCCCTATTATAGCTTAATTTTTTTGACGGCTCGTACCCAAGATGGATCGCTCTGTGTGCAATATGAACATCCAGTTGCGATAACAGTTGAAGGGACGGAAGTGTTGACAAAGCTTAAGGGTTGATCCATGCGTAGAGATAGGGGAATGTTGGTGTAAAAGGCAGCACGGAAAAAAGTTTTTAGTGTTGGGTACTCCCCAGTCCAATAATTGAAGGAAATGCTTCAAGTATGCTCGTTCTTATCCCTACAGTTGAAACGGGTTTCTGGCCAATAAAAAATCGGCTCTCCAAAGAATAGGGAGCCGGTTTTCTATCGGTTATAGCTTGAATTTCGATGTACATACAGAATAGGATATAGTCTTATCGGCCTAAAAACAAGTCTTGCATCAAAAGGGAACTTTCTATACGCTTAGTTTAGGAAAACGTTTTCCTGTTGGCAATATTCGCAGGTGTTCGATTATCCCGTTTTTTGGTACCGCTTTCATTTCCGTTGATTTGCCAGTATTCCTGTTTGTTGCATCGACGACCAAAAATTTTGCGAGTAGTGTATGGTTACATGGATACGGCATCGATGGATGGAAGAGAGCTGAGGAAACGGTTTCGCTTTACTTTTTAAAAACCGTAGATCTGAGGAGGCGTATGTATGAAGCTGGGTGTGTTTACGGTCTTGTTTTCCGAAAAGTCATTCGAAGAGATGCTGGATACGGTAAAAGCAGCAGGACTGGAAGCGGTAGAGTTAGGAACGGGGGGCTATCCGGGTACAGCTCACTGTGATCCCGCGACTCTGTTGGAGGACGACGCCAAATTAAAATCGTTTCAACGGGCGATCGCCGATCGTGGATTGACGATCAGCGGTCTCAGCTGTCACGGCAATCCGCTGACACCCAATCAATCATTAGCGAAATCTTCTCATGATACGTTTGTACAAACGGTTCAATTGGCGCAAAAGTTGGAAGTGCCGGTAGTCAACTGCTTTTCCGGAACGCCGGGAGATCATGAAGGAGCAAAATACCCCAATTGGCCTGTCGCACCGTGGCCCAATGAGTATCGTGAGGTATTGGAGTGGCAGTGGCGGGAGAAGATCATTCCCTATTGGAAAGAGTGGGGCGGTTTTGCCGCTGATCACGGTGTCAAGGTGGCATTGGAACTACACGGTGGCTTCTCGGTTCACACGCCAGCGACGATGTTGCGGCTGCGGGAAGCGGTGGGTGAGGTGATGGGGGCCAACCTAGATCCCAGCCATCTGTGGTGGCAAGGAATCGATCCGGTAGCCGCCATTAAGATCCTGGGCCGGGAAGGGGCGATTCATCACTTCCACGCCAAAGATACGTATATCGATCCGGAGCAGGTCAATATGCACGGATTGACTGATATGCAATCCTACGAATTTTTACAAGAGCGAGCGTGGCTGTTCCGCACCGTCGGCTATGGCCACGATATGAAAACATGGGCGGATATCATTAGTGCCCTGCGCACGGTTGGTTACGATTATGTGGTTAGTATTGAGCATGAGGATGCATTGATGTCGATCGATGAAGGCTTCGCTAAAGCGGTAGCCAATCTGCAAACTGTGATCACCAAAGAGCCCGTGGCTGATATGTGGTGGGTGTAAAATAACTTTGCTTCTTGTAAGGCAGAATCGATGATGGTCAAGGTTGATGCCGTTTTGTCACATGGAGCAATGTGAAAATCCATTTTCAGGAGAAAGGGGACTCATTTGATGGAATCAGTAAAGATCGGCGTCATCGGCTGTGGCAGTATCAGTATCCATCGCCATATTCCGGAGTATTTCAAACATGCAAACGCACAGCTGGTCGCTTTTTGTGATGTAGATGAGCAGCGGGCACAGGCGGCAGCGTTGGAGTATGGGGGGCAAGTGTATACCGACTGGCGGGAGCTGCTTCAGCAGGAAGAGTTGGATGCAGTCAGCGTCTGTACGCCCAATGTGGATCATGCCCCCATCACCATTGCCGCTCTACAGGCAGGCAAGCATGTGTTGTGTGAAAAGCCGATGGCTACATCAAAGGAAGAGGCACAGGCGATGGTGGAAGCAGCAAAGCAAAACGGCGTCCAATTGATGATTGGACACAATCAACGCCTGATGCCTCCGCATGTAAAAGCGAAAGAGATTCTAAAGAGCGGCAAACTGGGACGGGTGCTCACCTTCCGTACGGCTTTTTCACACGGTGGGCCGGAAGGTTGGAGCGTGGATGGTGCGGACAGCTGGTTTTTTCGGAAAGAGCGCGCATTTGTCGGTGCTTTGGGAGATCTGGGCGTACACAAGGTAGACCTGTTGCGGTGGTTACTGGAAGATGAAGTCATAGAAGTGGCCGCTTTTACCGACACCTTGGAAAAGAAGGGGGATGTGGAGGATAACGCGGTGATGTTACTCCGCACCCGCAGCGGCGCCTTTGGCACCTTGGCGGCCAGCTGGACGCATCACCCCAGCGAGGACAACAGCACGGTTATCTATGGGGAAAAGGGATATATTCGGATTGTGGATGATCCGGTTCATCAGGTGATTGTCTACCATGTGGACGGCACGGTGGAAAAGGTTGAAATGGGCGGTATCGCCACCAATGACGACCAGACGGATAGCGGTGTGATTTCGGCTTTTGTCGATGCCATCGTTGGCGGAACCCCCAACCCGATTCCGGGAGAAGAAGGAATGAAATCCCTGGAAGTCGTGCTGGCAGCGGTAGAAGCGGCGGAAAAGAAAACGGTTGTGACGCCATAAGCGACTAAAGGAGATCACGTATGAAAAAAGCGGAATGGAAAGTGGGCATTATCGGGGCTGGTGGCATTTCAGCGGCCCATATTGAAGCGCTGGCACAAGAGCCACGAGCGCAGTTATGTGCGATTGCCGACCTGGATGAAGCGGTGGCTCGGTCTCGCGTCAACGACTACGGCAATCCCGCAGTGTATCGGGATTATCAGAAAATGTTGGAGCAGGAGCAGTTGGACGGGGTAATTATCTGTTTGCCCAATCACCTGCATGAGCAGGTGGCGATTGCGGTTCTGGATGCGGGTTGCCATGTGTTGTGCGAAAAGCCCTTGGCTACCAGCGCTGACGCCGCCCGCCGCATGGCGGAGCATGCTCGCCGCACCGGTAAGGTTTTGATGGTGGGACAAAACAATCGCTTTCGTGCAGATGCGCAATTGCTGAAGCGTTTACTTACCGACGATCGTCTAGGCGATGTCTACCATGCCAAGGCGGGCTGGATTCGGCGCAACGGTATTCCGGGGTGGGGTAGTTGGTTTACCGATCGAGAGCGCGCCGGCGGTGGCCCGTTGATTGATATCGGTGTTCATATGTTGGATTTAACCTTATGGTTGTTGAACTTTCCCCGTCCGGTCTCCGTTTTTGGACAAACTTACGCCCGCTTTGGCCCACACAAAAAAGGGTTGTCTGCCTGGGGAACGGTGATGGCGGAAGGTCGATTTGACGTGGAGGATTCAGCGGTGGCGCTGATTCGCTTTGATAACGGATTTACGTTAAATCTGGATGCCAGCTGGGCTTCTCATATCCCTAAGGAACGGGCCTATGTCGATTTGTTGGGAGAGACGGCGGGAGCGTCACTCGATTTCTACAGTCAACGGCTTCGCCTCTTCCAGGAAGAAACGGGAATACCAGTCGATGCGGAAATGACGCCGGGACCCCAACATGACCGTCTCCAACTTTTATCCAATTGGATCGGTGTCATGGCTGGAACCGAGCAGCCGATTTGTACAGCGGAGCAAGGGGTTGAAGTTTTGCGTATTTTGGATGCAATTTATACTTCAGCTCAAACGGGTCAATCGGTGTCATTGGATTAAACATCAATGCGATAAAGGGGGTGATCCCTTTTTTACAACCTTTTGAAAGCGCTTACGCCAATCAAACAGCATGGGGAGGAAAGCGAGATGAAAGCGTGGAGAAAAGTGTTGTCGATTGGAACGGCTGCGCTCCTGGTTTTTTCTCTGGCGGCATGTGGACAATCGACGGATAAAGCAGACGGTGGCGACGGTGACGTGGTGACCATCACCTACGCCCGCGGGAAAGATCAAACCGGTGCGTCGACGAAACTGATTGAAGCCTTTGAAGAGGCACACCCCAACATCAAAGTGGAATTTAAAGAGATGCCTTCCGACACCGGGGTGAGCCATGATCAATATGTCACCATGTTTAGCGGAGGCTCCGATGAGATCGATGTATTTGACTTGGATGTGATCTGGCCCGCTGAATTTGCCCAGGCTGGATATCTTCAACCCTTGGATCGCTTTATTGAAAAAGACGGCATTAAGTTGGACGAATATGTCCAGGGCGCTGTTGACGCCGGTAACTACAACGGCCGCCAATGGGCAATGCCGAAATTCCTGGATGCGGGTTTGCTCTATTATCGTACCGATCTGGTAGATAACCCGCCGCAAACCTGGGATGAATTGATTGAACAGGCGGAGGATTTAAAAGGAGAAGGCGGAACGAAGTACGGTTACCTGCTGCAAGGAAAACAGTATGAGGGACTGGTTTGCAACTTTATCGAATTTATCGGCTCTTATGGCGGTGAAGTGTTGGATAAGGAAGGGAAAGTAGCCATCAACAGTCCGGAAACGGTCAAAGGTTTAAATAAAATGATGGAGATTGCCCAGTCTGATTTTGTCCCCGGCAATGTTACCGCTTTGACTGAAGTGGAAACCGATGCCATCTACGGGGAAGGGGAAGCGGTGTTTGACCGGCAGTGGCCTTACCACTTTGCCAAGATGAATGAAGAAGGTTCCAAGGTGAAAGGGAAAGTGGAGATTGCTCCGCTCCCTGCGGGAGATGCCGGCAGTGCCGCTGCTCTGGGTGGTTGGTCCAGCGGCATCAACGCCAATTCGAAACACAAACAGGAAGCATGGGAGTTCATCAAATTTATGAACGGCCCGGAGGGGCAGAAGATCTCTGCCGTTGACGGAGGCTTGGCCCCTACACTGTTGCCGCTGTACGAAGATGATAAGGTGAAACAAGCCAGCCCGCTCTTTGACAGCGACGACTATGTAGAAGGAATCAGCAACGCCATTTCACGCCCGGTTTCTCCGGAGTATCCCAAGATCTCCGATGTAATCCAAACGGAAGTTTCCAGCGCCATCGCCGGCAAACAAACCGCTGAGCAGGCCGTAAAAAACATGGATAAAAAGCTGAAAGAGATTATCAAGTGAGATAGGAAGCCTGGGGCGGAAGTGAGAACGGCTTCCGCTCCACCCTTTTATACACGGTCCCATCTCAAGGAGAAACGTGGGTGAATGTTGATGAAAAAGGGACTCTCAGAGCGCAACATCGGGTATCTATTGATTCTGCCCGCGTTGTTGCTGATTTTGGTGATTGCCATCTATCCGGTGGCCCGTTCTTTTTATCTCAGTTTATATGATATTCGTCTCAATGATCCGACAAAATCGGAACCGCATCGCCAGTACGCCATCGATGTGGATCGGTATGCGGATAATCTGTTGCTGTTGGGATCAGCTTTGGATCGAGAAATCGAGCAGGCTGAGGGTGATGCACAGGAGCGATTGACGCAATTGCGGGGAGAATTAGAGGAGGTTCAAGGGGTGTTGGCAGAGGATCCCGCATTTGTAGAGCGATTTGAAACCGTGGATAATTTGCTCCTGGAAGGCGAGGATGTCCCTGCAGAGTTAAAACGGATCACGATTCAAAACGAGCAGGCGGATGTAGTGGTAGACAAGTTTCGTAAAATCAATACCATCTTGGTCGACCTCAATCGGCAACAAGCTTTAGCTGACGGAAAGCGAGTCGTAGGCTTATCCAACGGTCTCAAGGAAACGGTGATTGAACCCAACTTTATCGGGCTTCAATATTACAAAGATTATATCCAGGATGGACGCTTATGGTCCTCACTCAACAATACAATGGTCTTTACCGTTATTTCAGTAACGCTGGAGTTGTTGCTGGGCCTGTGGATTGCGATGGTGATCAATCGTCAGTTTGTAGGGCGTGGCGTCGTTCGAGCAGCTGTGCTCATTCCTTGGGCTTTGCCGACAGCGGTGGCGGCGATGATGTGGAAATTTTTGTTTGACGGCCAAAATGGCGTGATGGCCAAAATTTTTGAATCAATCGGTCTGATTCCCGATATGGGTGTGCTGTTAACCACTAAGTTTTGGTCGATGTTTGCCGTGATCTTTGCTGATGTATGGAAGACGACACCATTTATGGCGCTGCTGATCCTGGCGGGATTGCAGACAATTCCGCGCAATCTGTACGAGGCGGCGGAGGTGGATGGCGCTTCGAAAATTCAACAATTTTTTCGAATCACGTTACCGATGCTGCGCACCACGATTCTGGTTGCCCTTCTGTTTCGGACGTTGGATGCCTTCCGCGTGTTTGACCTGATCTATGTGTTGACTGGAGGCGGTCCCGCCAATGCGACTGAGACGATCTCCGTCTACGCCTATAAAACGATGTTTGCCCAGATGAATTTTGGGGCGGGCTCCGCTCTAGCCGTGATTGTATTTATCTGTGTAGCCATTATCAGCATGATTTTTGTGCGGCTGCTTGGACGAGACTTGATCAGCGACGGAAGGTGAAAACGATGAACAAAAAAGCTGGACTGCTGTTTTACCTTTTCCTGATAGGCTTTGTAGTGGTGATCTTGTTCCCCTTTATCTGGCAAGCGTTAACGGCCCTTAAACCACCGGGAGAACTGTTTGGGGCCAGCGCTTTTAAACCTTTTCCCCAAAATCCGACGCTGGATAACTTCGTCAGTGTTTTTACCCAGCGCCCCTTTGCCGCCTATCTGTTGAATAGTACCATCGTGGCAGTGTTTACCACCTTGTACTGTGTCTTTATCGCCGCCATTGCCGCCTATGCGATCGCACGATTGCAGTTTTGGGGCAAAAGCTTTATCTTAGGCATCGTATTGGCAGTTTCCATGTTTCCACAAATTGCCACTATCTCTCCCATCTTTATGTTTATGGAGGGTATCGGTCTGACTAACAGCTATCTGGGGCTAATCATTCCGTATACCACTTTTGCCCTGCCGCTGGCGTTATGGAATCTGACCGTCTTTTTCCGCAAGATTCCGTTTGAGTTGGAAGAAGCGGCCAAGATGGATGGAGCGACCACCATGCAAGCGTTTTGGAAGGTGATCTTTCCGTTGGCGATTCCGGGCACTTTTACCACAGCGATTTTAGTCTTTATCGCCGCTTGGAACGAATTTTTCTTCGCCTTGACCATTAACACCGATGAGGCAATGAAGACCGTTCCGGTGGGCATCGCGATGTTTCAAGGGCGTTTTTCCATCCCATGGGCAGAGATTTCTGCCGCTTCCGTGATTGTGACCATTCCCTTGGTGGTGATGGTATTAATCTTTCAACGGCGGATTGTCGCCGGATTGACGTCTGGTGCGGTTAAGGAATAAAACAAAAAATTAGGTGATAACCGACAATGGGAGTGACGATTCGGGATGTTGCTAAGCGGGCGGGTGTTTCGATCGCTACAGTATCCAGGGTGCTCAATCAATCAAAACCGGTGAGTAACCCGTTGAAACAGCGAATTATGCAAGCGGTGGAAGAGACAGGCTATCGTCCCAATGCGGTAGCGAGAAGCATGATTCGGAAGAAAACAGGGTTGATCGGTGTGATTGTACCGGAGATCGCCAATCCTTATTTTTCTGGCTTGGTGGAAGGGATTGAGGCGGTCGCCAAGGAAAGGGCCTATTACACCGTTTTGGCCATATCAGAAAAGGATGACCGCCGTGAACTGGAATTGCTGCGTATTTTTCAATCGAAACAGATGGATGGAATTCTGTGGGCGGCTGCCCGGTTGGACCCCGCTTGTCAACAGGAAATCATACAATCAAACATTCCATGTGTGATCATCGGACAGCGCTTAAAAAATAAGGATATTCCCTCCGTTGCGATCGATAACCGCCGGGCTGCTTATGAGACGGTCAGTCATCTGATCCAGCTGGGACACCGCCGCATCGGTATGATCCATGGGCCGTTGTGGGACGTTCAATCCGGACGCGAGCGGTTGGAGGGCTATCATCTGGCGCTCCAAACTTACGGTCTTTCCTTCCGTTCCGATTGGACCGCTGAAGCGGGGGAGTTTAATGTGGAGAACGGTTATCAGGGAATGCGAGCGATTTGGCGAACAGCGGAAAAGCCGACAGCGCTCTTTTGCGCCTGTGACCGGTTGGCTGTAGGGGCGATGACCTATCTAAAACAAGAGGGTGTCTCTTTACCGGAGGAATTTTCTGTCGCCGGCTTTGATGATGAAGAGTTGGCTTCTTTGATTACGCCACGGCTGACAACAGTCCGCCACTCCCCTTATCAGATGGGATACAAATCCGCACAAATCTTGACAGACCGAATCAAGGGCAAACGCGACTCCCGCTGTGACGCGATCACGCTGGATTATCAAGTGATTGTGCGCGAGAGTACTGCCATATTAAAACAAGTCTTAACAACAGACCTTTGATACGGTCTGTTTTTTTGTTGTCACCAAATGGAGATGATGATTGACGCAACAACGACTATAATAGGGGGCAAATACTTAGCAAGGACGGTGACAATTGTGAAAAAATGGAGCATCGTGCTGGTGGCGGGCTGCTGTTTGCTACTGGCTGCATGTGGAAATCAGTGGCCACAGCCTAGCCTGGAGCGGGATTTAGATGCAGCCGCGCAAAAGGTAATCAAAAGCGAGGAAGGGATCGGTCAAGGTTCTTCCCTGTTGCGGATGAGTCAAATTGCCAACTTTGATTGGGATTATGTCTATGTATTTGGCCCTGACACTTCCGGAGAGGAGATCAAAGCGCGGATGGGGATCGATTGGGACCAGGCGGAGGATTTAAAGGAGAGAGAAGAGAATTTACTGGTCTTTGTCAAAAACAATAAAGTGGTGCGATTTGTATCCCACCCGCTGGCTAAAGGGGAGTTTGCCGATTTACAGCATCCTCGCACACCAGGAACAGCAGTATTTATCGCTGAAAGAGAAGCCGATGGTAATCAATTGATCCAACCGGTCAATTCCGGTGGCAATTGATGGTTCAGGATTAGTACCCCGGTATCTTTGATTGTTTTTTTGGGAGAGATGGATTTCCGAATGAACGACTCTGTTTCGTATGGAGTGAAGGCGGAAATCCACTCCCGACGCCGAGATCAGGTCCGTAGTGTGGGAGGATTGATTTGGGTAAAGCAGTGATCAACCGGCGATTTCCAGTGACAACGCAACAAGCTGTATAAATGCAGATCGACAAAGCGCCCGTCTTTCCAGGCCCCTTGGCGCAATGTCCCCTCCAGCTGAAATCCGAGACGTTGCGCCACCTGATTACTGGCTTTATTGTCGGTTTCACAGCGAATCTCCACCCGATTGATGTTGTGTCTCTCAAACAGATATTGAATCACCTGTGAGACGGAGCGCTTCATCCAACCCTTGCCGGTGTAAGCAGGAGCTAACCAGTACCCCAATTCTGCGATACGGCTGTTAGTATCAATCCGCTCTACAGTTACCGAACCTGTTAACCGAGCTTGATGCCAAATGCCGAAATGAAGTTGCCTTCCCTTTGAAAAATCAAACAACGACCGTGTGATATATCCTTCTACCGCTTGCAGAGAGTGAATTTCGCGAATCCAGGGAAGCCACGGTTCCAAGTGATTGCGACTACTGTTAATCAAGTGGTAAAGGGATGGGGCATCTTTTAATTGAAACAGGATTAAAACGATTTCAGGATCCCCCTGCAGGATCAACATGGGAGTAACCTGCCTTTTTTCCATTAGCATGATCCTCTGTTTCAACCATCATTCTGGATGTGAATTCCTTTCCAGGGATAGTCGGGAACTCCTTTTTTCGTTAAGATAAAAGTGTGAAGAAGGAGCGACGGAGGGATGCGGAGTGCGTTCTTGGTTTAAAAAAAGCATGGTTTGGCTGATCGGCCTCTGCATTCTGACCGCTTGTGGCTCGGTACAAGCGGTACCGTCATTATCCAACGTGGATCCCGCAAAAGAAGAGGATCAAGAATTTCATCCATATCGCGATGATCAGGTTCCAAAATTGCGGGATTTGATCTCCTACCCTGGCTTCCGGCAATATGCATCACAGAAACCGTATCTGCTGGGTTACAGCCATGATGGTTCCCATATCGCCACTGTGATTTATGAAAAAAAGGCAAACGCTTACCGTATCGATATTTTTCATGTGAGCAACAACACGTTAGTGGAGACGGTTTATGCCCCGGCGGGTGAGGTGGAGGGAGAAAAGGCAGAGTCGGCGGAAGCGGAAATGCTGCAAGCGACGCAGGAGACTTTGGACTGGGGTTATCGCATTAAAGTGCCGGTTCGGCCTCATGAAGTTCCCATTCATCAAAGTATTCATCCTGATCATGAAGAGGGGTGGTCCTTTCGCCTGCGGCAGGATTCAGATCGAATACTTTTGACGGCGGAAGGATTGGGGGAAAAGTGGCAGGTGTACCAATATCCCCTGCAAGAAGGAGAACGGATTCGCCCGCAGTGGACAGTCGTCGCTTTTCCTGAATCCACACAAGGCCCGTGGTCGATCGTCACCGCCACCTATAAACCGGAGCAAGGATTGTCGGCGTTGGTGCAAAGTGTGGATATTCAAAAGTTAGATTCCGCTTGGTCGGAGTCCGCCTTGCATCAGCAAATCGAAAAAGGGTTGGGAGAAGAGGCACAGCTGGTGTACCGAGGCCGGCTGGGTGAGCAAGGGCCGGATGCGGTGTTGGCTGTTCTAGGTGGTGAGGCATCGGAGACACCGACGGCAAATCGGGTCTTGTATCGTGGAACAGTCCAACGCTTCATTCTGTTTGATACCGCGGGAAACATCTATCTCCGCGGCAATGCTGCCGGTTTGGTGGAAAAGGAGCAAGTCCGGGTCGATCCTGAGATCCCCAAAGATGATGATGTCCAATTTCGCCTTCTGCTAACCGAAAAAGAGACCGGCGATGGGGAACGCCAGCGTCTGTTGTTAATCGATCAGATCGATGGCGAGGGGCATTTGGTCCGTGCATATGAATGTATCTGGAATGCGGAGAACGGTCGCTTTGAGCGAATGACAGCGAAAGGGGCAGAGTAATTGGAGACGCATATCTATCTAATCCGACACGGAGAAACCCGATGGAACCGAGAAAAAAGAGTTCAGGGACATCATGACGAACCGCTGTCGCCAGAAGGTGTGGAACAGGCGCAGAGACTGGCAAAGCATATGAAGGAGTGGCCTTTGGATGCTGTATACGCCAGCGATTTATCCCGAGCGATTCAAACGGCGGAAATGCTGGGGCGGGATCGCGGGTTGGAAGTGAAACCATGCCCGGAGATTCGAGAGCGGTTTTTTGGTGAGTGGGAAGGGTTGCCAATTGAAGAGGTAAAGCGAAACCATCCCGATGAATGGGAAGAGGTTTGGTACCGCGGCGGTTGCTATGGCGTGGAAAAGGCGGAAGACGCTCAGCGGCGGATGATGACCTGGTTGGAGGAGCTGTTGGAACGTCACCGCGGTCAGCGTGTAGCGGTTGTAAGCCATGGCGGCAGTATTAACGCAGTCCTGGATAAGGTAAGCCGTGGAGAACACGGTCCAGGACGCACCCGCATTCGCAATACGGCGGTTTCCCATTTGCTCCACCATCGTGAAGAAGGGTGGCGTGTGGTTACGGTAAACCAGGATGACCATTTGCAAAAAGTGTGATCAAAAATAAATCACCACTTTCGGGCGTACCATGTGGGGGGAGTTGGATGGAATGGTTGTTGGTTCGACATGGGAGTGCGATGGGCCAAGAGGCGGATGCTCCGCTGACTGAGCAGGGGAAATGGGAAGCGGTTGCCTTGGCGGAGGTGCTGTTGCCGTTTCAACCGGATCAGGTGGTGACGAGCCCCTATCGAAGGGCGATTGATACCATCGCTCCGTTTGTGGAGCAAAGCGGGGCTTCGCTCGTAGTGGATGACCGCCTGCGGGAACGTGTGTTGAGCGCCCAGCCGCGAACGGATTGGCTCCAGTGGTTACAGGCATCCTTTGCCGACTTCGATCTTTCTCTAACAGGCGGGGAATCCAACCGCGAAGCGATGCAACGGGCGGTATCGCTGCTGACAGAATGGGAGCAATCCAGGGCAAACCGGGTGGTGATCGTAACTCACGGTGCGTTATTAACCTTGCTGTTGCACCACTTTGATTCCCGCTTTGGCTTTGAGACGTGGAAACAGCTGTCTAACCCGGACCTTTATCAGGTGGATGTGAGGAACGGACAGGCAAGCGTGACGCGGTTATGGTCTGCTGGAAATATGTGTAATATGAGATGATTGCCACCGCTTTGGTCATAGACCCATTAAGTAGACAGTAAATAAAGAGCTTTTTTATGTTACGAGTGCTTTTCGATACTCAATCGGGGAGCGCTCGCTTAATTTAGTCATTCATTTTGACAATATATATCGTTATATGCTTATATGTAAATGAGGTGATTGATATGGATATAGATAAACTTGCAGAGATCTATAAGGCTCTCGGTGATAAAACCCGGCTTCGTATCCTTTCACTTTTGAAAGCGGAGGAGCGCTGTGTCTGTGAACTGGTGGAGTTTCTTGGTATTTCCCAGCCAACCGTCTCTCAACATATGCGCAGATTGAAAAGTGTTCATCTGGTGAAAGAACGCCGCCAAGGACGGTGGGTGTATTACTCCTTGGATGGAAGCGCTTGGCCCTTTTTTCATTTCATCTTAGAGTCTCTTCCAGATCCAGAACAAGAAAATAAGACGGTACGAAAGGTAGTTTGTGACTAAGAAACAGCAAAGAAGGGACATCGTGTGATGAGTTGGATTGCTTTTGCGGTTTTTGTAATTACGTTGGTATTTGTCATCTGGCAACCCCGTGGCTTGTCCATCGGTTGGTCAGCAACTGGTGGAGCTCTCCTGGCTTTATTATTCGGGGTTGTCAGCCTAAACGATGTCTGGACCGTAACGGGGATCGTCTGGAATGCTACCTTGGCCTTTGTAGCAATCATTTTAATCTCCTTGATTCTTGACGAAATTGGATTCTTTGAATGGGCAGCTCTCCATATGGCCCGCCTTGCTGGTGGAAACGGACGCAAGATGTTTGTCTATGTCGTCTTATTGGGGGCAGCGGTGGCGGCTTTCTTTGCCAACGACGGGGCCGCCCTGATTCTCACCCCGATCGTGTTAGCAATGGTGCGAGCACTTCGCTTTGAAGAGAAAATGATCTTTGCCTTTGTGATGGCCAGCGGCTTTATTGCTGATACTACTTCGTTGCCGCTGGTGGTGAGCAACCTCGTCAACATTGTCTCCGCTGACTACTTTGGGATTGGTTTTGTGGAGTACGCATCGCGCATGATCATCCCTAACTTTTTCGCCTTGGGAGCAAGCCTCCTTGTTTTATTCCTATTTTTCCGGAAGAGTATCCCGAAAGATTACGATCTTGCAAATCTACAGAAGCCCATAGAGGTTGTTAAAGATCTACGTCTTTTTCGTTTCTCGTGGATAATTCTTGGCTTTCTGTTAGCAGGGTATCTCTTTAGCGAATCATTGGGAGTTCCAGTATCTATAATCGCTGGTGCAGCGGCTGTTTGGTTCATTTTAGCAGCTCGGCGCAGTCCCGCCATTCGGACGAAGCATTTAGTAAAAGATGCTCCCTGGGCAGTCGTTGTTTTCTCAATCGGTATGTACGTGGTGGTTTACGGACTGAAGAACGTAGGACTCACCAATGCTCTTGCTGGGGTGATCCAGTGGACGGCAGATCAAGGTATTTTGGTAGGGACCGTGGGCATGGGATTTATCGCTGCGATCCTGTCTTCCATCATGAATAATATGCCTACCGTGATGATCAACGCCTTAGCGATCAATGCTACTACGACTGACGGACTGATGCGAGAAGCTCTCGTTTACGCGAACGTGATCGGTTCCGATTTGGGTCCCAAGATCACTCCGATCGGTTCACTGGCGACCTTGCTCTGGCTTCACGTCCTCACTCGTAAGCGTGTGAAGATCACCTGGGGTTATTACTTTAAGGTGGGCATCGTGCTGACGATTCCAACCCTGCTGATTACACTCCTCGGCCTGTATGCATGGCTGATGCTGGTTTACTAATATCGATTCATGGAGGGATTGAAATGAATAAGAAAAAAACGATTTATTTCCTTTGTACCGGCAACTCTTGTCGCAGTCAGATGGCGGAAGGATTTGGCAAACAGATCCTTGGGGATCGTTTTAATGTTTACAGTGCTGGTATCGAGGCACATGGTTTAAACCCAAAGGCAGTGCAGGCGATGGCGGAGAAGGGAATCGACATTTCTAGTCAGACCTCCGATATCATCGATCCTGGGATCCTAAATAATGCCGACTACGCCATCACTTTATGCGGGGATGCTAATGACAAGTGTCCGATGACTCCGCCTCATGTGAACCGTCAGCATTGGGGTTTTGACGATCCGGCGAAGGCGGAGGGGACAGAAGAGGATGTCTGGGCCGTTTTCCAGCGGGTTCGTGATCAGATTGAAGAGCGAATCTGTCAGTTTGCAGATGAAACCAAGATCAAAAATAATTGATGCATCAATCCATACATCAAAAAAAGTTGAACCGATAGGTTTTTTTTCACACTCTTACCTGAGGGGATAATATCACCACCGCATTCATCAAGGCGGTGGCTTTGGTGTCTCTCATTTTGGAACGATCACTTCTGAAGTCAATAGCCCCCGAAAATTTCGGCCAAAACGGGGATCAAAAATGGTCACTTTCCAGTCGGCATCGGTCTCTTCCACATTGACTCCATAATCGGGCAAAAAGCGAACCAGCGCCTGGACTTCTCCATCTTTTAATGCTTCTTTTACTGCGGAAGTGTGCGCTTTCCGGTTGTCTTGTTCTTCTCCGAGCGGGGTAATTCCGGTCCAAAGGCTGCCTTGATAGTAGAGAAAGCGATCCCCTTCCCGGGCTACTAATTGAAACTGAGTGGGAACAAAACTGGCTTGAAAGGTGACATAATCCGGATTGGACACTTGTGTACGCACTTCTGAGGCGAGGGCGGCGCCCTGTATCCCCTGAGCCGCTACATACAGGAGGATCACAGCCCAAAAAGTTCGAAACACACGGATGCTGTCAAAACGGCGGCGGAGGAGAAAGGCAGTGACAAAAGCGAGTAGGATCACAACATCAATAATCGGCAAAAAGCCGAGGGAGTATCGTTCGGAACTGAGTGGTTCCCAGATTCCGGTTCCCCAGGTGTTAAACAAATCAAAGGAGATATGAACAACGAGAGCGAGTAAAGCGAGGCCAAATGCAGTTTTAAAGCGGATCGATCGGTTAAACAAGATGACGATGCCAACAGTCAGCAGCGCCAGCACCGGGGTAGCGAGATAAGAGTGGGTGATGGCCCGATGCCAAGTAAGGTAAGCTTCTTGACTGATCACTTCGGTAAAACCCTCGATATCCGGCAGCTCACTTGCGACGATGGCGGTGGCGGCATATCCGATTCGTTCTTTTTTACTCCAATCCCGCTGTTTGGTCGCGGCATAAACGGCATAGCCGAGTAAAGCGTGGGTAACGGTATCCAATTGTTTTCCCCTCTCCATGTAGAAAATCTCTTTATTAATGCTCCAAATCCAGGCCATGCGAAGCGAAACCCGGGAATGAAGTGATTGAGGCGAGACTCAAAATGACATGGGTGAAAGCGAGTTGGTGGTAATTTACGACCTCCCCGCCGCTAAAGGGGTCTAGCTTGTGGTGGTCGCGATTCGTTCCCCCATTAACACGGTGAGATGGCGAGGGAGTATGGTTAGCTCCGTCGGCGTCATCCTCCCTTTTTCGCCGTCACAATCCACTTCCTGAGCGGGGGAGGCTTTTACTTTGAGTGAAGGGGTTTGAAAATAGAGAAAATCATCACTTTCCGGCCACTCCTTGGTGAGATGGGAAAGTAACATTGACCAAGCCCCTTCGAAAGAAGTCTCTTTAATAATTAACACATCCATCATGCCATCGTCCAGTCTGCTATATGGAAAAAAGCCACGCACGCCCCCGACAAAAGAGCCGTTGCCTGCAATCAACATATCCGCCGGGCCGGTAAAGGCGACCTCAGTGCCTTTCACTTCCAGTTGAAACGGGCGTGTGACCTGCAGATGTTGAGCGGCACTCATATAGTAAGCAAGACGACCGAGTCGTTCCTTTTCAGTGGAATCAATGCCATCAGAGATGCGGGTGATCAGGCCAATTCCCCAAAAGTTGAGAAAATATCCGCCGGGTTGGCTGTATCCCACATCAATTTGTTTTTCGTTGTAGGCGAGAATTTGCTCCACGGCGTGTAAAGGATCCTGCTCCATTCCGAGTGCACGGGAGAAATCGTTGCAGGTACCTCCAGGTAGGATGGCGAAACGGGGGCGCTGATTGAGAGCGGCGAGGGCATTTACCACCTCATACACCGTCCCGTCTCCGCCGGCGGCGATGATCAGATCTCGCTCTGCCCCTACTTTCCACACGCGTTTGGCTCCGTCACCAGGTTGCTTGGTGACGGTTACATCCACATGGCGAAACTGCTGCCGTAATCGATCCGTGATCGATTTCAATTGTTGGATCATCCGCCCTTGTCCTGCTTTTGGATTGACGATTAATTCAACGGATTCCATACATCGTTTCCTTTCTTATATCCGTTTGTAGAGAGACTGTTTTCAATCATTCTACCCCGGAGAAAAAACCTTACCCATAAGGGTACCTATCAAGGTTGCTGGGATAGGTTGCTCTCCCCTTCCGTCTAAAAAGAGTATCCAAGTTTAAAGAGGTAAGTATACTGTTGACACAACGATATTTGCTACGGTAGGGAGAGAGTGTAGGATGACGCGATTTAACGATTTGTTTGATCGGTGGGCGGAGGATTATGATCGGACCGTAGCCGGTCTCCATCCCGAATATCGAGAAGTCTTTGCCGGATATCGAGCGATTTTAGAGAAAGTTGTGCAGGAACTGGGCCTATCTCCCGGGGCTAAAGTATTGGAAATTGGAGTGGGTACGGGGAATCTGAGTCAGCTTTTGCTTGCAGCGGGGCTAGATGTTGTCGGAGTGGAGCCATCAACGCAAATGCGACAGGGGGCTCTTGCAAAACTGCCGGATTTGGCGTTGTATGAGGGTCATTTTTTACAATTACCTTCAACGATTGGATTGGTGGATGGAGTGGTTAGTACCTATGCCTTTCACCATTTACTGGATCAGGAAAAGCGTCAAGCGCTGACACTTCTCCATCGGTCGGTAAAGCCGGGTGGACGCTTAGTATTTGCCGATACGGTTTTTAAAAATGAGGATATCCGTGGCCAAATGCGCCAGGAAGCGAAGGATAAGGGATTTTTGCAGCTGGCGAATGACTTGGAACGCGAATATTATCCCCTGTTGGAACCATTGCAGCAGATGTTTGCGGATACGGGCTGGAAGGCTCAATTTCAGCAGTTGAACCGCTATGTGTGGCTGATGCGAGCGGATAAGCAGTCCAGTTAAAAGGAGATGAATGGGGGCCTGCTCCTGCCGTTAACCACAGGCTGAAGCGGCTTGTCTCCCTTTCTTATGAAAAAAGGGAGACAAGCCGCTACTGTCGAAAGAGTTCTCTATGGAGTAAAGCGGCGGAGGCAATGATATGGAAGCACATTTGGATAGCATGATGGAGGAGTTACGCATTTGCCGGGAAACCAAGGCGATGCTGGAGGCTGCTTTTGAAAGCGCTTACGAAGGGATCGTTGTAACCGATCCGCAGGGAACCGTGCGTATGTTGAACGAAACATACGCACGCTTTTTAGGGGTAAAAGCGGGTGATGTCATCGGGAAACATGTGACGGAAGTAGTAGAAAACACCCGGATGCATATCGTAGCGAAGACAGGAAAGGCGGAGCTGGCTCAAGTGCAGCGGATTGGAGAAGGGGATATGGTGGTCCACCGAATTCCTATCAAACAAGGGGGACGCGTCAAAGCGGTGGTGGGAAAAGTCCTGTTTCAGGATGTGCGGGAGCTGCACGCACTGTCGGCCCGAGTTTTGCAGTTAAAGCAGGAGTTGGATTACTACAAGGGAGAGTTGATCAAGCATCTGGGGGTAAAGTATGGACCAACGGATATAACGGGGACCAGTCCAGCGATCCAAACCGCTAAAAAATGGGCTGAGCGGGCCGCACTTACCGATTCCACCGTTTTGATCACGGGAGAGAGTGGGACGGGCAAGGAATTGTTCGCCCATTCGATTCATCGGTTGAGCCACCGCAATCGGGGCCCTTTTGTTAAGCTGAATTGTGCCGCCATCCCTGACAATCTGGTGGAATCCCTGCTCTTCGGTTACACGGATGGGGCTTTTACCGGAGCGGTTAAAGGAGGGCGCAAAGGGAAATTTGAAATGGCTCATCGGGGTAGTATCTTTTTAGATGAGATTGGGGAACTGTCTTTGCCGATGCAGGTGAAGCTATTGCGGGTATTGCAGGAAAAAGAGGTGGAACCCGTCGGTAGTGTGAATGCGGTCAAAGTAGATGTTCGTATCATTGCCGCCACCAATCGCAACCTGGAAGAAATGGTGTCGGACGGGGAATTCCGCGAAGATCTCTATTATCGCCTCAACGTCATTTCGCTAAAAGTGCCTCCACTGCGGGAGCGAAGCGATGATATTCCCCTGTTGGGCATGGAACTGATGAGAAAGCTATCCACGGAGGTTGGGGTGAAGGCCAAAGGGATTTCGACACAAGCGATGGAAGCGTTGCAAGCTTATCATTGGCCTGGCAATGTGCGTGAGCTGAAGAATGTGTTGGAGCGTGCCCTTCATTTGGTGGAAGCGGATGAGATTCAGTTGGACCATCTTCCCCTTCATCTTAGCGGGCGCGAAGGGACCGCCAACCGTCCCGTTTCATTAAAGGATGCCGTAGCCCATGCGGAACGGGAAGCCCTGCGACACTCGCTCACCCTATCCGGGGGCGACCGCAATCGAGCTATTCAGCTGCTGGGCATCAGCCGTTCGGGATTTTATCAAAAGCTGAAGAAATACGGCATGGATCAGGAATGATGTAAAGGGTAGTGTGAGGGGGTTATTCCTCCTCCCTACTTACGAAAGAAAAGATACCCTGACGCCATTAATTGTAATAGGGAGACAACTGCAAAAATGGGTCCGATTGACCACATGGCTATGAATGCAACTACAGCTCATTTTTTTGACTGAACGTATCCTCATAAGTTTTTCATAGTCCATTATTATGGACTGAAGTCCAATAATCTGGACAATAGAAGGACAACAACAATGGTGGGAGTGGTGAAGGGCGTTTTCAATGCAACGTCCATTGTTCTGGACGGAAAATATCGCTAAAAAATCGATTCATCTCCCTACATCAGCAGGTAACGTTTTTATTTATTTGCGACTCCAGGTCGACAGCCGCTCGATTTCTAGGCATCCGCTCAGGGATGTCTTTTACTTTGCAGCGCGGATTTGGAATGAAAATTGCAAATATAGACACGGTGAGGTCGATGGAAAGGGGTGTTTACGATGGAAGTGTTAGGAATCTTTTTGGCTTTGGGCCTGTTGATCTTTATGGCGTATCGAGGGTATCCCGTTATTCTGTTTGCACCGGTATTTGCCCTGTTGGCGGCGGTGATGTCCGGGTTGCCGCTGTTGCCCACGTATACTGAGGTATTTATGCCGACGATGGTGAACTATATCAAATTGTACTTTCCTATTTTTTTGTTGGGTGCAGTCTTCGGCAAAATGATGGAAGCAAGCGGAGCCGCTCGTTCGATCGCCAAGGGCTTGATCGATACCTTTGGCCAAAATCAGGCGATCTTAGCAGTGGTACTCACCTGTGCCATTTTAACTTATGGCGGTGTCAGTCTGTTTGTAGTCGCTTTTGCCGTCTATCCTTTTGCAGCGGCATTGTTTCGGGAGTCTGACATCCCAAAGCGGTTGATTCCGGCCACCATTGCATTGGGAGCGTTTACATTTACCATGGTGGCTTTGCCGGGAAGTCCGCAGATCCAAAATATTATCCCGACAGCTTATTTTGGGACGACTTCCTTTGCCGCGCCAGTCATCGGTACGATCGGCGGTATCATCATCTTTGCCGTTGGCTTGTGGTGGCTGAATCGACGTCGAAAGCAGATGATAGCCAAAGGGGAAGGATATGGACCTCACACTCGAAACGAACCGAAAGTAGTAGAAGACGAAAAGCTGCCTGCCTTTTGGCTTTCCCTGGTTCCATTGGGGTTGGTATTGGCGGGTAATGCGCTATTCACCTATGTGGTGCTGCCCGACTGGTATCCACAATCGCTGTTGGAACAATACGACGGCTTAAATCTGGATCAAGTGTTGGGGATCTGGTCGTTGATTCTGGCCCTGGTGTTGGGGATTCTGTTTACTGTATACTTGCGCTGGCTCTACTGTCGTCATAACCCTGATTCAAACGAGGATAGCAACCGTTCAGACCTCAATCTGCCCGCGATTTTGGCTACTGGTACAGCTGGGGCGTTGTTGGCAATTATGAATACCGCTTCTGAGGTGGGATTTGGCAATGTGATCGCTACGATGCCCGGATTTGAAACGGTGGCTGCCTTTTTACTGGGGATGAATGTAAACCCACTTTTGTCTGAGGCGTTGTCGATCAACATTTTGGCGGGAATTACCGGCTCCGCTTCCGGTGGGATGAGTATTGCACTGGATACGATGGGAGCCCAGTATTTGTCCTGGGCCACCAATGTGGGAATCAACCCCGAGTTGTTGCATCGGATCGCTTCCATGTCAGCGGGAGGGATGGATACCCTGCCGCATAATGGTGCGGTCATCACGCTGTTGGCGATTTGCGGGTTGACGCATCGAGAATCGTATCTGGACATCTTGATGATCACCATTATCAGCACCCTTACGGTTCCGTTGATGATCGGTCTGGCTTGGGTAACAGGGTGGGTATAAGCGACGCTTAAACTCTTAGCAAAGGATGATGCAGATGACACAAGCGCGGACAGTGCTCATAACGGGAGCAGCCAGGGGGATCGGATTTCACGTGGCGAAAGCCTTTGCCCAGCGTGGTGATCGGGTGGCGATCGTCGATCTGCGGGCAGAAGAGGCACAACAGGCAGCAGTACAGATTAGTGCTGTGACGGGAGCCAGTCATGTGGAGGGTTATCAAGCAGATATATCCTCCGAGGATGCGGTGCGCCAGGTAGTAAAGCAGATCCGGGAGCTTTGGGGTCCGGTAGAAGTGGCAATCAACAATGCCGGGTTGCAACATATCGACCGGGTGGAGGATTTTCCGCTGGAACAATGGAATCGCCTGATCGGGGTGATGTTGACGGGACCTTTTCTCGTTACCAAGCACGTTGTTCCCGGTATGAAAGAGCAGGGCTGGGGGCGGATTATCAATATCGCCTCGGTGCACGGCAGAACGGCATCCCCGTTTAAATCGGCGTATATTGCAGCAAAACACGGTGTAGTGGGATTGACGCGGACGGTTGCGCTGGAAACAGCGGAAGACGGCATTACGGTAAATGCGATTATGCCGGGAGCGGTCGATACGCCCCTCGTTCGCAATCAGTTGGTGCGGCTGGCCCAGCAGGAGTCCATCAGCGAAGAAGAAGCGCTACACAAGCATCTGTTGCATAAACAGGCCCTCAAACGGTTTATTCAACCGGAGGAAGTGGCGGCTACCGCCGTTTTTCTGGCATCGGACGGAGCGGCATCCATCACCGGAGAGGGCATCGGTGTCTCCGGTGGGTGGTAAAAAGGAGATAAAAGCGATGGTTGGATCATACCCCTTCAGATCTTTTGCTGAAGGGGTATTGGTGTTTGAGGACTTCCGGAAATTCTATTCTCTAGGAAGGGATTCTGTGGTCGGTGGAGAGTCTTTGCATTTTTTTAACGAACAGGTCGATGAAAAAAGCAGATCGAACCCATAAAGTTTGGAATTGATCGGGGGCACTCCGGTTATTCTTACAAGGGGAATCGGATTGTTTGCGATTCACCCATTGGTGGGTGGCTATACGAGGGAGGATCTTCACAATCGACCCGCCTGGGTTCAATTGTGGTCGCGCCGGTTTTCCGAGGAATGGGTTTGTGATATGGTATGTAGGGGATCAATTACGATATCGAATCAACCGTGCCGGAAAGAGGAATGGAGCATGACATTGGAGGCCTTATGGCAGGAATTACAGGATTTAAATTCAAATGAAGTGGAAACCATCCACAAACTGGTGCAAGCCTTGAAGCGAACGCGGGTTAGCCCGATGGCTTATATTGAAGAGATGATGAATTTTCAATCCTTGGGTTATAATCCCGACGAGGATGCTTATGTTCACCGGATGTTGGTAACGGATGAACTAAAAAATCGCTATCAGATCCTTCACGGGGGAATGACGACCACTTTTATCGATACGGCGATGGCTTCCACCGTTTTTCAGGAAGTGGGTCAGGACCGGCGCTCTGTCACATTGGATCTCAATGTCAGCTTCCTGAAACCGGCCTTAGAAGGGTGGCTTACCGCCAACACCCAATTGATTAAAAAAGGGCGTACCATTATCGTCATGGAGACCAAAGTAAAGGATGAGCAGGAAAAGCTGATTGCACGGGCATCCGGAACATTCTTCAGTCAGCGATGACGATCCTCGCACCAAAGGAAGTGGAGAGGATGATATGAAAAAACCGTATAAGATCGCGGCGAAAGCGATTGTTTTTGATGGCGATCGCGTGTTGGTACTGCGCAAATCACCAGCGGAACGAAGTGCTCGCGATACCCATGGCTGGGATTTTCCCGGCGGAGGGCTGGAACCTTCAGAGCCGTTGATGGAAGCGTTGTACCGTGAGGTGTTGGAAGAGACGGGACTACAGATGAAAGTGATCGGACCGGCATATATTTACGATGACATTCAGGAAGAGAAACACTTGATCATCATTAAATTCGCCTGTCACCAACCGGTGGGACAGATTCGGCTGAGCTCTGAGCATGAAAGCTATCAATGGACACGTATGTCCGAATTGAGCCAGTCACCCTACCCGGAGTGGATGAAAGAAGAGATTCGACGTGCATACCGGATCTATATGGAGTGATATAGGGCAAAAAGGACCGTTCCGGAGGGACGGTCCGAGGATAAAAACCCGTCTTCAGCTGCAATTGGAGACGGGTTTGTCTTTACTTGGAAAAATGAAAGGTGAAATAATGGGATCCGTTCTTATGCCTCTTGCTCCTTGGGAAGAGGCGGGATGCATCGGTTATCCGAGCGTTTTTTTGCTTTTGAGTTCACCAGGACAATGCTAGTAATAATCAGAACAAGTCCCACCATTAGCTGAAAAGTTACCGTTTCACTTAAAAAGAGGACACTGGTCATGGTTGCAATTAGGGGTATTAGAAAAGTAAATGCGCCTACTTTACTGGCTTCGCCCGAACCGACAAGTTTAAAGAAAACGAGCCAACCTAACGCTGTAGAGAAAACGGAAATAAACAACAGAGTCGATATAAACGGCACCTCCCATACAATGTCGTTCCAATGTTCAATGGAGGAGCCTGTCGCTAATATTACAACTCCGCCAATAACAGATTGAAGAGCAATCAACCAAACGGCATCGACCTGTGGTGCTGTTTTTTTCATATACAACGTACCGAAAGTCCAGCAAATCGCACTAATTAAACCGAGAAAAATCCGAACTGAGGAAAGTTGACCAGAGCTACCGTTTAAGCAGATGGAAGCGACTCCGAGAAAGCCAAGAATCAAACCAACTGCTTTTTTGAAGAACATCGTTTCTCCTAACCACAACCATGAGCAGATACCTAGCAACACGGGTTGAAAGAAAACAATGGTTGCAAAAAGTCCCGCGGGTAAATAGTTTAGTCCGATGGTTTGAAATATATAAAATAGAATGATGTTTAAAATGGAGGAGATTACATAAATGTACCATGTATTTTTTAGGTTAAAGGAAAATACCGGTGGTCTTCACTCCTCTTCCGCAGTGTGGATTTCAAACTTACCGGTATAATCCGTGATGGTGTTGGTGCGGCCATCGATCCGCACTTGCCACTCCCCTGCTTCCGGAAAGGGGTATTCTACATAACGTTTGTTGCCGGTATCCAATAATCCAGCGCTGGAGACCGTCGGTTCATCCGTTTCAACATCCAGACCGGGGGCATACAAGCTGATATAGACGTTTTCCAGTTCATTGGCCCACTCTACCTCCGCATAAATGCGGAGAGCGCCCTCTTTGACTTGGATACCGTGCACCTCGTATCCGATCCCAGTTTGCCAGGAATTCGCCAATACGGTTCCACTGTAGGGTTGGGTTTTTACTTTGACGTTGGTGGGAGGCTCATACGAAACCAGATCGTCATCTGTAACGGCTGTGGGGATGTCGTTAGCTACAGCGCTTTGGACGGAAGCATAGGCATCGACGAATCCAGCCCCGGCTTCAAACGCTTGGTAACCAAACATCACTTCTTTATTTGCCGTTACTTCCGCCAACCGGACCAAATCTAGCGGTTGGATATGTTTGCCGTGGGTTTTTTTGTATGCATCCGCCACTAAGGTCATCACACCAGCGACATGAGGGGAGGCCATCGATGTTCCGCTGGCTGCTCCATATAAGCTTCCGCTGGTGGTCATCGGATGAAGGGGATTTTGGGCGGAGACGATGCCGGAACCGGGTGCAGCCACACCGGGGCGGTAAATTCCAAGGGGCTTTTGCTCATAATCCCATGAGGCCTGTTCCTCTTCTGAGGCATCCAAAAACGCATCCAAATTGTTTAGTGCCGCTTCCCGATCATGGTTTTGCTCTGCCAATCCCCGTGAGGAAAACCCGGCCAGCTTGTAATCTTTTTCGGTAGCAGCGACACTTAACACATAAGGAGCCGTAGTGTAAGGGTTACAGGTATCGGGGTCAGGGCCGTCATTTCCATAGGCGAAGACACTTAAGATCCCTTGCTCATATGCCATGCGCGTGGCGACATTGGTTGTATTGAAAGGGTTAAACTCACAACCGGAAGATCCCCAGCTGTTGTTGATGATGCGGATGTCGGCTTTACCCTGTTGGTTTTGGTACAGGATGTGATCATAGGATTCCAGTGTGAAGATTAGGAAAATGCCAGCACTTGAACTGTAGCTGTGAATAGTCGCTTTCGGAGCCATGCCTCTGTAGCGTCCGTCCGAGGCTTCGCCGGTGCCGGCGACGGTTCCGATCACATGAGTTCCATGACCGTATTCATCGGTGTTGATCGAGACGCCTGTTTTCGCGTGAGCATCGAGCAAAGGGGTCTCAAGATCGATTCCATCCGGAGTGGAACTAATGTAGGAATCGCCTGCCAACCCCAATGTACCGAACACTTGCCAGTTGTATTTCAGATTGGACAGGTCGGGATGGAGGCCGTCTGCACCGGTGTCGATTACGGCGACTTCGATGTCAGAACCATCGTAACCCAGTTCTTGCTGCACTTGCTCCGAGCGGGTCATCTCTCTTCCTTCTGCATTAAACAGTTGTAGTTTTCGATTCGGTTCCACAAAGCGGACGTGGTCCCAGCGGGTAACTTCCTCAATTTCCTGTTTGTTCAGTAACATGCGGGCCATCGGAAGCACACGGAAGGTTTTGTAGTCTCGGTTGAAGGAATCCAATTGCTTTACATCTTTCTTTTGCTTAAAAACGACGATGACATCATAGTATTTCCCTTTGTCCTGCTTTAGCTGAGTGGAAAAAGCGGAATCCAGTTTGGTTGTGTCCAGTCCGGCAGCCGCACGGGCATCCATGGTAAAGACGCCTGGAGACACGGCGAGTGCCAACGCTACTAGAAACACAAGTGCTCTCTTCAATCGATCAGTCATTCGCCTTTCCCCCTAATGGCTTTATTTTTTGTGAGAGTAATAGTATTCGCCGTGAATCGATTGAAGCCCTTTTCTCTCAGGCTACATCTTAAATTAAAAGAGTGAGAGCACGAAAAAACCACTACCATCTGCGGTAGTGGGAGGACTGATGAATTTCCGTTATATTGGTTGTATCGAATTTCGCTAGGACGCCAAAAGGTGACAGGGCTTATCGATAGCACTTGCGGATGACCAAGGCATCGATGATGTCCACCAGTGATTGGGAAGAAATTTAAGCGGTGGCGTTTTTCACCGGCGACCAATCGATACTCTCCACCAACAGCTGGGCAAATTGCTCCAAGTATTGGCGATCTTCCTCGTTAAACCGTTCCGGCTCCGGGCTGTCGATATCGAGGACGCCGATGATGTCTCCATCCACGATCAGGGGGATGACGATTTCGGAACGCGTGGTTGCGTCACAAGCGATATGGCCGGGAAATTTCAGCACATCCGGCACCAGCTGTGTCGCGCGCTCCTGTACAGCGGTTCCACATACGCCTTTCCCGACGGGGATACGGATACAAGCGGGAAGTCCCATAAACGGTCCCAGCACCAATTCCCCTTTTTTCATTAGATAAAAACCGGCCCAATTGACTCGGTCCAGTGCATGGTATAGTAATGAAGCAGCGTTGGCCAGGTTGGCCAGCCAATCCCGCTCTCCCTCAACCAGCGCTTGACCTTGCCGCAGCAAGTGTTCATAGCGAGTTGAAGCATCGCCCTCCACAGATTCTAAGGCAAACATGGGCAACTCCTCCTTGACTACCCATTGTACAGGCAAAGCCGATATCGGGCAATGTGCATATTGTGCAGAGCATGATACAATAGAAATACATACATATGGCGGAGGAGAGAAGAAAAAAATGCGCGATCAACGAATAAATAAGCTGGCCCGATTGTTGGTGCAGCATTCCATGAAGGTAAAATCCGGAGACAATGTTTTAATCGATGTTTACGGTGAAAAATCGGAGCTGGCCCGAGCCTTGGTGCCGGAGGTATATCAAGCGGGTGGCTTTCCCTTTGTTCAGCTTAACAACAGTGTGTTGCTCCGCGCCCAACTGCTGGATACCAGCGAGGAACATATGAAACGAGTCGCCAAGCTCGATTTGGAACGGATGAAAGCAATGGATTGTTATGTCGCCATCCGTGGCAGTGAAAACGTCAACGAACTTGCCGATGTTTCCGCGGAAAAGATGAAGCTGTATAGCGAGCACTACGGCGAGGTGGTTAACGGCCAGCGCGTCAATCACACCAAATGGGTGGTACTTCGCTATCCTAATCCGTCAATGGCGCAGTTGGCACAAATGAGCACCGAAGCTTTTGAGGATTTCTTTTTCAATGTTTGTACCGTCGATTATGTTCGAATGGATAAAGCGATGGATCCGCTGGCTAAACGAATTGAACAAACCGATCAAGTGCGGATTAAGGGGCCGGGAACTGATCTCACTTTCTCCATTAAAGGAATGCCCGCCATCAAATGCGCAGGCGAGCACAACATCCCCGACGGCGAAGTGTTTACGGCGCCGGTTCGCAACTCCGTCAACGGTGTGCTCACTTATAATACGGCCAGCGTTTACCAAGGAACGACCTTTGAAAATATTCGCTTTGAATTTCAAGATGGAAAAATCATTAAGGCGACCGCCAATCAGACCGAGCGCCTCAACCAAATTTTGGACACTGACGAAGGCGCCCGCTATATCGGTGAATTCAGCCTAGGAGTAAATCCCTATATCAATCATCCGATGAAAGATACCCTGTTTGATGAAAAAATCAACGGCAGCTTTCATTTTACGCCGGGACGTGCTTACCAAGAGTGCAACAACGGCAACCAATCCGCCATCCATTGGGATATTGTCAATATTCAGCGGAGTGATTACGGTGGCGGTGAAATCTATTTTGACGGTGAATTGATCCGTAAAGACGGACGTTTTGTCGTTCCGGATCTGGAACCTCTCAACCCAGAGAATTTAAAGGGATAACGTTTAAATCAAATGTCTCGTTGTATCCGCTTTTACACAAGGGTACAGCGAGATATTTTTTGTGTATAGATGTGCTGTCGATGGCTGACGATCCTGGAATAATCCTTTCCGCTCTATCTGCCGGTGTAGCGGTGTGGGGGAAGCAGGAGCATGATCACCATCAATAATCAGTAAATATCAGTGAGAACACGCCAGTATTTCCAAAAAATTAAGCAGGATTACGGTTAAGCTACCCAGAATATAGAAAACAGTTATAAAGGGAGTTTATGCTAACAGGGTGTGTGGGTGGTTGCGATTGTTTTACGATTACGGAAGGAATAAAAGTGGTAACAGGAAAGTAGCAGTTCATTAATCAAACGGAGGTGTGACGATGAAAGCCACAGGTATTGTGCGCAAAGTGGACGAATTGGGGCGGATTGTATTGCCGGTTGAGCTGAGGCGCACCATGGACATCGATGTGAGGGATCCTCTGGAAATATATGTGGATGGGACAAACGTCATCCTAAAAAAATACAGTCCATCCTGCCTTTTTTGTGGTCAGGTGGAAAATGTGGTATCCTACCGCAATAAAAATGTGTGCGAAAATTGCCTGAGAGAATTGTCCTCGGCAATTGAACAGCCTTGATTTTTGATGAGATAACAGTACCAATCAGGAAATCCTAATCTTCTCTTTTCACTTTATTCGGTGAGCGACTTTGCTAATCGATGGCGATCCTTGAAGCCCAGCACGAGGGCTTCTCTTTTTTCTGTTTCCGCTTCACTTCTCCCGCATCTGCAGGTGCGGGATTCTTGCAGCAGCCTCCAATAGTTGGAGGGAGAATCACTCCCTTCCTCGTCCATCCCAACGAAGTTGGGTTTTCTCGCTCGTATTCTTTATAATGAAAAAGAATCATTTTTCGTATGTAGAAAGTGGTGATCCAGTTGCATACATGGCCTGAGAATAAAGTGATTGATACGTTGCTTGATTTGGTTCGTATCCCGTCCCCAACCGGATATACCGACTCCATCATTCAATACCTAGAGGCCCGCTTGCAAGCGGCAGGAGATCGGATTCGGCTGCGCCGTAATCATAAAGGGGGGCTTTTGGTCACCTTGCGCGGCGAACAACGGGCTCCTCAGCGATTGTTGACCGCCCATGTAGACACTCTCGGTGGAATGGTAAAAGAGATTAAATCAAACGGTCGGCTTCGTCTTACCCGTATCGGAGGCTATACCTGGAATTCGATTGAAGGGGTGTATTGCACAGTACATACCCGTAACGGAGACGAGATAAAAGGAACCGTTTTGCCGACACATACTTCTGTCCATGTTTACGATGATGCCGGTAAGCAAGAGAGAAATCAGGAAAATATGGAAATCCGCCTCGACCTGCCGCTGACAGATGCGGTAGGCGTTCGAGCTCATGGGATTGAGATCGGGGACTTTATTTCATTTGATCCCCGTGTGGAACGATTGCCCAGCGGTTATATTAAGGGGCGTCATATGGATGATAAAGCGAGTGCCGCGATATTGTTGGAGTTGATCTTGCAACAGGTGGCGAGGGGGGATCCAATTCCCTGCGACACCCATGTGATCTTTAGCACTTATGAAGAAGTGGGCTTCGGTGCCAACTCCAACATCCCGACCGGAGTAAAAGAGTTTCTGGCGGTGGATATGGGGGCGATCGGGAAGGGGCAAAACACCGATGAACATTGTGTGTCCATCTGTGTAAAAGATGCCAGCGGCCCGTACCATTATGGCTTTCGTAACCGTTTGGCGGATTTGGCTGAAAAAGAAGGCCTCTATTATAAACTGGATATCTATCCCCGTTATCAATCAGACGCTAGTGCGGCTGTCCGTGCCGGTTACGATCTGATCCACGGTTTAGTCGGCCCCGGTGTTGACGCCTCCCATGCATTTGAACGGACCCATCGGGATGCATTGGAAAATACGTACCGACTGTTACAACATTATATCCACAGTCCGCTGTTATAAGCGATCGTTTTATTATTTCCGCAGGAGGTGGACGATGTCACTACTAGAAGATTTAACCGCTGTTGTTCACAATGGGGCGGATGAGGAACGGGAAATCCTTGCCCTCGCGTTGCAGGCGATCCGGCAGAAACGGGAGCGCAACAGCGCTTATCCTTCCGGCTTTCTCGGCTTGTCGGGAGAGTTAACAGAGTCAAACGGTTACCGTTTTCGCGTTCCGATCACGCCTTATATGCTGAACCGAGCCGGAATGGTTCATGGTGGAATTACCGCTACCTTGATCGATTCCACCATGGGCTCCCTAGTAAATCGCCGCTTACCGGAAAACCGTTTTGCCGTAACGGCGGAAATGAAGGTACACTATTTGCTGCCCGGTTTAGGACAGGAATTGATCTCTACTGCCCACCTCTTACGGATGGGACATACATTGGCGGTGACGGAATGTCGGGTGGAAAACGAGCGCGGCAGTTTAATCGCCATGGCCACGGCTACCTTTTCCCTCCAGAAAAAGCGGTCGTGATAAAACTAAAACCCGGCTCAGCGCATTCCGCGTAGAGCCGGGTTTTAGTTGATTGATCGGAGAGATGATCAATGGATTTCCATCCGCTCGATATGGCCGATCGGATGATTTTGGTTGCTGCCGTCGGCTAAATACAAGAGAGCGGGTCCATCCGGCCGAATTGGTTTTCCATTGCGGGAAAATTGAAGAACCGCTGACATGGCTTGCTCTATAGAGAGGAGTACCGGACTTCCTTCGCGACGGTGAAGTACCACTCTAGATGCGTCCGGGTTTGGACGGGCGTGTTCCAAAAACGGAGCCAGCTCCATGCCTAAACCATCCACACCGGTGAAACGCTCTTGCATATCAAAACGCCGGTCATCAAAAATCCAGATGGTTGGGTCTAAGTTGATTTGAAACGTGACGTTGCCACTGATTAGAATAACATCATTCATTTGTAAGCCCCTTCAACTCATCATTCCTTTCCATTATACAGAAGGAGTCGATTGAGAAAAATAGAAAAAGCGATGCTTTCCAGGTGCTCGCAATTTCCATTTGATAGGAGAATATTGATGCAGACGATGTTGGAGGAAATGGTCGAGAAATACCGGGAGGTGGGCCATCAAGGAAAGTTGGCTGATTATATCCCTGAGTTGGCTAAGCAGGATCCATTGTCCCTCGGGATTGCCATTCGCACGGTGGATGGAGAAGAATATTCCGCCGGCGACTGCCCGCTCACTTTTACATTACAGAGCATTTCTAAGGTGATCACCTTGATCCTGGCGTTGATGGACCATGGTGAAGACGTCGTTTTTAGTCGGGTCGGGATGGAACCGACTGGGGATCCCTTTAATGCCATCTATAAGCTGGAGATGTATTCACCGGGAAAGCCACTCAATCCAATGATCAATGCGGGTGCTTTGGTCGTCAGTTCCTTGATCGGGGGCAATACGGTTGATCAGCGGTTACAGCGGGTGCTTGCCTTGGTGCGAGATATGGCGGATAATCCCAAGATTGAAATCAATACCGCCGTCTACCATTCGGAACGGGCGACGGGACATCGGAATCGCGCGATGGCTCATTTTTTAAAAGAATTTGGTATGATCGATGATGTGGAATCCACGTTGGAGTTGTATTTTCAACAATGTTCCATCGCGGTCAATTGCCGCGATTTGGCTCGCATGGGATTATGTTTAGCCCAATATGGAGTCAATCAATCCGGAAAACAAGTGATTCCCCAGGAGTTGGCCCGCCTGGTAAAAACGTTTATGGTCACTTGCGGCATGTATAACGCCTCGGGTGAGTTTGCCATCTATGCTGGTATACCGGCTAAAAGTGGCGTCTCAGGAGGCATTCTGGCATCAGTTCCGGATAAGATGGGGATCGGTGTATTTGGTCCTGCCCTGGACGAGAAGGGAAACAGCATCGCTGGTAGTGCCCTATTAAAAGGGTTAAGTCGCTCGTACAATCTCTCCATTTTTTAGTGTTCTCAAAACTGAGGTGATTGCGCCAGGTCGGCTCCTTCTTCATTGCAAACAGCAAGAGCGGGCAGCCTTAAAAATCCCCTCCCCCCTTCATACGATAGCTAATCGATGAGCTTGTGCGCCGGATTCCTTTGCAAATGCGCGGAGCTCGTGTTACACTTGGGTTGATGTAAGTTGATCCGAGGATTTGCTAATGGGGATTGGGGGGGTTCCATTGTCTACGCCGACTCAGCTTGAATTAACCCAGCGCGCTGAACAATTGTTGCGGGAAGACGCTAAAAAAATTGAGCAATTGATTGCAGTCCAGCTGGATAACTTGACGGCGCCCAAATGCCCTCTCTATGAGGAAGTGTTGGATACCCAGATGTTCGGCCTATCCCGGGAGATCGATTTTGCCGTACGTGCCGGGTTGATAACCCGTGAGCAGGGTAGGGAAATCATCAGTGAACTGGAGCGGAAGTTAGCCCACTTATATTCACTTGTTCTTCCATCTCCCAACCAAAGCTAGGGCTGAACAGCAGAAACCAACAAGACTCCGTGAGGGGTCTTTTTTTGTATGCTCGATCAGTCATTCCAAGGGGAAGGGTAGATTCCACGGATATCTTCTAAAAAGTGGTGCAGGGTTGGCGAGAGATGCTGATCCCGGGGGCGCAATAAAACAACGGGAAATTGTTCGTCGGAACCGGTGAGATAAATCCAGCGCAAATCCCGATCCAATTCATCATCCAAACTGAGCCTGGGAACGATGGCAATCCCGAGTTTGAGGCGTACGCTCCGCTTTACTTCCTCGACACTGGAAAGTTCGATCGCAGTTTCCGGTTGAATCCCTTTTACGGAGAATAAGCGATTCAGCAATTGTCGTTCTGGTGTTTCCGGTGTAAGGGAGATTAGCGGCGTCGTTTTTAATTCATCCATGGAAAGATAGGAGTGTATAGCCAAGGTGTGATCATAGGGAGTGATTAGCACAAAACGATCGTAAAGAAGTACTTGGCGCACCAGCTCGGTATCTTCCAGTGATCCGTAAAGAATTCCCGCGTCTAAGCGCCCTTCGTGCAGACCATTGATGATTGTTGATGCTGGTAAAGTGTGGACCGAGACGCGCACATCCGGTTGATTGCCGTGGAAATAGCGCAACATTCGCGGCAGTACGGCCAAAGCAGCGCCGGAAGATGCGCCGACGGTAATGGAACCTCGTTGTGTGGTCTGGCTATCCTGTACCGCCCGTCTGCCGGTTTCGGCCAAGGCGATCATTTGGCGGGCATGGGGAAGAAACGCTTTTCCGGCAGCGGTAAGTGAGACAGGTTGACGGTGGAATAATGCTGAACCCAAGCTTTCCTCTAGGCTGCGGATTTGGGCGCTGACCGCTGGTTGCGTCAGATTGAGCCGACGGGCGGCTTCGCGAAAGTGACCGGTTTTAACGACTTCCAAAAAGGTAATCAGTTGGTTGATTTGCATGGAAGAGCCCCTTTGATAACAATTATTAATCAATCATATTAAAATGATAAATTAGATTTCTCGTAATGGAAAGCGTATGATGAAAAAGGGAAAGGAGTGATAAAAATGGGAGCTGCAATCGGGATGGAAGGGGTTTATGTTGCTGATACCGCATTATCGTTAGTAGACGGACAAAAGGGTGCTCTCATCTACCGGGGACATGGGGCGAAAGATTTGGCTCTTTCCCATAGCTTTGAAGAGGTTGCTCATCTCTTGTTGCTCGGTCAACTGCCCGAAGGCAATAAGGCGGAAATATGGCGGAGCGCTCTGGCGAGTAAACGGGCGCTGACGGCGGAGGAACATCGACTTCTGGATGCATTGCCGCCCAATATGGATATGATGGAGAGCTTACGGACCGGGGTGTCGGCTTTGTCATGGGATGGAGCGATGTGGCCGCCGACTCCGGAGGCGGTGGCTACTGTACTGGCGCGGATTCCTACTTTAGTAGCTTATCGTTGGCACCGCTTACAAGGGACGCCGTTTATTCAACCGCGAGCAGATTTGTCCCATACGGCCAACTATCTCTATCTATTGACGGGAAAGGAGCCAAATCCGGCACATGTGCGGGCATTGGATGCGTATCTGGTGTTGACGGCGGAACATGGGTTAAATGCTTCCACTTTTGCGGCCAGGGTGGTTACATCCACCCAATCCGATGGATTGTCGGCGTTAACTGCGGCGATTGGCGCCTTAAAAGGGCCTCTGCACGGTGGAGCGCCGGCAGAAGTAGAGGAGATGCTGGAGCAGATCGGCTCCAGTTCACGGGCTGCTGATTGGCTGCAACAGCGCCTACAAAACGGGGAGCGGCTAATGGGGTTTGGGCATCGGGTGTACCGCACACGGGATCCACGGGCGGAAGCATTACGGGAAGTGGCACAGCAACTGGCGTCGGAAGAACCGTGGTTTGAGCTGGCGTTGGAGGTGGAAGCAGAAGCGTTGCGCTTGCTGCAACAATGGAAGCCGGAGAGAAAGCTATACACCAATGTGGAGTTCTACGCAGCGGTTGTTTTGCGCGCGGTCGGTCTGCCGCGAGAGTTGTATACTCCCACGTTCACCGTGGCGCGGATGGCGGGGTGGTGTGCACACATATTGGAGCAGGCGGCTAATAACCGCATTATTCGTCCCCAATCGCGTTATGTGGGGCCCTTACCGGAGAAGAGCAGTTGAGATCCTGGGGAGTCTTCCGTTAAGATTGTGTTTGAGATCAGCATAGGGATTTCCGTATTCAGGCTACGCTTGGCGCAAGGGAGCGTCGTTCATTCATGTAACTCTACGGCAAATCGTATATACTGAAGGGGCACTGGTAACCAACGGAAGTTTGTGGTATGCTGGTGTCCTTGTTTTATTCCCACGTGGAGAAATCGGATCCCATCCGGCTTAAGATCTATCATGATGAAACAGGAAAGAAAAGTTCGTGTGTAGAATTATTAATAATAAAGTAGGGATTTGTATGAACCTCTCCCGCCTACGCTAACGCTAAGTGGGAGACTTCTGACGTATAAAGGTTAAATATTCTCGACGTTAGCTGGGGAAATGTTACTTATTATTACAATAATAGGAGGAGCTTATTGCAATGAGAGCCAATAGATCGATCTCGATATGGATTGACCTGGAGAATGTTTATTATGGGTTAAAAAAATATCACATGGACCCTGATCATCCTGAACCGCAACATAATCTGTTCTTACGTTTGCAAGAACATTATGGAAAACAAGCAATCCGCATGATGGAAGTTTATGCTGACTTTGAACAATTGGATCTCTCTTTGCATCACTTACAAAAAAAGCATGTTCACCCTCACCAAGTATACGGAAACGGTCGCGGGGGAGAAGAGCGCAAAAATGCTGCGGATATCCAACTCTGTCTCGATGCGATGGATGTTTTGCACACGGTGCCCGAAGTAGATACATTTGTGATCGTAAGTGCGGATCAGGATATGATTCCATTAATGGATCGGTTGTGGTCCAGAGGGAAACGAGTGGAACTTTTTTGTCTACGGGATGAGAGTCTTTCCAAAAACGCCCAAATGGAAGCGTTTTGTGATGTTTCGCATAATTTATTCGAATTTTTAAATATACCGCAATTCCAAAATCTATCCCAGATGGACCGATTGTTACAAGATGCTCTGATCCAGATTTATGAATGGTATGAGGATCCGAATAACGCCGATAAGAGTTATGGCAGTACCTGGATCAAAAAAGACTTACAACGTAAAATCAATCTGACGGAAGGGGATGCCAATCATCTGTTTACGAAAATGGTGCAAGGAAAATATCTGCTTCCTCATGAAATAACGGTGGATGGAAACACCTATTATGGATATCGCGTTAACTTGGCACATCCCCAAGTACGGACGGTGATCCGGATCGCCGGTTACCGGGTCAGTTAAAAAAGGATGACACCTGTTGGGTTTATTGGTGGGAATGCTATACTATAAGTGATGGAACACGTTGCAAGGGGGGTATAACAGGGATGGCTGAATACGGTTCCGAAGGAGCGATCCGGATTGCCGACGATGTGGTGGCAGTGATCGCCGGACTGGCAGCGACAAAGACAAAAGGGGTCGCCAGCATGTCTGGTGGCATCACCGAAGGTTGGGCCAAACGAGTCAGCGGCAAACACGTCACCCGCGGTGTTTCCGTGGAAGTGGGAGAGGTGGAAACCGCCATCGATCTCCGGGTGATCGTCCATTACGGCGTAAAGATCCCAGAAGTTTCCCGGGCGTTGCAGCAAGCGGTAAAAGAAGCAGTGGAAACGATGACCGGTCTCCAAGTGGTGGAAGTGAATGTAAAAGTGGAGGGAGTAGAGATCAAGGAAGAAGAGTCCGAGGTGGAACGGACGAAGTGATGATAGCTCTGCACTCTCATGGCTTTATACAGAAAAACTGCCGACGGATAGCGGCAGTTTTTCTGTATAAAAGAGGAGAGTTCCTCAACCCAGTTCCTTTTTTACTTGTTGGATCGCCTTGTTGATGGTTTCCTGAAATTCTGTCGGGATTTCGGTGTCCGGATCTAATCCGTGGGGAAAGATATGGCGCAAAAATACGGGGTCTTCCAGCTGAACTTTGGCCTTGGGGCTTTCCAGTACGCCTTCAATGACATGACTTTGCACCCGCAAATAATAAGCGGAATCCTTTCCTTCCAATCGCATGTCAAAACTGGCTTTATTGTAGTCCCATGCACCGCCACGATCAAAACCCGCTTTGTGCATGACTTGATCCACATGACCAAACTCACCGGTAATTCCCTTTAATCCAGCATCTGTCAATAGCATGGTGATGCTCCTCCTTTTGCCGATTCCGATGGATTCGCTACAATAATAGTATGTTCCACGGCAGGGTGCAAGTTGAAAGGCGTGACAGATTGCGCAAAACTGTTTCGGGTTTGGTAAGATAGAAGAAAAGGGGGGCTAAACATGCAACAAGGTTGGCGTGAGCGGATTGAAGCAATTTTCCCGCAAATGGTGCGGTGGAGACGAGATTTTCACCAATATCCGGAGCTCTCCTTTCAAGAGGAGCGGACGGCCAAAATCGTGGCCGATTGGTTGAAACAGTGCGGTCTGCAGGTACGTACCGGTGTGGGTGGGAATGGAGTGGTCGCCGTACTGGAGGGCGGATCGACCGGGCCAACGATTGCCCTGCGTGCGGATATGGATGCGTTGCCGATTTATGATGAAAAATCGTGTGCTTATCGTTCTCAGGTTCCCGGTGTGATGCATGCTTGCGGTCATGATGCCCATACTGCCACCCTGATGGGAGTCGCCTCCTTATTAGCGGAAAAGCGGAAGGAGATCGCAGGAAGGGTCGTTTTTATTTTTCAACATGCGGAGGAACAGATCCCTGGGGGTGCTGCTGCGATGATTGCAGACGGTGCCCTTGACGGGGTAGATGCGATCTATGGTGTTCACCTGTGGACACCGCTTCCCCGTGGGGTGGTTGGTCTAAGAGAGGGTCCACTCATGGCGGCTGCTGATTCGTTTAAACTGGAAGTAGTCGGAAAAGGCGGACATGGAGGGCTTCCCCATGAAGCGGTAGATGCGGTAGCGATCGCTTCTCATGTGGTTGTCAATCTACAAACCATTATCGGACGCCAGGTGGATCCGCTTAAATCCGGTGTCATCTCTGTCGGCCGTATCGAGGGAGGTCGTGCTTTCAATGTGATCGCCGAACGTTGTGAACTGGAAGGAACGGTCCGCAGCTTTGACCCGCAGTTGCGCAACCGTCTTTATGAGCGCATCGAGGAAGTAGCGACCCAAACCTGCCGTATGTTTGGGGCCGATTGTCGCTTGGAGTACGGTTGGGGTTATCCTGCTGTCGTCAATGATCCGATGGAAACCCAGCGGTTGGCACAAGTGGCCCGTATGGTATTGGGGGATGAGCAGGTTTGGGAAGTGCCGGAGATTATGGCGGCAGAGGATTTTGCGTACTATCTGCAAAAGAAACCGGGAGCCTTTTGCTTGGTGGGTGCGGGCAATCAGGAAAAAGGGTTTTCGCATCCACACCATCATCCCTTATTTGACCTGGACGAAGAGGCGATGAAAGCTTCCGCCGAGGTTTTGATCGAAAGCGCCTTAGCCTACTTACATGCAAATCGGAATCCGCTTCTTTCTAAATCATGATGAGCATTCATTCTGGCTGGGAAGTTGACCCCGGCCATTACTTTTGCAACGGCATCATATCGCAATCCATAAGAAATCATTGTATTGATACGCGGGTATAATCGAGTCAATGTTTGTGCGAGGACAGGAGGAATGAAAATGTTAACCTTGGATCAAGTGCCGGTTGTAAAGGCAGAAATGTTGATTCGCAGACCAGTCGCAGAGGTATTTGAAGCGTTTATCGATCCTACGATTACGACAAAATTTTGGTTTACCAAAAGCAGCGGCAGGTTGGAAGCGGGAAAACATATCCGTTGGGAGTGGGAGATATACGGTGTTTCGGATGAGGTGTATGTGAAAGAAATTGAGCAAAACAAGCGAATTCAGATTGAATTCTCAGACCCAAACAGGGTTGAGTGGATATTTACTTCCCGAGCCGATAACGAAACCTTTGTCACGATTACGAGTTCAGGGTTTACGGGTAATGGAGCGGAGATCGTCAAGCGAGCGATAGACGAAATGGGAGGATATACGATGGTACTCTGCGGGCTTAAGGCGTTGCTTGAGCATAACATTGTCTTGAATCTTGTTGCGGATCATGCTCCTGACGCCCATGTAGCTCGTTAAGAATCGACCCTGTTAATATTGCACCAGCGTGCAAAGCGGAAGGTGGGCGTTTTAATCTCTACAGTTCGAACTCTTGCCATCTTCACATGGATAACACGGAATGACAACAGCAAATAAATGCGATACCTTTACCTCGATCCGGTGCATTTTTGGGGAGGATACATGCATGCTGACTCTCGATCGGCACCGATGGGCAGCTGAAATATTGGCGCCTGCACCTTCCGATCACCTTCTTGAAATCGGTTGCGGACATGGCGCCGTCGTTTCTTTGATATGCAAAAATTTATGCAACGGAACGATAACTGCCATCGAGCGCTCGGAAACCATGATCTATATGGCGAAAAAATTGAATGTTCCTTATCAAGAGGCAGGGAAAGTGCGTTTTCTTACCGCATCATTTCATGAGGCCGATTTGGGGCAGAGCCGATTCAATAAGATATTTGCGGTAAATGTTAATTTGTTTTGGATGAAGGCAGCACGTGAGTTGGAAATCATCCAGGAGCGATTGTTGCCGGGAGGTGCGGTCTATCTCTTTAATCAGCCGCCTATCGCAAGTAAGATCAGTCATATCGCGGAACATACCCGCAAAAATCTGTTGAACGCCGGTTTCGCTGTTCGACCAATTGTCATCGGGGAGCAGAAGCCGGTGCCTGTCGTGTGTGTGATAGGAGAGCGAAAGGACGAGGGCCGTGGGTAGAATCCAAGTTTTAGTCTTCGATCATGTTTTTGAGCCGTAGCAAACGCGCCTCCCACTTGTCACCGATCGTTTGGATCCATTGTTCTGTCCAAGTGGTTGAGGCGTTAGAAAGTAGTGTTTTTCCCGCCCTGCTGTTGAACGGTTATAAGACCCGACTGCTCAATACATTCAAGTGCTTCGGAATCGGCACGAATGGATGGTGGAATGATTGACTCCTAACCCCTTTGTTGTTGGGAGGGAGACTGTTAAACTATAATAAAAGGATACAGCAATTATTTTTGTCAAAGGGAATGATGGCGTGGATCACAAGGTGTTAGAGTCGATTCGAAGATTTTACCCTGATATCCCCTTCAGCAAAGTGGAGCGGCTCGGTTCCGGACAAAATAACGATGTCTGGGTAATCGATTCAACATTTATCTTTCGGTTCCCCAAATATATGGAAGGGATCGAGCAAATCAAACGTGAGGCAATATTTTTGAACCGGATAGCGGACCTTGTTCCGCTTCAAGTACCACGCCCGCTTTATTGTGGATTTGACTCAGGTGTGGTTGGGCACGCCTTTATCGGGTATAGGAAAATCGACGGCGTACCGCTAGAGGCAGAGAAGCTTCATCGGATCAAGGAGGTTGCCATCCTTCGTCAGATGGCGGGCCAACTTGGCGAATTTTTGCAAGGGCTGCACCGAATTAACCCGGATGAATATTCCAAAGGTGCAAATGCGGAGTACGATCCTTTCTTGGAATGGCGAGAAATGTATGAACGCATTCAAAGTAAGCTGTATGGCTTTATGAAGCACGAGGCATGTCAATGGACAGACCGGCATTTTACTGAATACCTTGAATTGGACGCAAATGCCCGGATCACTCCGACACTGATTCATGGCGATTTTGGTACCGAAAATATATTGTACGATCCGGAAAGTAATCGGGTAACCGGTATCATCGATTTTAGTTCGGTCCAGATCGGGGATCCAGCCATCGATTACGCGGCGTTGTTGGCCTCTTACGGTGAGGGCTTTTTCCAGATGGTCATGGATCATAACCCGAACATCCAGGGCATGATGGAGCGGGTGATGTTTTACAAAGGGACGTTTGCGCTTCAGGAGGCGCTGTTCGGTCTGGAACACGACGATCCCAAAGCTTTTCGCGCCGGAATGGCAACAGTAAATGAACTCGCCTAGGTTGAAATCAAACCAATGACTGATTTAAAGAATAGATACATAAGAGACATACAGGGAGGTCGTATCCGGGATGACAGCACAAACCGTTTTCCGTTAGGTCCGTGCTCCTCCGTCCAAAAATAAAGCGAATCTTTATTTTTGGATAAAAAGGAGCGAGACCATGGACATCCTTATCCGAAAAATGACGGCAGCTGATCAAGGGCGATGGGCGGAGATCGACGATTCGTTTACCGTTGATTCTACTCTTGTCCTAACGTTGAAAGAGAATGAAATCGGATACACGGTAAAAGAACTGCCGGCCTATGAGAAAAGTTATGCGAGTGATGTGGAGGATACGGATTATTCCAGGTATATCGATAACCCAGATCAAGCGGTTTATTTGGCGTTCGCGGCTAATCAGGCAGTGGGCCAAATGGTATTAAAACGTAATTGGAATCAATATGCTTACGTTGAAGACCTCAAAGTGGATAACGATTTTAGAGGATATGGGATTGGGCGCCAATGTATCGAACAGGCCAAGCATTGGGCGCGCGAGCGAGGAATGCCCGGAATCATGCTGGAGACGCAAAGCAACAATGTTAGCGCATGCAAGTTTTATGAGAGTTGTGGTTTTATCATTGGTGGTTTTGATTTGTGCCTGTATAAAGGTATACACCCACAAAGCGAAGAAGTAGCCGTGTACTGGTATTTGATGTTTGAATGATACGGGTATGAAAGAATGGAGGGAGCGGCGATGAAGAAAAGGTTGGATCATTTGTAACGGAACCGTAGCGCTTGTTCGATTCGTGGACCTCCTGCCACATTCTAAAGCCGATCGCTTCTAAAAAGAATGTGGAGGTTGAGAAACGATATGCGAAATGAACGGGAAATGCTTGATTTAATCCTCGGATTCGCCAAAAGAGACGAGCGAATTCGAGCCGTAATGATGAACGGCTCTCGTCTCAATGCTGAAGCGCCTAGGGATATCTTTCAAGATTATGATATCGTCTACTTCGTGACTGCCGTGGATGATTTTGTTGCTGACCGCAGTTGGATTCGTTCTTTTGGAGATATTTTGATGATGCAAACGCCAGACGAGATGGAAATTCCACCTGCTGATGGAAACGATAGTTTTGCATATCTAATGTTGTTTACAGACGGGAATCGGATCGACCTGACGTTTTATCCCATCAATCAGATCACGCGTTTCAAGGCGGAAAGTTTGAGTATGGTGTTACTGGATAAAGATAATAAAATGGAAACGCTACCGCCGCCAAGTAACCGTGATTTCCTGCCGATGCCCCCGACGGAAAAGCAATTTTTAGACTGCTGCAACGAGTTTTGGTGGGTTAGCACGTATGTCGCAAAAGGCTTATGGCGCGGGGAACTCGGGTATGCAAAGGTGATGTTTGAACGTCCGGTCAGGGATATGCTTATGGTCATGTTAAACTGGTATATCGGGATTCATACGAACTTTTCGGCAGATCCCGGCAAGTGTGGCAAGTATTATAAAAAATATCTCGATCCGGAAAAGTGGAATGCGTTTGTAAAGACGTTTTCCGATGCAGAGGTTGAGAATATGTGGCAGGCGCTTTTTGTCATGTGTGCGTTATTTCGGGAGACAGCTCAAGCGGTCGCGAACCAGTTTGGCTATCGCTATCCGCTTGAAGATGACAAACGGGTTACCGCCTATTTAAAACGAGTGAAAGATCTCCCCAGAGATGCATCCCGATTTTGAAGGAATGGAGGAAAAGGCGATGAAGAAATTGTTGGATCATCTCTAACAGAATCGTAAAGCCAATCCAATTCGTGGACCTCCCCCCACATTCGAAAGGATCGATTTCCAAAAAGAATGTGGGAGGTTGAAAAGCAGTATGCGAAATGAACAAGAGGTGCTAGAGCAAATCCTGCAATTTGCCAAACGAGATCCCAATATTCGCTGTGTCGTCATGAATGGATCACGAACCAATCCAAACGCCCCCAAAGATTTTATGCAGGATTATGATGTTGACTTTTATCTGGCGGATGTAAAAAATCATCCCTATAATACGGATCGGGCTTGGATCGACGGATTTGGCGATCGTGTCGTTGTGCAGTATGAGTATTTTGAAGAAGACGGCTCTTCCATTTTTATGATGCAGTTTCAGGATAGTGTCAGAATCGACCTCAGTTTTAAAGATGTAAAAAGTATCCGTGAGGTTTTTGATGATTCCTTAAGCAAAGTATTGCTGGATAAAGACAACTTGAATTTGGAGTTGCCGGAACCTAGCGATCGTTCCTATCTCGTCAAGCAACCTTCCAAGTATTTGTGGGATCTTCACATGGTGGAGTTATGGTGGCTACAAGTGTATATTGCAAAAGAGTTGTGGCGGGATGAATTGCCGCGAGTGAAGAATCTTTACGACTATTATTTTATGGAGTCGCTTCAATATCTCTTGGAGTGGCATGTGGGTGTAAATTATGATTGGAATGTGAATGTTGGGAGTTCTGGCAAATGGTTGAAGCGGTTTCTGGAGCCGGACATCTACGAGGAGTATCTCTCCTTGTATTGTGGTGCCGACCCGGAAGAGCAGTGGGAGAAGCTGTTTCAAGCGGGGGCGTTTATCCGCAAAGTTGGAGTGCCCCTGGCGGAGCGATTAGGCTTTGACTATCCGCTGGAGGATGAGCGCCGTGTAGCGGCATATATCGAAAAAATCCGGAAGTTGCCGTCGGATGCGCAGTCGTTGGATGGTTAGGTTGCTATAGAATCAGTGAAGCAAGATAGGGCATAAGGGTGCGGTGCAGGCATTCTTGCACCTGCAATGAAAGCCACCTGTCGGTGATCCCGAAACAGGTGGCTTTTTGTGGTGTATTCCTCTATTATGCCGTCACATCCCGGCTATTAAAGCTGATCCAGGAAATCGCCTGAAACAGGATAAAGTGAACAGCCAAAACGGTGATGGAAAACGGAAGGGTCATACCGGGAAGCGGGGCGGATCCGTTTAAGTAGTAGGAGAGCTCAGTGTTGGCGAACAGGAGATATTTCACCCAATCATAGCCCAATTGAGCCAGGATAAAAGTTGCTTGTGTTCCTGCGAACATCAGAAAGATCGATAAGCCGATGGCGAGGGAACTGGAGCGGAAGACGGAAGAGATCATAAAAGCAAAGGTGGCCATCATCAGTAGTTTGACGCTGGCTAATCCAAATAGGCCGATGATGTGAAGTAGCATATTTTTCTCCGTTACCTGGCCGTCCACATAAGCGAGATGAGGGATGGTCGCATCGCTAAATCCAAATAAGAGTCCCCCGGCAAGGAAGGAAGTGACGAATAAAACAGCCAGCATCGCCAAAGCGAATAAAAAAGAGGCCAAGTATTTGGATAGTAGGATTTTGCTGCGGCTGACGGAACGGATTAAGAGCAGTTTAATCGTCCCCCAGGAAAATTCTCCAGCCACACTGGTGGCACCGACAATGATGGTAAACAAGGTGATGAGCGAGGTAAAATCGGTCGACTCTGTGATAAAGCCCCATAGGGTTTGCTCTGTGGGAGGGATATTGTGATCCAGCCGATATTGATTCATCGCAATCTCTTTTTCGATTTCAGCGTGATAAAAATCGGGGACGTCCGCTTGTTGCAGCATGGCTTGGTTTTGCTGGTTGGCGCTTTCCAGATTTTGTTTCCAGTCCTGATTTTGTGTGGCCGCTTGATTGAAATGGGTGATTAAGGCATAGCCGATTACGACCAACACCAACAACCCCGTCATCACCCAGGTACCGATACGCCGAAAAATTTTCATATTCTCGTTTTGGATTAAACGGGCAAATTTAAGCAATATGACTCCCTCCCGTCACTTCCAGATATTTGTCCTCCAGCGTTTTGGATAGCGAATGGATGGCGTAGACACGGACTTCCGCTTCCACTAAGCGAGTGTTAAGTTTAGGTACTTGTTCCCGTGTCAGTGTAATCTCTACACCGCGAGAGGTGGATTCAGGTTGTAGTTCGGTAAAAGAGCGGATCACTTCCAGCGCTTGTTCAAGTGGCTCCACTGTCCAAATAGTCGTCAAGCGGTCATTGACGTCAGAAGTTCCTACAAACTCTTCCACCCGCTTCACATCGATCAACTTGCCTTGTTGAATAATGCCGATGCGGTCACACATTAACTCCATCTCCGACAAAAGGTGACTGGAAACCATCACCGCCAATCCTTCTTCCTTCGCCAAGCGTCGCAAATGATCCCGAATCTCACGAATGCCGGAGGGGTCGAGGCCGTTGGTCGGCTCATCCAGGATCAAGATTTTGGGAGAATGAAGAAGCGCCTGTGCCAGCCCCAAGCGTTGCCGCATCCCCAGGGAGTAGGTTTTTACTTTATCGTGAATCCGTTGTTCCAATCCCACCAGCTTTACCACTTCGTCGATCCGTTCCGGCCCCACGTTGTCACACATACGGGCATAATGAAGCAGATTTTGATATCCGCTCAGAAATTTATATAATTCAGGGTTTTCCACAATGCCGCCGACATGGCGAACCGCCTCTTCAAAATCTTTTTTTAAAGAGGTACCCAAAATGCTAACCTCTCCTTCACTGATGGACATTAACCCGACCAACATCCGAATCGTCGTCGTTTTACCGGCGCCATTGGGGCCGAGAAAACCGAATACTTCACCGGGGTACAATTCCAGACTGACGCCGTCTACAATCGTTTTGTTTCCAATCCGTTTTGTCAGGTTTTGCATACGTAATACCGGTTCTTGGCTCATAACAAACCTCCTGTTTTTAGTGGGAAATGGGTGATATCCTCTGCCGGTTCACATGACGAGAATATCCATCATATCAATCGTGACGCCAGTATATTTGATTTCGTCTTGTACAACGGGTGTACATAGAAAAGAGCGGGTCTCCCTCGGTTCGGAGGTGTACGCTTTTCCCGCTCATCTATGTTAAACGTCCCTTGTCCTCTTCTCGTTTCGATCATTCTCCTCCTGTCGCTCGGTATAAAAATCCTTTTGATGGAAAACCATAACACCAGAAAAGGAGGGTGAATACATGAGTCAATTAGGTGAAATCATGTCCACCAATGTCGCATCGGTGTCGCCCCAAGATCCGATTCAGCAAGCGGCTATGTTGATGAAGCAGTATAATGTGGGTATTATTCCCGTCGTAGAAAACGGGCAGCTGCAAGGTGTGGTGACGGACCGAGACGTAGTCCTACGCTCTGTCGCCGATCAAAACGGCGCCTCACTTACGGTGGGTGACGTTATGACAAATCAGAATTTGATCACAGGTTCCCCTAATATGTCGGTGGATGAAGCTTCCCAGCTGATGGCACAACATCAAATCCGTCGTTTACCGGTAGTAGATAACAATCAGTTGGTGGGAATTGTCGCCCTAGGCGATTTGGCGGTTAGACAGCAACATTCGGATGAGGCGGGACAGGCACTAGCCAATATCTCCGAGCAAGACAATATCCAAATGTAACACCAAAGGATCGAGCCCTCGCTCGATCTTTTTTTCAAAGTATTACCAAGGGATTTCGAACGTGTGATCGCATATAATGAAAAGCAGTATTATAGCGGAGAGGGGATGGAGACGGATGTTATCGGCTCCGGATGAGTATCGACAGTTTGCCCGTTCCATCAAGCGGGTGGTACTGATGGATGTCCTTTACCGTGCCCTCCAGTGTGATATCCGTCAGTTGGAATTACAAACGTTTAAGTTAAAACAGAGCGTGTTACAAACACTTTCCTACACATCGATACAAGTGGAGCGCGAGTTGCAAGGAGCGAAGCGACAATTGCGTCAAAGTGGCGGCCATATTATCGAGGTGAAACAAAAACGTGATTACCGGGAAGTACGGGCCCGCTTTCGCGGCTTTATCTACACCCAGCGCTTTTTTAACGAGTGGATCAAAGCGGAGTGTGAGGAGTGGTTGGTGCGTTTGTGGACGGGGAAAACTACCAGTCAAACTTTTTCCGCCTTCCGGTCAAGCTAAAAGGGATTCAACTTGTAAAAAGGAAGGGGGAGTCCCAGTATGGGTAGGCGTAATTTATGGACGATCTTGATGGGACTTTTCATCAGTCTTATCGGTGTTTCCTGTTTATACTGCGGTGAAAAGGCACGATCTAGACATCAGATGGAAATGTGCTGTGGATGGGGGATTCTTGGCTTCGGATTAGCCCATATTTTGATGGGGGGCATTGTCACCGTGATCGGAGGAAAGCGATAAAACCCCACCGATGGAGTTTCACTTTAGGAAATGCGAGCGACTCTAGGACGCAAAGCGAGACCCGGAGCGAAAACGATCAAGGCGAGACTTGTGCTTTGGCGTGCATGGAGCGGAGACGGATAACTACCCGACCGTCCCGCGACTCGTTTATCAGCAGCCTGAACCCGCCGATGCGGGTTTTTTGTGTGGAATAATCGCATAAAACCGTGCGGTTAATCGAAGGATAAAGAAGGGAATTTTGGCGCGATTGGAGGGATGATCATGGATACCAGTCAACAATCAGCACAAGAACAGGCACAACAAAAACAGCAACAGCAATATCAACAACTAGCTAAAAACTACCAACCGAAACCGCCGGTTTTCGTCAACTGTATCAAAGCGTTTTTGGTGGGGGGAGCGATTTGTTTATTTGGACAGTTGTTGCAGCTCATGTATATACGATTGTTTGACTTTCCGCAGGAGAAAGCCGGGGATCCAACAGTGGCAACATTAATTTTTATCGCCTGCTTAATGACCGGTTTTGGTGTTTACGACAAAATCGGGCAATGGGCCGGGGCGGGGACGGCGGTGCCGGTAACAGGATTTGCCAATTCAATCGCCTCTGCCGCCTTGGAGCATCGATCGGAAGGCTATGTTCTGGGTGTAGGAGGAAACATGTTTAAACTGGCGGGAGCTGTAATCGTATTTGGAGTTGTAGCCGCTTTTTTCATCGGCATCGTAAAGACGTTGATCAGTTAGGGGGAATAATATGGCTTCCAAACGAGTGGGAAAGCACACATGGTCCTACAGCGGTCAAGTGCGAATATTGGCGGGGGCAGCGGTGGCCGGACCCAAAGAAGGCGAAGGGCAGTTGAAGGGAAAGTTTGATCATACTTATCCTGATTTATATGCAGAACAGGACAGTTGGGAAAAAGCGGAGCGAAAAATGATGGAGGATGCCGTCAACAAGGCGGTAGAAAAAGCAGGTCTACAGATGAATCAGATCGATACTTTTTTGGCCGGGGATTTGTTGAATCAAAATATTAGTGCATCCTTTACCGCACGGCAAAATCAGCTGCCTTTAATCGGGATGTTTGGTGCCTGTTCCGCTTCCATGTTGACCCTGTCTACCGGTGCTGCCCTGGTGGATGCCGGTTTTAGCGATCATGCGGTGGTTGCGGTCAGCAGTCACAACGCCACGGCGGAACGACAGTACCGGTATCCGACGGAGTACGGAGGACAAAAGCCGCCAACGGCCCAATGGACGGTGACCGGATCAGGGGCGGGTGTGGTGGGACGAGGAACGACGGGTCCCATCCTCCGTTATGCGACTATGGGGAAAGTGGTGGATATGGGTGTGAAAAATCCTTTTGACATGGGAGCGGCGATGGCACCTGCCGCTGCGGAAACGATTGAAGTTCATTTTCAGGATACGGGTTTGACCCCTGCGGACTACGATCTGATTATAACCGGTGATCTGGCTGGTGTGGGTCATCCGATCGCTACGGAACTGTTGGCGAAAAAGGGGTTAGAGTTAGGCGATATCTTTCAAGACTGTGGCCTGATGATTTACAACGATGAACAGGAATCCTTCGCCGGTGCCAGTGGATGTGCCAGCAGCGCCTTGGTGATGTATGCACATATTTTGGAGGAAATGAACCAGGGGCGATTGAGCCGGGTGATGGTGGTAGCCACCGGTGCGCTGATGAATCCGGTCTCTTATCAACAGGGAGAATCGATTCCCTGCATCGCCCATGCGGTTACATTGGAGACTGATGTTGTGTCGGGAGGGGAAAAAGGATGAATCCGATTACCTATCTAGCATTAGGAGACTCGTTGACAGAAGGAATCGGCGCCTCCGGTCCCGATCGGCATTTGGTGGCGCAATACTTTACACATATGCGCAACAGCGATCAATGCCGTGTGATCAACATGGGCATCTCCGGCCTTACCTCGGCGGAATTGTGCCACTTGGTGCAATCCCCTGCACTGGAAAAGTTGATACCGCGGGTGTCTCATATTACCGTCACCACTGGTGGATGTGATTTTATCGCTTGGTATGAGGGAGAGGGAGTCAACTTACCTGGGCTAGCCCGCACCATGAAGCGGGTGGTGAAGCAAGTGGAACAACTGTTGTCTCATCTGCGCCGTCTCAATCCGGAGGCGACGATTGAGATCTTGGGATTTTATATGCCTGTGCCTGCCTATAAGCATAGCGTTGCCATCGCCAGCCGTGCGGTTCGTACCCTCAATCGTGCCTATCGTTATTTATCCAAACGATATGGGGCCGTCCTAATCGACCCGTTTGAACTGTTTTTCAATCGAATCGATTATTTTGCGGATGAAGTTCATCCCAACCAACAGGGTTATGATGCGCTGGTACAGTTGTTTTTACAGACACAGGAATCAAAAGTTGCATCACCGACCACGGATGATCCGATCTATACCTAGGGTGGAGGGATTTGCGGAAAATCTCCATTGACAGGACAAGGGGTGCCATGTTACTGTTATCCACAAATCAAATTTTCACACTTAGACGCGTTGAAGGGGCAAAGTAGTCAGCGGAAATCCGATCCCAGAGAGCCGGTGGGGGTGCAAACCGGTATCGGACCGTTTGGTGAATTACACCTTGGAGCGTGAGATGAACCGCTTATGTTTAGGGTTGGTCACTCCGGCTTCCGCCGATATCGGAAGATGTACACGAAGTACGTGCTGGAGTGGAATCGATATCGATTCAAAAAGGGTGGTACCGCGAGCAAACCTCGTCCCTTTATTGGGAGGAGGTTTTTTATTATCCAAAGAGGAGGTTTTTTAGTTGATTATTGTATTGGAAAAACAGGCGACAACAGCACAAGTGGATCATATCGTCCAAACATTAAAGGAAAAAGGGATCCAGGTTCATCATTCCCAAGGCGTGGATAAAACGATCCTCGGTCTGATCGGCGACAAGCAGTTATTGGCAGGCTTGGCGGTTGAGCGCTTTCCCGGCGTTGATAAAGTGGTCCATGTGAGTGAGCCTTTTAAATTGGCGGGACGCTCCTTTCATCCGGAAGATAGTCGCATTCGTGTAGGTGAGCTGGAGATCGGTGGCGATCATCCGGTTGTGATGGCGGGACCCTGCTCGGTGGAAAGCCGGGAGCAGATCTTGGCGAGCGCACACGCCGTCAAAAAGGCAGGCGGTCATATTTTGCGAGGGGGAGCGTTTAAACCCCGTTCGTCCCCCTATTCCTTTCAGGGAATGGGAGAGGAAGGGTTAAAGCTGCTGGCCGAGGCGCGGGAGGAAACGGGGTTACCCATTATCTCTGAAGTGATGGACCCAGAAAACCTGGATCTGGTAGCGGAGTATGTCGATATTTTGCAGTTGGGGGCACGCAATATGCAAAACTTCCATCTGCTGAAAAAAGTGGGCCAAACCAATAAGCCGGTCATGTTGAAACGGGGGCTTTCCGCTACCATCGAGGAGTGGTTGATGTCTGCGGAATACATTATGGCGGAGGGAAATCCCCATGTGATTTTATGCGAGCGGGGGATTCGCACGTTTGAAACCTATACCCGCAACACGTTGGATCTGAGTGCGGTGCCGGTAGTCAAACACTTGAGCCATCTACCCATCATCGTCGACCCCAGCCACGGCACAGGGAAATGGCGTTATGTCGCACCGATGGCCAAAGCAGGCTTAGCCGCAGGTGCTGACGGGTTGATGGTGGAAGTGCATCCCTCGCCGGAAAAAGCATTCTCCGACGGTCCCCAGTCCCTCACTTTCGATAACTTTGCAACGATGATGGATGAACTCAGAGGAACACCGGCAGCTCTTCTCTCCAGATAAATTGAATGGGTGGGTATCCCTTTTCGGTGGAGCTGCATAGGCTGTCAAGAGATCAGATGAAGGGGTGACTCCGTTGAACCCTTGGTACGGTCAGGCAATGCCACCCAATCCTTATAACCAACAGTTTGGAGCGCCGATGTTTCCACCGGAATTTCCTCTGGAAAGTCCGCCCTACATGGGGCAGCAGTATCCGCAGTACCCACCACAACCTCCCTATCCGCCCGTATCCCCGGAACAACCGCAATTGCCGGAACAACCGCAGTTTCCCCGTCGACCCCAGGGATGGGGACGACGTTCCCCGTTCCAAGGATTGCAGGGACTGTTGAGGCGCCGCAACCGTGGTCCTGGGCTGCTGGCACAGCAGATGGCGGATTCTTTGGGCCAGTCGGTCCAAGTATCCACCTATGTGGGCGAAGTGAGAGGAGAAGTGGCCGGAGTATATCCGGATCATATGTTGCTGCAGCAAGAGGATAAAAAGTATCACGTCCGTTGGGACGGCATTGTCTATGTTAGCCCGACGGAATAAAAATGAATACTTACAGGTGACAACACTGCTGACGGATGTAAAAGTCGGCAGTTTTTTTTGTTAGATGTATCCATTTCAAAGGAGACGATTGAGACGAAACATAGGCTTAAGGTTGCCCCACTAGCTCTTTTTCCGTTGGGATGATTGTAACCCGATCAGGAACAATGTTAAAGCGGATTTGTTGATCGGGCTCGATCGGTTGATGGGGGTCGATGTAGATTTTCATCTCGGTCGCTTCCCCCACATCTTCGTTTTTGCGGATCGAGACGGTCACTTCCTGGTATTCACCACTGTATTCCACTTCCTTCACCTTCCCGACGAAACAACCGTTTTGGTCGAGACGGCAGATCTCGGGGCGGACGGACAATAATACCTGTTCGTAATTGTCCGCCGGTTGCCTCATTTTGCACGGCATCTCACCGATTTCTGTACAGAGGCAGTTTTTAGACACTTCCGCCCGCAGCAGATTGGTTTTGCCCAGGAATTCGGCGACAAAGGCGTTGACCGGATGCTGATACACCTGTTGGGGCGTATCCCGCTGTAACAGTTGGCCCGCTTGCATGACTGCCACTTGATCGGACAGCGCCAGTGCGTCTTTTTGATCGTGAGTGACAAATATCGCGGTGATCCCGGTTTCCCGGATGATCTGCCGGATTTCCCGCCGCATTTGTGATTTGAGATGGACATCCAAGTTGCTAAAGGGTTCATCCAACAAGATGACATGGGGATGCGGCGCTAGTGCCCGGGCAAGAGCGATCCGTTGCTGCTGCCCCCCTGACAGTTGATGGGGATACCGTTTGTGGTAGCCTTCCAGCCCGACTAAAGCCAGAACCTCCTGCACCCGTTTACTCCGCTCGCTCCTTTTTAATTTTTGCAAGCCGAAAGCAACGTTTTTTTCTACAGTCAAATGGGGAAACAAAGCGTAATCCTGAAATACCATCCCGACCCCTCGGTCTTCCGGTGGAATCCAGGTATTTGGGTCAAAGACCGTTTTTTCGCCGATCCGGATGCGACCGAAATCCGGCTTTTCAAACCCGGCGATCATGCGGAGAGTGCTGGTTTTGCCGCATCCACTGGGACCCAGGAGGGTGAGGATCTCTCCTTTTTCTACGGTAAAGTGTAAATCCCGAACTGCGGGTTGCGTTTGTCTGGGGTAGTTTTTTGTGATTGCTTCAAGAGAGATAACAGACATTGACCCAACCTCCTAGTATCGATTGAGAATCCAGCGCATGGGCAGAATGGAGACAAGTATTAACAACAGGGCCGCCGGAGCAGCTAAGTGATACATCCCTTCGCTAGCTTGGATCCAGACGCGGACAGACAAGGTGTCATACCCTGCCGGGCGCAGCAGCAAAGTGGCGGGAAGTTCTTTCATGGAGCTGACGAAAACGAATGCGGCTCCCGCCAGAACGCCCGGCATCATCAGTGGTAAGGTAACTTTCAACAGGGATTGCCAAGGTGAGTGGCCTAAACTTTGTGCCGCTTCGTCCAAGCGAGGTGACACCAGGCTGATGGCCGCTTCCCCCGCTTGGGTAGCCTGGGGCAGAAACCGCATGACATAGGCGGTGATTAACAAGGCGATGGTTCCATAAAGAAATGGTAGGTACTGATTAAAAACGAATACGATTCCCAGGGAGACGATCACCCCCGGCAACGCATAGCCGCTGTAAACGATTTTGTGCAATAGACTGGTAATGGAGGAGGGGCTTCTTGCTTTTAAATAGACCAAGGGCATCGCGAATAGGATCGATAAAAGGGCGGAAATCCCGGAGACGACAAGGCTGTTTACCGCGTATTCCCAGAATGAGGAATCTAATGCCCCCATTTGCCATCCCTGGTGTGACCAATAGATCAGGACGACCAAGGGAAGAAATACACCGATGACAGAGATGAAGATCACAAATGCGAGGGCCAGCGGTTTCCATCTACCCAATGGGATGGTCAACGGGCGGCGATAGGTACCGTTTTGTTGCGAATAGCGAATATGTTTGCGCGTGCGCGCTTCCATCCAAAGAAAGACCAGGGTGATAGCGATGAGGACGACGCTTAACATGGCTGCACTCATGCGGTCGAAGCTGCCCATTTGATAGTAGATGGCAGCGGTGAAAGTAGTGTAGCGCAGCATGGAGATGGCCCCGAAATCCGACAGGACATAAAGAGAGACGAGAATGGCGCCGGCACCGATCGCCGGGCGCAACAACGGCAACACCACTTTCAGAAATACGTGCCGGTAGCGCTGGCCGCAGGACAACGCCGCTTCTTCGAGGTTGGCGTTTAATCGGCCCAATGACGATGCAGCGATCAAGTATACATAGGGGTAAGTAAACATGGTCATCACCAGGGTGACACCCCAGAAACTGTAGATCGGGAGAGGGGATGAGCCGAACCAGTCGCGCATCCAGCCGGTGGGACCAAAGATCATAATGTAGGCCATCGCTCCCACATAAGGCGGGATCATCAAGGGTAGGGCGGTGATCAAGCGCCACCATTTTCGCCCGGGAAGATCGGTACGCACCACTAAAAAGGCGAGGGTGACACCGATTAAAATCGCTCCGGTCGTCACGACAGTGGTAAGAGAGATTGTGTTCCACAATAGCGCGGGAAGGCGGGAATCCCATAGCTGAACCCAACGCTCACCCTCTGCCTGCGCTCCCTGCACAATCACATACAAGATGGGAATCACCATGATCAATGCCGTCAACATCGATAGCAACAGGAGGAGAGGATTGGGTGGCTTACCGAGCCACAGCGAATGCCAAAAGCGAGGGACAGCCTGAAACAAATACGGTTTCCGGGACTGATCCTGAGTAGATTTGTTGTGATCACTGATAGATTGTGCATGTAAGCGGGGTTTGGTCATGCGGTTTTACTCCCTGTTTAAAGATCAAGATGGGTAGGCAGTATGATTCCTATTTTCAGTGCCGTAGGGCGGATTACCGTCCGTGAATATCCCGGTCGGTTTAACGGCAATCAGTGGGGGGATGCGAGCTTCCCTCCACTGATCGGTCTTCGATTATCACTTTACTTCTAAGTCTAATCCGCTTTCTTCGATCAACTTCTTGGCATCCACCCATACCGGGCCGATCTCTTTCAACGGCAACTCCATCACTTGGTATTCGCTGAGCGGTTTGGCTTCGGGCGGTGTTTCGATTCCTTCCACCAACGGAATCTCTTTGCTCTCAAAGGAGAAGAGCTTCTGCTGTTCTTCCTCCGTCAAAAAATCGATAAATTTCTTGGCGTTGGTTTGGTTGGGCCCACCTTTGATCAACCCCACCCCGGCGGCATTAACGAAAACACCCATCCCATCTTTGCCTTGATCGGGATAGACGGCATCCACATGGTTGTCTTTGGGCTCATCTAATTGCTGATGGAAGTAATAGTTGTTCACCAAGCCGAATTCCACTTCCCCGGCACCTACCGCCTGTCGGATATCACCGTGGCCGTCTGTGATGATGGCGGCGTTATCCTTTACTTTTGTCAGCCACTCTTTGGTTTTCTTATCGCCCCATTGGGCGCGCAGGGCTGCCACTTGCGCCACCATTGAGCCGTTGCCGCCGCGGGTGATGGCGAATTTTCCTTTATATTTGGGGTCGGTCAGGTCCCACATGGTTTGGGGTACATCCTTCTCCGAGATCAAATCCTTATTATACATAAAAATACGGCTACGTGCGGACAAGCCTACCCACGATCCGTCATCAGCCCGGTATTTCTCGTCGATCACCTGGATCTTGTCGGAGTCGTTGGGAGCCAGCGCATTCTCGATGCGAAGGTATTCCAGTGCGCCGGTATCATTGGAGAAAAAGATATCTGCCTGTGGATTCTTTTTTTCTTCCAATATTTTATTGACCAGGGTCTCATCGGCGGCCATCAGTTTCACTTTCATGCCGCTTTCTTTTTCAAATGCATCGATCAACGGTTTCACGAACTGCTCTTTACGGGCGGAGTATACGACCAACTCATCGCTCTCCCCTTTTGCTCCATCGGATTGTGGGGAGCAACCGGTCACGACAAGTGCAAACATTATAACGGATAAAGTAAGATACTTAAACCTCGACGCCACGCGCCATCATCCTCCTCTGTAGGGATCAGTCGATTTTTCTAGTTCATTTTACATAGAATGAGAATCATTTTCAACTTTTTCGCTTTTGCGGATCATGATTTTTTCCCCAGGAAGTATAAAAGCAGTCAGGCTATATACTAGCTCACCTGACTGCTTTTTAATGGATGATCGGTTTTTAAAACACGATGGAGCGTTGAATAAACCAGTACAGGCCAATGGCGATCATGGCGATGGAACTCGTAGCGGCGATGCGGGGATAGATTGGATAGCGCCGGATATAAGCCAGTAGGGGAAAAGCGACGGCGATGATGGCGATTTGGCCCAGTTCCACCCCAACGTTAAAAAAGAGAAGGGAAGAAGCAATACTGCTATGGGAGAGTTCCATTTCCTGCAAAATGCCTGCAAATCCAAATCCATGTACAAGGCCGAATAATAGAGCGACAATCCATTGATGTGGTAAATGGCGCTTGAACAGAATTTGTGAGGCGACAAAAACAATGCTGAGAGCGATTATGGACTCAACAATCCGTTCAGGGAAGGTGACTACACCCAAAGTTGCCAGGCCGAGTGTAATACTGTGACCGAGTGTAAATGCGGTGGCGATCTCAACGGTCTGTAGCAATCGGGTGGCGATCAACAGCAGGGATAGAACAAATAGGATGTGATCATATCCAGTAAAAATATGTTTGCCGCCTAGACTGATAAATTGCCATCCTTGCCGCAACCAGTTCCGTTCTCCCACTTCCAATTCCCGATCGGCAATGGTAAAAAGAAACTCCTGATCGACACCCTCACCTTTAATTTGTGCGATATTGAGGTGTGAGCGGTTGATGTCCTCAAAAAATAGATCATAGCGGATCCGGGTTGCGTCGCCGTCACAGGGATATAACAAGCCGATTTCAGCCAGGGGGTGTTCATCCAATGTACTGACAACGGTGTTGACAATCTGAGGTGTACAGGGAACTTCATCCCGATATACCCGTACCCCGGCAGCCAGTGGTTGATACAACGAATCTTTTCGATCGGCCAAGATCTTTTCCAGTTCAGAAGTAGAAGCGGTTTGCCACTCAATCGGTATATCGACTAATTGGCTCAACTCTTCGAAATCGAGAATTAAGTTGATATGAGCTTCCCCCGGCTTTAGCGTAATATCCATATAACCGTGGTTATTGTTATGGGCAGAAGTCGGAGATGCAAACAGCACCGTGAACGAGGTGGCGATTGTAAAAACGGTTAAGCTGATCAAGAGGAGCGATACATAACGTTGCATGGTTTTCTCCTTCTTTTACACAGAAATGGATCGATTTTGATTGACAGCAATAGAGATGGAGGCTTGATGCTCCATCTCTATTGCTTAAGAAAATTAGTGGTTAATTGCGCTGTTTATTTGTCTTTCATCTTTAAATCTTTAATCTCTTTCTCACCATTGGCAGACTTTTTCAGTTCAAATCCGTCAAACAAACTGCCGGTAGCGGTCCGTGCCTCATAGCGTATTACATTGCCGTCTACACGGATGAGCTGGTACAACTGGGTGTTTTTAACGGATTTACGAACCTCTGCTCCGTTTTCTTCCCAGTTTTTATGGGTAAGATCATACATCTTGGGACCGGAGACAGAGACGACAAAAACAGTATTGCTCTTGGGGTCTTTTGCCGTTACCCCAGTGGGGAGGTTGCTGACATGGCCACGGGCATAGCTATGGTCATGGCCTTGCAGTACGAGATCTACGTTGTACTTCTGTACAATCGGGAGCAGTTTTTCACGGATTTCAACATTGTCACGTCCCGGCGAATTGGCGAAGATCGGATGGTGGAAAGTGATGACGGTCCATTTATTGGGATTGTTTTTTAGTGCCTCTTCCAGCCAGGCTGCCTGTTTATCAAGCTCAGCTCCCTTTTTGTTGGTGTCGAGGGAGATGATGCGCATGCCTTGGTAGTCCGTATAGTATACCGTTTCTTCATGGCCTGCCGGCCCATTTTCCGGTAAGGCAAACTGCGGACGCCAGTATGGGGAGAGACTGCTGGGGGTATTGGGCACAATTTTGGCGTATTCGTGGTTGCCGGGGGTAGGAATGCTGGGGACCATCCCATTTAACCAGCCGCCGGCTTCAAACCATTCTCCCCACTGTTCATCCGCGTCACCATGGTTGATCAGATCACCGGCATGAATGATAAAGCGGGCATCAGGCAGATCGGAATAAGCTTTACGGATGACACGGGACCAGTGTTCCAGGATATCGTTCTGAGCATCGCCGACATACAGGAAGGCAAAGGGTTCATTTTTGGTGGAAGCGGTCGTGAACTGAAACCACTCGCTCCAGTTGACGCCATCGCCGACACGATAGAGATACTTGGTGTTGGGAGTCAGGTCTTTAAACTGAACGGTATGAAATTTGGCGGTGTAATTTTGGTTTCCTTTTACATCGGTGCTGCTCTCAGCGGTAACCGTCGTCGCGTTCTGTTTAAAGTTAGGGCCGTCTTCCGCTACGGCAATCTGGGCCTGGGGAGTGAGAACACTCGTATCGGTACGCCAGGATACAGCTTGAGTGGTAGTGGGCTCACCCTTCCAAGTGAGGACGATACGATCCGGAACCGGAGTGGGCTTGTACTTTTCGGCATCGGGATACTTGATGGCGGTCTGATTAGCCAGGGCGATATTGATGCTGGGCACGACCACAAAAAGAGCGAGTAAAAACAACGAGATACGGATCCAACGGCTGTTGAGCAATTTTTTGTTCACAGTCCATTCCCTCTCTTCAATTTTTTGCATCTAATGCTACCAAAATAGTAATCCGGTTGTTTGGTCTAACTGTTACATTCATTTTAAGGTGCTGTGAATAAGTGAAGAGAATAAGGGGGTAAGGACACAAACCAATCGATCTATCACTTCATATTCTGAGAATAAGAGGTGATAGATGATGAATGGAGCATATGGTAGTTACACTTTTTCGCTCCGTCGTTGGTCGTTGTTGAAGCGGATTGAAAAAGCGGGAGGAAATATCCGGTATATTAGTCGTCACTGTGGCATTGTATCTGCTTATGTTCCTAATGAGGAAATAAGAGGAATTTTAGAGGACCCCGCTTTGTTGACGGCAGAAGTGGATCAGCAGGTGCTCCTCCCAAAGCCGAAGTTGATCGGGGTGATCAGCCGGAATAGGATGATTCAAAAAATAAAACCCACCAGTCAAGTGGTAACGTGGAATGTGAAAAAGGTGTGGAAAGGAAACCCCGATCCACGAGCAGGAGCAGGTGTCCGTGTGGGAGTGGTGGATACCGGGATCAACCTAAATCATCCCGATTTACGCAAAAACATCAAAGGGGGAATCAATATTGTGGAACCGAAGCGTCCCCCTCATGATGGAAACGGGCACGGCACCCATGTAGCGGGAATTATTGCCGCCCGCAGCAATTCCATTGGTGTAACCGGGGTGGCGCCTGCGGCCAGTCTGTATGCGATCAAGGTTTTAAGCGATCGGGGAGTAGGGAGTATTTCCACCTTGGTACGCGGAATTGACTGGGGCATCGACAATGGGATGCATATTCTCAATTTGAGCTTAGGTGGTGGCAAAAATATTCCCGCTGCTCTCGCTCGTGCCATTAGAGTAGCCAACAGCCGTGGTGTACTGGTGATTGCGGCGGCCGGAAACAGTGCCAATGCAGATGGAAGCGGTGATACGGTAGAGGTGCCCGCCAGCCTGCCTACTGTGGTAGCAGTGGCTGCTCTGACCCGCGGAAACAAGCGAGCCCCATTTTCCGCTACCGGTCCCACCCTCGATATCGCCGCACCTGGGGTTAGCATTTTAAGCACATACACCGGCAATCGTTATGCGGCTTTAAGCGGAACGTCCCAGGCAGCTCCTCATGTGAGTGGGGTGGCGGCGATTTTACGACAACAGGGAATGTCTTCAGCCGCCATTAAACGGACTTTAAGTAAACGGGCGCTAACCTTGGGTTCCCGTCGCCTGTACGGCGCGGGACTAGTACAGGTTTGATGTCGGATGGGACCAAATTTTTTCGATATGGTGAGATAACGGTAACGCCTTAGAAAAGAGATAAGGCGTTTCTTTTTTTATTTACCATCGCCGGCTGTGTACAATCCTAGCTTTTCCAGCAAATCGGTTAAATCTTGTGGGAGAGGAGATGTAAAAATCATCTTCTCTCCTTTTAATGGGTGGGTAAAGTGAAGTTGTTGGGCATGCAGGGCTTGGCGCCGGATGTAAGCGGTGGATCCTCCGTACAGTTTATCCCCTGCCAGCGGGTGGCCCAGATGTGCCAAATGAACGCGAATCTGATGGGTACGTCCGGTATCCAGTTCCAATTGGAGCAACGTTGCTTTCTTTGATCGATCCAGCACCCGGTAGTGGGTGACGGCATGATCGCCACCGCGATCCACCCGCCGTCGCAACGGATGATTGGGCTCCTTAGCGATGGGCGCGTCAATGGTGCCTGTGGTTCCCACTTCACCCATTCGGCCACAGGCGACAGCCCAATAAATACGGCGAATTCGCTTCTCCCTCAGTTCTCGGTCCATCAACTGGTGGGCATAAGCATATTTTGCCACCAGCAACAATCCGGATGTATGTCGGTCCAATCGGTGCACGGGTCGTACGATGCCTTCCATTCCGTGAGTTTCTTTCCAATGGTACAAGATACCATTGGTCAGTGTTCCACCTTCAGCCGGTTGGGTGGGGTGCACTTTTATTCCTGCGGATTTGTTTACCACCATCCAATCCTCATCCTCGTAGATGACATCAACCGGGATCGGTTCTGGCTCTTGGTCGGATCGCTCGCGCGGGCGCACAGCTACTTGCAGCCGATCTCCCGTTTTTAATACGCGATTGAGCCACGGCATACTACCGTTGAGGCGGATGCCACGGGATCGGGTTAACCGGTTGATCATTCGATTGGAGAGAAGGAGGGGTCCTTTTAACACTTCAGTAACCGTTCGCTGGTTCCATTCGGAAGGAACGATATACGTCATCCATTTATTGTATTTCATGTGAGATCACCTGATCGATTAAATTCAAAGCCTAAAAGCCTATTGTAGAGGAAAACGGAAGAAATGGCCATATTTCAGTTGGCTTTGTCCTACTTTGGCGCACCTACCCTCTAGGGAAATAGGGTAAGTCTGATCAACAGCGATAATCAGGGCTGAAACCATTGATGTAGGATGTGACAATGGCCCGTTCCAAATCAGTGCCGGATTCATACATTATAAAAGATTGTTATTGGAGGGATGCAAGTGGTAACGGAAAAAAAAGTATCTCCTGCTTGGATACGATCATTGATCGGTACGATCGTCGCTGTCAAAACCGTGTCCCGATCACTGACCGGATGTTTGGTTGCGGTTACTCCTAAGTTCATTTTTTTGCGTGTATTCATTCATGGTCGGTTTGTCATCATTCGGATTCCGCGACGTAAAATCATCCGTATATTCCGGTTTCCGTGCGGGCTGCTAAAATAAAAAAATCAATCGTAATGCGCCGCCCTTCTTATAGAAGAGGGCGGTTTTTTGTTGTTAAACCAAAAATTTATAATTATTTCACTTCCCCCGATCCGTATTCGTTGAAAAAAGATGGGAAACAAGGGTATGATGGGAGTGGTAGTTTTTCAGAATGGGACCAGGGGGTTTATTCATGGCAAAAAAGAATAGGAGCTCCAAAAAACAACAAGCACAAGCCCGGGCTGAACGGATGAAGAATCTGACAATGATCACAGTGATTGTGCTCTTCCTGGGTCTGGGTATATTTGCAGTGGTGCGCACCTTTGTCGGAGGGGCGGAAGTGGTTCGCGTATCAGAGGATATTTTTGAATATGAAAATCAACCGGTTTTGGGTGATCCCGATGCACCGGTAAAAATTGTGGAGTTTGGTGACTATAAATGTCCTGCCTGTAAAGGATTTAAGGATCAGATTTATCCGCAGTTGAAAAAGGATTATATCGATCAAGGCAAAGTGGCGTTTTACTTTATCAACCATGCCTTTATCGGTGAAGACTCCATAACGGCGGCTATGGCTGCAGAAGCGGTATTTGATCAGGATCCGGACAGCTTCTGGCCCTACTTTGAAGCGATTTACGACAATCAAAGGAACGAAAAGATAGAATGGGCTACACCGGAGCTACTGACGAAACTGGCGGAAGAAAATGCGCCAAAAGTGGATCCGGATCAACTAAAGGAAGATATTGAGCAAGAAGCGCACAGGGAGCAGTTGGAAAAAGATCGGGAAATTGTGAGGAAGGCAAAAGTGAAATCCACTCCGACCCTGTTTGTCAACGGACGTAAGGTGGATGCAGCGGAAGCCTTCCAGTACGATGGCTTAAAAGAAATCATCGAGGAAGAGATGGCAGAAGCGAAATAAGGGAGAGAGTGCCGTGATCTGGGTGCGGAGATACCACCGATATCTGGCGTGGCTGGTATCATTGATGGCTGTGGGTGGCAGTCTTTACTTCAGCGAAGTGATGGAGTTTATCCCCTGTGAATTGTGTTGGGTACAGCGCATTTTTATGTACCCCTTGGCGATTATACTGGGAATTGCGACCTATTTTGACGATGATAAAATTATTCGCTATACCTTGCCTCTCAGTATAACCGGGGGATGTGTCTCCATTTACCACTATGCAAAACAGAAAGTACCAGGTTTTGATGAATTGGCTCCCTGTACCCAAGGAGTTCCCTGTAGCGGAGAATATATCAACTGGTTGGGCTTCATCACCATCCCTTTTCTCGCTTTAATCGCTTTTTCCTTGATTTCGCTCTTATTGTGGCTAGGGAGAAATCAAGCGGATTAACTTCGGGTGCCTGATGTCCAGGCACCTTTTCCTTTGGATCTTTTTGTAATTTTTTTCATATTTGTTGATGACACGATTTCTCTTTGGTACAGTTGATTTACCATCCTCGGGAGCGTGAAAAGCGGATTCAATGTCCGGTTTATAGAATTGATTAAACTCAATTAAAAGGAGAGGTTGAAAAGTGAGCGATCAGCTTTTAATATCCGTGATTCGTGTTGCGGACTTTGACACATCACTGATCTTTTACAGGGACAAGTTGGGCTTTCGCGTCGACTGGATCGATGTTGAAATCCGGACTGCACAATTGGTGGGGCCGAAAGAAGAACTGTTGGTTTTGACGGATGATCCGGAGCTAAATGTGTTGGATCTATATCCTGCTGAACAGGTGGCTGCAGCGGTTGAAGATCCGGCGATCGCGATGGTAACATCGGTCCCACCGGAACAGGTAGCGGATGTCCAGGCGATCTCAGGGGATGGAGAAGGGACGATGCAACCGCCGGCAGAATGGCCGAAAGAAGAGTTGGAGGAAAACGAGGAAGGATGGACGGGCAAACCGCTGGTAGAAGAGGTAGAAGGGGAGGAAGAAAGGGAAAAAGAGAAGAAAGTAGAAGCGGAAGCTCGCTGGCAGTTTCGTGAGGTGGAATCGGGAGGTACGCTTTCTTTCCAAGGGGAAAATCTGTTGATGTTCCAGGAACATTTGTCCGTGTTGGCGGTTCCCGATCTGCTCTTGGAGGAAAGTCCTGGGGTGGATCAGGTGCTTACGCTGAGTGATCCCGACGGGTACCGTGTGGCATTTTATGAAGATCTGCGCATGAGTGAGAGCGAATTGATCGATCTGTACCGCAAAGGTCCTGACCTCCTCGAGGGAGCGATGTTGGGATTGACTGAAGAAGATCTCGACCTTCCAGTAGATGAAGAGATGACGATTCGGCAAGTGGTATTGCAGATCATCGATTTTGATATGGAAATGATGCAACGGATTAAATGGGCTTTGGCTGAATCAGGCCGCTCCTATCCGATTCCCCTGTATGACGCCGATGAGTGGGTGGAAACGTTGGCTTACCAGCATCGCCCAGTCCATGTGGAGCTATCGATGCACCGTTTGATCCGGGATCACGTCTTAACCTTGTGTGAGCGAGTAGAAAATGCCCTTGAACGCCATCTCGTCTCTGAACAAGGGACCGTGGAAGTGCGGACGATGATGCAGGTGGTGGCGGAGGCAAGCCGGGAGCAAATCCAATCGATTTTGGAAACCCGCCATCAACACGGCAAATGATCTGCAAAGTGGAAGCATTGATTGAAATTATCAATCCGTATTTCTAAGTTAAAATATCTCCGATTACACCCCCGTAACGATTGCGGGGGTTTTTTCGTTGCCGAGATTGAAACGGGATTGTACGAAATTTATTGAACGACTTATTCGATAAATATAGCCCGTATTGTTTATTATCCGGTGGATGATGCCAGTTTGGTGGAGGATCGTGATCCAAACCAACCTCACTCCCGTTGGACGCAGATCTATAAAGCGCTGGCGGATGAAAAAAGACTCCGCATTCTGCGCGCAATTCAGCAAGGTGTGGACACGCTTCCGGCCCTCTCGGCGGATATCGGGATGCCGAAAACAACGCTACACCACCATCTCACCCTGTTGCGGTCGGCGCGGTTGGTAACGATGGAGGGAAGTCGATATCGGTTTGATCAATATACATGGTCGGTCTGCCGTGAAGAATTGGAACAATACCTTGGAATCGAGAGCGATGATGTTTCATAATAAAGAGAGAGTAATGCCGTTATCGTTTTATCGTTTATGGGTGGGAGAAGGGATATCGGCATTGGCGGGTTCCTGGGGGACGATGGCCAACGCCTGGCTCGTGTTCCACTGGACAGGATCAACTACCGCCATCGGTACAATGTGGCTGTTCTATTTTATCCCGTCTTTGTGTATTCAATGGGGGTTGGGGCCTTTTCTCGACCGATGGGATCGCGCGCGGATTCTCACTTGGTGCCAGTGGAGCCGCAGTGCCGCTTTCCTCATCATTTTGGGATGTCTGTTTTTCCAATGGGAAGCAGCAGGGCTATTGTATCTCGTGGCCGCCTGGACGGGGACGATTCAGGCTCTCTACACCCCAACGACGCAAGCGCTATTGCCCGCTTTGGTATCGAAGGAGATGCTGACTCGTGCCAATGCGCGTATCGATGCGACTTTCCGCGTGATGAACATGGCAGGGCCGGTTTTAGGCGGATGGGCGGTGGCTGTCGCCGGTGCAGAGCTAAATGTGGCTGGAGTGGTCATGTTTTACGCTTTTGGAGGGTGGCTGGCATCGGGCTTGCCGTCGATCCGCGGTAGGAAAAAGGAAGAGCAATTGTCTTGGAAGGAAGCGATCCGGGAGGGGATTCACTTTTTTAGCCGCGACTCCCTCTTGATCTGCCTGACGGTTTTAATGGCGGTAATCCAGTGGGCGGTGGCGGTGTTGCTGGTGCTGGGCTTGCCCTATGTAACGATGGAATTAGGGCATAATACCTTGGCATATGGCTGGTTTTTGGCGGGTTACTCCAGCGGTTATCTACTGGGTTCGCTGGGAGTATCACGCTGGATGAGAGGGCAACCGTTGCCGGCAGTTATGATTGGAGCCAATGTGATCGGAGGGCTTTCCTTTATTGGCTTGGCGCTGTCTCCTCATCTGGGTTGGGCCTTGGTGATGGAGGTAATGGCGGGGGTGTGTGCACCGTTCTTTCACGTTCTTAGCCTGCGCCTGTTCCAGGAGCGGGTGCCATCGCCGCTGATGGCGCAAGTTTTTTCACTGCGGGTGCTGGTGATGCGGGTGGTGATGCCTGTGGGAACAGTTGCGGCGGGTTGGATGGGAAGTGCATGGGGGATTCGTCCCGCCTTGGCGTTGACGGGAGGAGTGGTGATTATGATAACGCTGGTGGGAGGGGGCTGGTTAGCCGCCCAATGGTTGCGGAAATCATCCGATTCATCGTAAAGGGGGGTGCTTATGGGCAGACAGTGGATTGTATTGTGTATGAGTTTGTTGCTGTTGACCGGTTGCATTGATCAAGGAGTGCCGGCGGAAAAGGCTGACGTGATCGGAACTGTTACTGAAGTCCAGGAGCAAAGATTTTTACTGCGGGCGAAGGAAGATGTGATTCGGTCAGGGGATGTTTACGCAGTGGCGATCACCGACCGCACTTCTGTCTACCTGCAAAAAGCGGGAAAAGCGACTGCGGCGAAAATAGAAGATATTCAACAAGATCAACAGGTTTCCCTGTGGGTGGACGGTAGGGTACGTGAATCCGATCCCCCTCGCGTCAGTGCCAAAGTGGTTTTAATTCAAGAGGAAGAGTGAGATTGTCGAAAGGGAGACGAGGGATACACATGATGCAACTGAAACAAAAAAAATCGTTATCACCGGCGTGGGATCCGTGGGATCCTTGGTTTACACGGAAAGAAAAGGGGCGCTATGAGCTAACTAGTGTAGAATTCACGGTCACACAACTGTGCAACTTGCGCTGTGAACATTGTGCCGTCGGTGAGATGTTGGTACGGGAGGAAGGGGTTTCGTTGCCGGTGGATCAACTGATCCGCCGCGTAGATGAAGTGGATACGTTACAGACGCTTAGCATCACCGGGGGAGAACCAGTCTTAAATCCGCAAGTCTTCAAAGAGACGATTCGCCCCTTGTTGCGTTATGCTCGATCCCGCGGGTTGTATACCCAAATCAACTCCAACCTAACATTGCCACTATCCCGCTATGAGGGTTGGATCGAAGATGTGGACGTTTTACATATCTCCTATAATTACCGTGATGCAGCCGATTTTCATCGCATCGCCTTTGAAAAATACGGGCGGGAGGTGACACCCGCCGCAGCGGAAGCGCTGTTTAACCGGATGGTGGATAATGCCAAGGCGTTGTCGCAAGCAGGTGTATTCGTATCTGCCGAGACGTTGCTCAGTCCTTTTACTGCGCCGCATATCACGGAGATGCATCGGGATATTGCTGCGATGGGTTGTTGCCGCCATGAGGTACATCCGTTGTATCCCAGCGACTTTGCCCAGGGAATGGATTTGCTTTCGTTGGATGATTTCCGGAAAGTAATCCTTAAACTAGTGGAGCAGCGCGATCCAGCAGTATGGATCTTGTTTGGCACGCTTCCTTTTTATCCTTGTAGCGATCATGCTGCCGATCGGGAGTGCTGGCTTCGTTTACATCAGGAGGAGAATGTAACGATCCGCCAAGACCCCGATGGACGCAACCGTCTCAATATCAATGCGTTTACCGGCGATGTGATAGTAACCGACTTTGGGGATGTGCCTCCATTGGGCAATGTGGATCACGATCGCTTGGATGAGGTATTCCAACGTTGGTTGGAACATCCCATGGCCAAACGGCATCACTGTTTCTGTCCCGCTGCCCGCTGTACCGGCCCCAATATTTTGGTGGCGGATGCATACTACCGGGACTGGAATTTTCAACAGCGTCGGGCACAGGTTACCCTGGATGAGCACATACTCGTAAAGTAACCCCAATGATAAAAAGGGAAGAAGCCGGAGACGGCAACAAAAAGGATCCGGGTAAACGCCCGGATCTTTTTGCGCCATGATCGGGTTTAATACGGAAAAGGCGGATAGGGGCGATAGGGTGGATAGGGCGGATAAGGGTACTGAAGCGAATAGGGCTGATAAGACGGATAATAGGGATAGTGAATGGGATAAGGGGGGTAGTAGGGTGGATAGACACGGCGGCGATCTGACACGTTTACATCCTGCCCTTGATCCGGAAACTGTTGCACTTGGGCTTGGGGAAAGGGATCATATCCGTAACCGTAACCGTATTGGCTGGCGGCGGGATGTGCCCATTCATATCCGTGGGGGAAGGGGGCTCCAAATTCTTGTGAATCCTTCTTTTCTTTTTCCTGATATTGGTCAAAATCTTTGTCGGTCATCAGGCAACCTCCTTTGTCGGTCAAATGCCTACGCCACTAAATATATGTATCAATCGACTGATATTGTTTGTCCTACTTGATCTCTTTTGGAAAAAGGTATGGAAAAGGACCCGTCAATCCGTTATGGTGAAAGAGAATGGGGCTGTTACAAGGGGGGGAGAGCATGATCCTGCGTAAGATAGAAGACGGGTTGGATCTGATTCGGCAACATGACCATGGATGGGTGTCAGGGGATTTTGCCGAGCATTGGAAAGAGCGTCCCTCGTCCTCTGTTCTGTTTGCCATTCGCTACCATGATGTGGGTTGGGAAAGCTTAGATCAAACGATTACATGGAACCCAAAAACCGGACAACCGTACACGTTTGAGGATTATCCGATGCAAGCAAAAATTGACGCCTACCAGAGCGGGGTTGGCTGGGTGCAGGCACGAGACCCATATGCGGCCTGCCTGTGTAGCAGACACTATACTTCTTTTTTTATAAACGCGTCAGGGGAAGCGGAACGCCGGTTTCTCGCAGAGGAACAAAAGCGGCAAGAGCGATTGAAACGGCAGTTGGATGAAGAGACTCGTTCCCGTTTGGCCAGTGATTGGGCACTGTTAAAATTATGCGATGATCTATCCTTGTTTCTCTGTCTCAATCCCCCCGGTGAAAATCGCCATCCTTGGTATCAGGAAGGTTTTCATTTTCAGGGAAAACGGCTCAATCCAAGCTGGGAGGGACGGGATACCCTTTTTATTGAGCCCAATCCCTTTGCCTCTTCTTTTACTGTCCGTATCCCGTATGAGCGTTTGACAGAAGCGGGCCAACCGGTGACGGTGGGCACCAATGTGATTACGATACAGAGTGGGACCAGCGTTTAGAAACTGATTTGGGGAGAGGGAAGCGATGAGAGCGGTTGTATTTGATTTTGACGGACTGATTCTGGATACGGAGAGTCATGAGTATCGAAGCTTTCAGAAGCTGTATCGCGACCATGGAGTGGAACTGCCGGCGGAACGCTGGCAGGAGGTGATCGGCAGCTCCGACAGCACCTTTGATCCATATGCCCATTTGGAGGAACTGGTAGGAACAAAACTGGATATTCCTACGCTGATGGAAGAGCGGCGTCGCGATCACTTGGAGGGGATCGCCCGTGAACAAGTGCGTCCAGGGGTGGTATCCGTCCTAGATCAAGCCCGGCGCCTAGGGTGGGGGATCGGTTTGGCTACCAGCTCAACGCGGGAGTGGGTGACGGGACATCTTTCCAACCTGGGATTGTTGGATCGCTTCCATGTCATTTGCACACGGGACGATGTGGAACGTTCGAAGCCGGACCCCGCCCTCTATCGACTGGCGGTAGAAAAGCTAGACGTAGAAGCGGCAGCGGCCGTCGCTCTGGAGGACTCCCCCAACGGCGCCTTGGCAGCGAAGCGGGCGGGGCTGGCCTGCATCGTAGTGCCCAATGAAGTGACAGCAGGAATGACCTTCGGTGAGGTGGACGAACGCCTTCACTCGCTGGCGGAGCTGGATTTGGAAGCTTTTGCGGCGCGGATGGCGGCGGTCCGGCACTCATGAAAGTGACCGGTATCAACCATGTGACGGTGCGGGTGTCCGATTTGAACTGCTCGCTGTCGTTTTACCGGGATGTTCTGGGAATGGAGCTGGTTCATCGGGGGCGTACCGACGCTTATCTGGAATGGGGAGGGGTCTGGATCTGCCTGCTTCAGATTACTAACCCTCGTCCCCATGATGCGCAAGTGTTGGCAGTGGATCACATCGCTTTCTCCATCGCGGATGATCATTTTCCGGCAGCGGTTCAGTCGCTACAAGCGGCAGGTGTTTCCATTGTACGCGGACCGATGGAACGCGGCGGAGGCCAGGTGATCAACTTTCTCGATCCGGACGGGAATCAATGGGAACTGTACACCGGCAGCTTACATGAACGGATGAAAAGTTGGCGGTGATTGAGAGAGGACGGGGTCGCCCAGTTCGTCCTCTTGTTAGATTTGAAAAGGACGATAGAGGGTTTGTAGTCCCTATCGTCCTTTTTTGTCGTGATCATACCACGAAATTTTGATTTTTCCCCTCAATAATGATTGTTTAGGACGTCAACTTCAGATAGAATGGAAAAAATTATTTGCTGAGGGGTGAGGGTGTGGCGAACGAATATCAGCTGGAAAAGGCGACGACCATTGCCGTAAAAGCGGCGCAAGCGGCTGGGTCGATGGCTCGGGAGCGATTTAGTACTCAGATTGCTGGGAGAGGATGGCGATTTGGTAACCGGGATGCGGGAAAAGCCGTATCTGATCGCTTGCCACCCGCATAAGCACCCGATTTGGTTGGATTGGATTCATCAAGCTCAAAAAGGGAGAGAGAGGCGTGTTTGAGAAACGGATCGATGAGGAATTATCACTGCGATTACTGGAAAAACATCATGCAAACGCGTTGTTTCAGCTGGTGGATGTTAACCGGGAACGACTTCAGCGTTGGTTTCCATGGGTGGAGACCACTCGGGAACCGGCGGATAGTGAGAAATTTATTCAAGGTGCACTACAGGGCTTTATCGACGGCACCAGTCTCAATTGTGGGATTTGGTATCGAAAAAAGTTGGCGGGAGTGGTCGGTCCCCATTCGATTCGGGAGATGAACAACAATGCCGAGATCGGCTATTGGCTTGGCCAAGAGGCGGAAGGAAACGGAGTGATTACCCGTTCATGCACGGCTATCATCGATTATTTGGTAGAGGAGCGCGGGATTAATCGCATCGAAGCGCGCTGTGTTCTTGCCAATGATCGCAGTCGCTTGGTGATGGAGCGGCTGGGGATGCAGCGCGAAGGGCTTTTGCGCCAATGGCTAAAGCATGATCACGGCTATGAAGATGTATATATATATGCCGTTTTGGCTGGGGAGTGGCGAGAGAGGAGAGGGCGGGGTTGATTCGGTTGCAACCGATGGAGGCGAAGGATTGGATGCGTCTGATTGAGTGGACGGATTCACCGGAATTTTTGTTGCAATGGGCGGGTCCCAAGTTTCGTTTTCCCTTGGACGAAACGCAATTTCTGCGGCATGTGGAAGAAGAAGGGGTGTTTCGCCGCAATTTTAAGGCGGTGTTGCCGGATCGTGATGAGATGGTTGGTCATGTGGAACTGAATCAGATTGATTTACAAAATTGCTCCGCCACCGTATCCCGTGTGCTTCTGGATCCCCATCGGCGTGGGGGCGGATGGGGCCAGGCGATGGTGGGCGAAGTGGTGCGTATTGGATTTGAAGAGCTGCGCTTGCACCGTTTGGACCTGTATGTATTTGACTTTAACCGTTCCGCCATCGCCTGTTACGAAAAAGTGGGCTTCCGCCGGGAGGGGTTACTGCGTCACGCCCGCAAGGTGGGAGAGAAGTATTGGAACCTGTGTGTGATGGGTTTGTTGGAGGATGAATGGAGGGAAGGAGTGGGAAAACATGCCGATTAGTCCAACCCCGAAACCGCCATACTATGCCGTTATCTTTACCTCTCAGCTTTCTGACAAAGGGACGGAAGCCTATGGGAAAATGGCGGAACAAATGGTGAAACTGGCCCAGGAACAACCCGGCTTTCTCGGTGTGGAGAGCGCCCGTGATGCCGTGGGATTTGGAATCACTGTTTCATATTGGGATTCGGAGGAGGCCATCCGTCGTTGGAAAGAAGACAGTAGACACAAAGTGGCACAGGATAAAGGGAGAACGGAATGGTATGATCAGTTTTTCACCCGTGTATGCTTAGTTGAACGGGATTATGGAAAACGTTGACTCTACACGCCTAAGGCGGATTCTTGTGAATTTGCATACTCAGACCTTATCTGTTTTGGACCGCTCCCGAGTTTAGGGCGTTTTATCAACCCACCGCTGAAAGGTGTAAAAAGAGGACGTTTGATTGACGCCCATACGTGGGCGTCTTTATCTATTTTTAAAATTTCACAAAAATAAATCTGGCATCTTTGTCGGGCTTGTGCTAATATAGGAACAAATGTTCCTGTTATTCGTGTAAAAGAGGGGGGAGGAGAGGATGGTTTCAATCAGTAAGTCGGATAAGCGGATTTTTGCTACTTCGCCATGGCTGGATCGATTTTTAGCAGTGGAAGAACACCGTAAGAGGTGGGATCAAGTTTGGACTAATCCTGACCCCGTACGGGTGGAAGAGTTGGAGCGACTGTTTATTCACTATGTGACCGGAGTGCAGTGGCGAAGCTATTGTATGCGACGCCTTCGTCGTCGGGCCCGCGATTATCTAGCACAAGAACGGAGAAGGAGAAGCCGTTTTCCATTGTTATGGGATCAAGCGATGGACGAAGACGGAAACACGTGGGGGGCGAATCGGCCGGATCCGTTTGCATTGAAGCCGGAAGAGGTGGGAACAGGGTGGAATCATCCCGGCTTGGATATGGCGTGGAGACAGTTGACCGAGCAGCAACAACGCACCCTACTGCTTCATTGCCGCGATGGCTGGACCGATACCGACATTGCTCGCTTCCAGGGGGTATCGCAACAAGCCGTCAGCCGTACCCGTTCCCGTGCCCTTCGCAAAATACAGAGGTATATGCAATCAAGTTAAGGAACCCTATAGTGGTTGCGACAAAAGGGAAAATAGCTGGTTATCGATTCCGGTGAGTTGCTGTACGGACATCGGAAAATCTTTTTAGCAGCTAACCCAGGCTAGGGCAGACAAAATTGTAAATGTGTACCGCCTCATATGATATGAAATAAGCAAACGGAAGGGAGTAGCTATTCATACTGCTGACTACAGCAACAACCCCGACAGAAAGAAGGTATTGCACGTATGAACAGTATCTTGCGTACATCGGGGCATCTTTTGACAAAGAAATGAGCGGAAAGACGGGCATTTACACGAGGGTTTCCAATCGAGGTCAAGCAAACGATTGGTACAACCAAGAAACATTTTTGCGTGATTTCGCCAACGCAAAAGGATGGATTGTTGACGAAGTCATAAGCGATATTGGCAGCGGCCTGAACGACAATCGAAAAAACTGGAACAAGTTGTTGGATGAAGCGAGTAAACGCGAGGGAACTCGGATCATCATCGCTCACAAAGATCGGTTCATTCGCTTTGGCTACGACAGGAAAAAAATAAAGGAAGATCAAGATGTTGCGCGCGTTTAAAACAGAACTGCACCCAACTCCGGAACAATGCAGCAAAATCGCCCAGACGATCGGCGTCTGCCGCTTTTTGTACAACCGCTTTTTGGCCATGAACTTCGAGCGTCACCAAGCAGGGAAGCCGTTTATGAGCGGCTACGACTTTGACAAATACGTCAACCACGAGCTGAGCAAAACATTACCGTGGATCAAGCAAACGTGCGGGAGCAAGGCGAGGAAAAAAGCGATTATGAACGCCCAGAATGCCTTCAACCGCTTTTTTCACGGGCATTCTCGGCGACCGCGCTTGAAGAAAAAACAGCGCCAAGAGACAGGTGCCTATTTTCCAAAAAACAACAAAGGCGATTTACTTGTCGAACGTCATCGCATCAAAATTCCGACCCTTGGATGGACGAGACTGAAAGAGTACGGCTATATCCCGACAAACGCCAAAGTCGTCAGTTGCACGCTGACGAAAAAGGCGGATCGGTATTATATTTCGGTGCTCGTTGAGGTTGAAGAAACATCCATTGACGTTCAACCCAATGGCTTGGGAATCGGTGTCGATCTTGGCATTAAAGGCTTCGCTTTTACAAGCGAAGGGAAAACATTTCGCAACATAAACCAGTCTTCCACAGTCAAACAGTGCGAGCGACGTTTGAAGCGCGCCCAGCGCGCGTTGTCTCGTAAATATGAAGCAAAGAAGCGAGGTGAAAAGCCTGCTACTGAAGGTGGAAGCAACATCAGAAAAAACATCCTGCGCGTGCAAAAGCTACATCAGCGCTTAGCCAATAAGCGCAAAGCGTACCGCGCCTGGGTGGTGAGCCAGCTGGTGAAAACCAAGCCAGCCTCCATCACCATCGAGCACTTGAATGTGCGCGGCATGATGCGCAACCGACATTTAGCGAAAGCGATTGCCGCTCAAGGGTTTTACGACTTTAAACAGAAACTCATCCAAGCTTGTCAAAAGAGAAAAATCCAATTGCGTGAAGTTGCCTTGTTTTACCCTTCGAGTAAATTGTGTTCATGCTGTGGTGCAAAAAAGGTCACACTCTCGCTGTCTGAGCGGATTTTTCACTGCGACCACTGCGGCTATGAAGGCGATCGCGATGTCAATGCAGCAATGAATTTAGCGCAAGCGCGCGAATATGCAGTGCTCACCTAACGAGCACGCCTATATGTACCGTGGGCTACACGGGAATTTACGCCTGTGGAGTGTCATACGAACCGCAGTAGCGAGCTTTTGGCGAGACGGGACACGTTGAAGCAGGAAAAATCTAGACATAGGGATGTTTTTCTATGTTTTTAGTAGCAGCTGGTAGCATGGCAAAAATCGTCATTGATCCCGGACATGGAGGCAGTGACCCGGGGGCGGTAAACGGGGGTTATCAGGAAAAGGCGTATACCTTGGATATCGGGTTGCGGGTGCGTAATTGGCTCCAAGCCAATACCAACGCACAGGTGTTGATGACCCGCACCACTGATGCTACGGTCAGCTTGGAACAACGGGCCAACCTGGCCAATGCCAATGGGGCTGACTACTTCTGTTCCATTCACATCAATGCAGGGGGAGGAACGGGCTTTGAAAGCTTCATCTACGACGGCACGGTTTCTCAGCCCACCTTTGATGCACAAAATCGAATCCACGCTTCTGTGATAAATACGATTGGGCCACGATATGGTGTACGCGACCGCGGAAAAAAACGGGCCAACTTCTACGTCCTGCGCGCAACCGCCATGCCGGCGATTTTGCTGGAAAACTTGTTTATCGATACGGCGGCGGACCTCGCTTTGTTGAACAATAGCGCCTTTATTCAGGACCTATCCAATGCGATTGGAGCAGGAATTGCGCAATCCTATGGCTTAGCGGTCACAGAAGAGGAGAAAGTAGCTGTTTTCGCCAACGGTGAGCCCCATGAAGATGGGGAAAAATAAAACATTCTCCTTCACCCAGGGTTCAGGAGAAATCGGTGATGGGAAAGGGTGGAGGGAGTGAAATGTGATCGGGGACAAACAGGCCGGGGCGTTGCCCCGCCTTTTTTGTGCAACTGCAACGGTAACTCTTGATCATGTTTCGGGATATCCCCATTCGACCGGCGTTGTTCCAGTTGTGGATATCGAAACGACGAAATAAAGAAGCTAAACGGAAGCGAACCGACACATCCAGGGGCAACGAACCTCATATTTGAGATGTCAAGCAGCAAAGAATATCTTGCAAGAAGGGTTGCGATTGATCACTGTGGGGACCCCAGTCTATGTTTGATTCGTTTCCGCAGTTACGGAGAAATCCCGAGAATCCTCTAGACATGGAGACTGTCAACTCTTTCAACATCAAATCTTATCTTGATTTTAACAATCCTTCCGTACAATCAAACGATAAAGTGATACTTTCATTCAATCGAAGATTTTGCATTTGTTGAGCTGATTCAGCCGAACAGACAGAGCCTATTGAATGGAGCTTGACGATACAAGGAGGGATTATAGTGAAAAAATGGATGGGAGCGATTGCGGCGGTAACCATATTTAGTTTGATTCTGCCTGCTGCCGATTGGGCAGGAGCGGCACCGCAGCAACAGGATCGTTTGGTACAGGGTACGGAAAAGCTGCAATTGGACTTATTGAAGCGTTATTACAGCGGTGCCGATTTTGATAATGGCGGTGCGGAAATCGTCGCTGTTGACACCCGCCACCAACTGGCTTATTCCGTCAACGGAGCGGCCAAAGCGGTTGATGTATTGGATCTAACCGCATTGACGGAGAACGGGGCTCAGTGGAAGCAGAAGCGACGGATCACATTGCAATCCTTTGATTTAGGGGAATTTCAACCCAGTGATATTACCAGTGTAACGGTACATCCCGAGGGAGAATGGGCAGCGGTGGCGATGCCGGCAGAGCCGAAAACGGATGCCGGTGTGGTTGTGTTTGTCGATGCGGAGGGTCGCTATCTCCACCATGTTCAGGTGGGTGCTCTCCCTGATATGGTGACCGTATCCCCGGATGGAACCAAAGTGCTCTCCGCCAATGAAGGGGAGCCGAGCGATGACTATACTATCGATCCGGAGGGTTCTGTCTCCATTATCGATGTCTCGAACGGTGTGGAGCAGGCGACGGTAAATACCGTCGGATTTAACGATCTCCAGCCTTCACAAATTGATCAAGATGTGCGCGTCTTCGGTAAAGGGGCCACCTTTGCTCAAGATATGGAGCCGGAATATATTCAAGTGACGCCGGATAGTAAAACTGCCTACGTCGTCTTGCAGGAAAACAATGCGATCGCTGCACTGGATTTGGAAAACGAAGCATTTACCCGTGTGTATGGATTGGGTGTCAAGGACCATTCCGTCAATGGGAATGAGCTGGATGCTTCCGACAAAGACGGGCGCATTAATATCCGTAACTGGCCGGTGTTGGGTATGTATCAACCGGACGGGTTCCAACTGTTTCAGGTACAGGGAAAAACGTATCTGATTACCGCTAATGAAGGGGATGCTCGTGATTATGATGGCTTCTCCGAGGAAGCGCGGGTAAAAGACCTCGTTAACCCGGATAAGGTAGGGGCGAAAATTCGCTTAAACGCCAAGCATTATGCGGGGTATAACCAGAAGGAACTGGATCGGATGTTGCAAGAGGGATTGTTGGAGGATGATCAGCTGGGCCGCTTGACCGTCAGTGCCGTCGAAGGAGAAAAAGAGGGTGTCTATGAAGCTCTCTATAGTTTCGGTGGACGTTCGTTTTCCATTTGGGAAGTGACGGATAAAAAATTAAAGCGGGTATACGACAGCGGTAGCGATTTTGAACGCATCATCGCTGATGCGCTTCCGCAGTACTTTAACTCCAACAACAACGAAGCTTCCTTTGATACGCGCAGTGATGACAAAGGGCCTGAACCGGAGAGCGCCATCGTCGGTCAAGTAGGTGAGAAGTTGTACGCCTTTGTTGGGCTGGAACGGGTGGGCGGCGTTATGGTATACGATCTGAGCCAACCGCAAAAACCGCGCTTTGTTACCTACTTTAATAGCCGTGACTTTGAAAAGGGGACTTCGGTTGAAGCCGGTGACGTCGGACCGGAAGGTTTGGCCTTCCTCTCGGCTGAACAAAGCCCCACTGGAGAACCGATTCTCTTGGTTGCCAATGAAGTTTCCGGTACCGTCGCAGCCATTTCAATTCAGGAGAAGTAAAGGCAACCCGCAACAGTGATTAAGGAAGTCGGGAAAGTTTCTTCCGCCCGGGCCTGTTCAGACGAAGCCACGGCCAGTGGGGTATTCACGGAGTCAAGTGATGACCGCGGTGTCTGAGGCCGCTGACAAACGTATTATGAAATGTTTAGGGTGGTTATCCCTCTTTAGCTCCGTAGCAGAGCTGCTTATTGGATAACCACCTTCCCTTTATTTTTTACGCAATCCAACTTGTACGTACATAAGATTTTTTAAATACTAGCGATTTACCCGTTTAAGGAACTATCTAGAGCGATCATTTTTGCTTTAAATGGCCAAAATTGCGCATTGAACAAAAGAAAAAGAGCTGATATAGTATAGGAAATTAGATTAAATATACTGATTAGACTGATGAATGGGAGTTATTAGCCTTGTATTTGTACGTACAATAGAGGGTGAGTCTTCCTGTTCTTCAGGTGTGGAGGCAAGAGAGTGTAAGTAAAAAGGTGAATGGCCTACAAGGGGTTGAAGAAGAGCGAAGCCGGGTGAAGGATGTAATCGACAAAGCGTTATCTTGATGATTGAGCAGTTACCCTGTCGTGCTGAGTCTATTTCAAACCACAGAAATGTAACCGTTTTCAATCGAGGAGGAAATACCGAGATGTTACGAAAACTCACCCCGCTAAAAATCAATCATGTCCGCCTGCAAGATTCCTTTTGGTCCCCTCGCGTGCAGCTGTTGCATCAAGCCATTCTTCCGTATCAATGGCAGGCGTTAAACGATGAAATCGATGGCGTAGAAAAAAGCGGCTGTATCGACAATTTTAAAATAGCCGCCGGAGAACTGGAAGGATCTTATCACGGTTTTGTCTTTCAGGATTCCGATTTGTATAAATGGTTGGAAGCGGTCGGATATAGCTTACAGACAGAGCCTGACCCCGAGTGGGAGAAGAGGGCGGATGAAGTGATCGACCTGATCGGGAGGGCACAGCAGCCTGACGGCTATATCAATACGTACTATACCGTCAAGGAGCCGGGTAAAAGATGGACCAATTTAATACACAATCATGAGCTGTACTGCGCCGGACACTTTATCGAAGGTGCCGTCGCGTATTATAAAGCGACGGGAAAAAGAAAAGTACTGGATATCGCATGCCGGTTTGCTGACTATATCGCATCTGTATTTGGTGACGGGGAAGGGCAGCTCAAAGGTTATGACGGCCATGAAGAAATTGAATTGGCGCTGGTAAAACTTTATCATGCGACAGGGGATCAGCAGTATTTAGATCTTAGCCGATTTTTTATTGATGAAAGAGGGCAAGATCCTTCGTTTTTCTTAGAAGAGTGTGAGCGACGAGGGGAGAAACGACGAAAAGAAGATCTGGAATATCATCAAGCGCATCTCCCTGTTCGCAGTCAAATGGATGCGGTCGGTCATGCGGTGAGAGCGATGTATTTATACGCGGGTATGGCGGATGTAGCTGCGGAAACTGAGGATCACACGCTGTGGGAAGCGTGTCAAACGCTATGGAAAAGCGTGACGGAAAAAAGAATGTATATCACCGGTGGTGTAGGGTCCAGCAGCCATGGTGAATCGTTTACGATCGATTATGATCTACCCAATGATTACGCCTATACCGAAACTTGTGCGGCCATCGGTCTCGTTTTTTGGGCTCATCGGATGTTACAGATTGAACCGAATAGCATCTATGCCGATGTGATGGAGCGGGCGTTGTACAATGGCGTCCTCAGCGGGATGGCGGAAGACGGGAAGTCGTATTTTTATGTGAATCCGCTGGAGGTGTGGCCGGAAGCGTGTCATCATCGCCATGATAAAAACCATGTGAAAACGGTGCGCCAGGGGTGGTTCGGTTGTGCCTGCTGTCCGCCTAATATTGCCCGGTTGCTGGCATCGCTAAATCAGTATCTTTATTCCTATTATGATCAGGAAATCTATGTACACTTGTATATCAGCAGTGAAGCCGAAGCGGAGTTATCAGGTGGACGTGTTCGGATTACGCAGGTAAGCTCCCTTCCATGGGACGAGGACGTAAAGTTGACGGTCTCCGTGCCGGAGCCGGCTAAATTTACCTTGGCCCTGCGCATCCCAGCCTGGTGCCAGGGAGCTCAACTTACGATCAACGGCGAGACGGTCACATGGGAGTCCGTAAATGGCTATGCCAAAATCAACCGCCGCTGGTCGGATGGGGATCAGCTTGAATGGAGACTGCCGCTGACGGTTGAGCGTCTTTATGCAAATCCCAATGTCCGTGTAAACGCCGGTAAAGTGGCACTGCAACGGGGGCCGCTCGTCTATTGTTTGGAAGAAGTGGACAACGGTCCGACGTTAACCGATCTCTGCCTCCCGGTAAATGAGGAATTAACCGTTCAGGTTGAAGCGGATTTATTGGGAGGGGTAGCGGTCATTTCCGGAAATGGGGTTCGTTCCAATCCCTCCGGTTGGGAGCATGCGCTCTACCGTCCCGCCCCGCTTGATTCCGTTTCCGCATCGATAAAGGCGATTCCCTATTATGCCTGGTGTAACCGCGAGCCTGGTGAAATGTTGGTATGGATTCGTGAATGCTAAACCCTTTTCCGAAAGGAATGAGGACTTCATGTTGAAAACGTCTAAAACGTTTGCTTACGCGCCGCCGCAAAACGGTTATCCCGAGTGGAACAACAATCCGCACATTTTTCAACAAAACCGCATGGCTGCCCATGCAACCCTGATGTCGTACAAAACGGTGGAAGAAGCGTTAACAGGGGATCGCACCGCTTCTGATTTTTATCGCTCTCTCAACGGTTCCTGGAAATTCGCCTTTGCAGAAAATCCGGAAAAACGGAATCGATCCTTCTACCAACTCGATTTTGATGATCGCGACTGGGACGAGATCAAGGTCCCTGCCCATTGGCAATTGCAGGGATATGATTATCCACACTATACCAATATCCGTTACCCATGGGAGGGAAAAGAGGACATAAAACCTCCATTTGCCCCTACCCAATATAATCCCGTCGGCCAATATATTCGCACTTTTACCATTCCAGAGGAATGGAACGATCAGCCGGTTTATCTCAGCTTCCAAGGGGTTGAGTCCGCGTTTTATGTATGGGTAAACGGTGACTTGGTCGGATATAGTGAAGACAGTTTTACCCCAGCGGAATTTGATATCACCCCTTTTCTCGAAAAAGGAGAGAATAAGCTGGCGGTGGAGGTTTATCGGTGGAGCGACGCCAGCTGGCTGGAAGATCAGGATTTCTGGCGTATGAGCGGGATTTTTCGCGATGTTTATCTGTATTCCACGCCAACGACCCACCTCTATGACTTCTTTGTTTGTACCGAGCTGGATCAGCAGTATCAACATGCAGAGCTAAAAATCGAAGCAACGGTGACCAATTACGGCAAAGAGAACGTCGGTCCGGTTACCTTAGAGGCGACACTGCTGGATCAAGCGCAGAAACCGGTTCGAGATGCACCGCTGACGGTTGTGATTGACCTCAATGGAAAGGACGAAGCGGTAGTCAACCTGGCTTCATTTGTGGAAAATCCGTTGAAATGGAGCGCAGAGCATCCCCATCTATATACCCTTGTCTTCAGCTTGAGCGATGAAAAGGGAAATCTCTTGGAAACGGAAAGCTGTCGTGTCGGCTTTCGCACCTTTGAACTCAAAGACGGCCTCATGCAAATCAACGGCGAACCGATTCTGTTTAAAGGGGTGAATCGCCACGAATTTGCGGCGGATAAAGGGCGCGCCATCGGTTATGAGGATATGGTTCACGATATTCAGCTTATGAAAAAGTACAATATCAATGCGGTGCGTACTTCCCACTATCCCAACCATCCCTTGTGGTATGACCTGTGTGATCAGTATGGGCTGTATGTGATCGATGAGACCAATCTAGAGACACACGGGACCTGGAGTTATGGTCAACAGGAAGAAGGGGACGCCATCCCTGGCAGTAAGCCAGAGTGGACGGAAAATGTGCTCGATCGCTGCAATTCCATGTTGCAACGGGACAAAAACCATCCATCCGTCGTAATCTGGTCCCTGGGGAATGAAGCCTTCGGCGGTGATAACTTTCTTAAAATGCATGCCCATTTAACGGAGAAGGACCCGACAAGAATCGTCCACTATGAAGGGGTTGCCAATTATAGAGCATCTGAAGCCGCCTCTGATATGGAAAGCACCATGTATACCCGTCCCGACGCAGTGGAGCGATATGCAAAAGAGGCGGAAGGGAAGGAAGAGAAACCGAAGCCGTATCTTCTGTGTGAATACAGCCATGCCATGGGCAATTCCTGTGGAAATTTGTTTAAGTATACGGATTTGTTTGACCGTTATCCCATTTTGCAAGGGGGATTTATCTGGGATTGGCGCGACCAAGGCTTACTGGCGAAGACGGCGGAGGGAGTGGAGTATCTGGCATACGGCGGCGATTTTGGCGATGAGCCCAACGATGGGAACTTCTGCGGAAATGGCTTGCTGTTTGCGGATGGATCCGTCTCACCAAAATTAGTTGAGGTGAAGAAGTGTTATCAAAATGTAGAGTTTCAGGCGGTTAAGCTGAAAGAAGGCATCCTAGAGGTGATCAACAAACACCTATTTACAAACCTGAACCAATATCGACTCAAGTGGGAAATTACCCGTAACGGCGAAGTGATGGAATCCGGTTTGAAGGAGTTGGATGTGAAGCCGCAAACGTCACAACAGATCAAACTCCCTTATTCATCACCACAAGCACACAAGCCGGAAGACGAAGTGATCCTTACGCTTAGCCTCCAGCTAAAACAAGCGACTCTTTGGGCGGAAAAAGGGCATGAAATCGCCTTTGAACAGTTTATCATCCCTCCCGCCCGCAATAAAGGTAAGGCGGTACAGCGCAAACCGAAACCCATTCGCACCAGCGATGATGAAAGCACCCTTGTTGTTGAGGGGGATGACTTTGCCGCTACTTTTGAGAAAGAGAGCGGTGATCTAAAATCGTATACCTTTAAAGGTGTGGAGCTGATCCATTCGGCACCCATCCCTTATTACTGGCGGGCGATGACGGATAATGACCGTGGCAACAATCTGCCAGCAAGAAGTGGGACCTGGAGAGAAGCAGGGGAAAATCGTCAACTGCAATCTTTTGCTTATGAGCGGACGACACATACTGTAACGGTTGTGGTGGATTACCAGCTACCGACAACGACATCCTCCGCTTGCCGTATTCAATATTTGATCAGCGGTGATGGGCAAATCAAAGTGGAACACGTGCTGACACCGGGTGCCAATCTCCCGGAAATTCCGGCAATTGGGCTTCTATTTACCATGGATCGAGCCTTTAACCAGCTCGCCTGGTATGGAAAAGGGCCCCATGAGACCTACTGGGACCGATCCACTGGGGCCAAGGTCGGTGTCTATCGCGGAACGGTTCAGGATCAATACGTTCCTTACCTCAAACCGCAGGAATGTGGCAATAAGACTGATGTCCGCTGGGCGACCATAACCGATCACAACGGAATCGGGCTTAAGATTAACGGCTTACCGCTGGTAGAGTTGAATGCGCTTTCCTATACCTCATCCCAACTGGAGGAGGCCAGTCACGGTTATCAATTGCCACAAAGCGATCAGGTGGTTGTCCGCATCAACGATAAACAGATGGGAGTCGGCGGAGACGATAGTTGGGGAGCGAGAACTCATCCGGAGTTTACGCTATATGCTAATCGTTCCTATTCTTACTCCTTTACCCTTGCGGGGATAGAAGCGAAAGATTGACCATTCCAGACGGCTAAAACCGTGGGATTCTTGGGTAGTTACGCCCTCAATTCATTTCTGCTTCGAACAACTCCCAAGTTCAGGGGTGTGGCATCACCATCACCCCGTCCCATACAGTTCTACGGTCAAGGTGGACTGCTGAGTGTGTGCACCTTGACCGTCTTATAGGGTTGTCCATTAACTTTGCAAGGAGGAACATAAATGAAAGGAACTATCGTCATCCAGACGGATGTGTCAACCGGTCGCATCAATCGCAATATTTACGGACAATTTGCCGAGCATCTGGGAAGGTGTATTTACGAAGGGATGTGGGTGGGAGAGGATTCTTCCATCCCCAACACCAACGGCATTCGCACAGATGTGCTGGAAGCGTTGCAGAAGCTGAACATTCCGGTTTTGCGCTGGCCGGGAGGCTGCTTTGCCGACGAATATCATTGGAAAGACGGTGTGGGACCGTATGAATCCCGCAAGCGGATGGTAAATACCCATTGGGGCCGCGTCGTTGAGAACAACCATTTTGGTACACATGAATTTTTGATGCTATGTGAGTTGCTGGAATGTGAGCCGTATATCTGTGGAAACGTCGGCAGTGGAACGGTGCTGGAAATGCAGGAATGGATCGAGTATATGACTTTTGACGGCGATACGCCCATGGTGGAATGGCGGAAGCAGAACGGCAGGGAAGAACCGTGGCGTCTGACGTATTTTGGTGTGGGCAATGAAAACTGGGGTTGCGGCGGCAATATGCGGCCGGAATATTATGCCGACCTTTACCGGCGTTATCAGACCTATGTTCGCAATTTTGGCGATAACCGTATCTACAAAATCGCCTGTGGTTCCAATGGCTTCGATTTTCGTTGGACGGAAGTACTGATGCGGGAAGCGGGACGTTTTATGGACGGGTTAAGTCTCCATCATTATTCGATTGGGGGACCAAACTGGAGTGAAAAGGGTTCCGCCATCGATTTTACAGAAGGGGATTGGTTTTTAGTTTTAAAAAATGCGCTGCAGATGGATGAACTGATCCAGCGCCATTCTACCATTATGGATCAGTATGATCCCGATCAGCGCGTCGGCTTGATCGTAGACGAATGGGGAACCTGGTATAACGTGGAGCCAGGAACCAATCCAGGCTTTTTATACCAGCAAAATACCTTGCGCGACGCCCTGGTGGCGGCGGTTACCTTTGACATTTTCCACCGTTATTGCAACCGCGTGCAGATGGCTAATATCGCGCAGATGGTCAATGTGTTGCAAGCGATGGTATTGACCGAAGGGGCCAAGCTATTGTGCACACCGACATACCACGTATTTGAGATGTTTAAGGTTTATCAAGATGCGGAAGCGTTGGCCGTCGACCTGCAAACCCCGGACTATGCGTGGGGTGAAGAGAAAATTCCGCAGTTTAGTACCTCTGCATGTAAGGATGACAGCGGTCGAATTCATCTCAGTCTAACCAATCTGCATCCTCATCAGGTCGGTGACCTCTCTGTTGCATTGCGCGGATGGAAAGGGGCGAAGCCGCAGGTGAGCGGACGCATCTTAACCAGCTCTGAGATGAACGCCCATAACACCTTTGCTTCGCCGGAACAGGTCCAGCCGGAGCCCTTCGACGATGTGCAGGTGAGCGAAGACGGCCTTTCGCTCCAGCTGCCCCCGAAGTCTGTCGTCGTCATCACACTGCAACCGTGAGGGGGAGATATTGTTGACAGACCCCGATCGTTTCTGTCGCGGCTGTTCTTCCGAAGCGGTGGCGACGGAAGTAAAGATTCAACAGTTGTTAGCTGAGGTGGAATTGCAAGGTTCTGTCGTCACGGAAGAGCTGTATCGGAAGAGGCTAGATACCTGCTTCGAATGCTCTTCCCTGCTCCACGGTCATACTTGCATCCATTGCGGTTGCCTTGTCGCCGTTCGGGCCAAGCTGTCGGAAAAAGATTGTCCCCATCCAACAGCGTCCAAGTGGAAGTTCGATTAAATGGGAAACACCAAAAACCCGGTATCCCTAAGGAGCCGGGTTTCATTTTGTCCATCAACTTTTAGTTCAAAGGGAATGTACGGCATTGCGCAGGTAATTTCGCTTACAAACTGCATAAAAAGGTTGAATATGGTACATTATTTTTAGCAGCATTGTTGGTTGCACGTTATCACTGTTGGCGGATGGTTGACAGTTTCCCTTAAAGGCCAGATTGTGGAGTAAGTTCAAAATATCCTGGAGGTTTGACTGCTCCCCATGCGTAAACGCAGGGGATTTCTACGTACACCAGTCCAACGACCAGTTATCTTAGTAGGCTCTACCCGTGGGCCTCACGGTGAGAATGCTCTGCTATACTCTCCTACTTTCGCTTGGTTTTTGCAACTTTGGAGAGCTGGGTGGTTAAAGATTTTACACAACAGACCGATTTCCTGTAGCAACTCGATATAATCAGCTTTCAATGAGCGAATATGATTCCACCAAAAAATTGTCAAACTTGCGAGAGGGGATATAAATGAAGGTCAAGCGAATTGTTGCCAATATTGAGACGCAGGACATTTCCAAAGCAAAGCACTTCTACGGGGAAATACTAGGACTTGATCAATTAATGGATCTTGGATTTATTGCAACCTACGTTTCACATGAGAAAATAGCCACTCAAATCAGTTTCCTTACAGAGGGAGGATCCGGAACACCAGTACCTGATTTGTCAATTGAAGTTGATGATCTCGACGATGCGCTCACTCGCATAAAAGAAGCTGGAGTTCCAATTGAGTATGGACCAACGAATGAACCATGGGGGGTTCGGCGTTTTTACGTTAGGGATCCGTTCGGGAAACTCATCAATATTTTAACTCATCTATAATCGGCATTGGATGTTTGATCCTTTCCTTGTCAGGGGAAGACTCAAACCGAAAATAAAAAATGGTTTATCGGAATTGATGCAATTAAACGGATAGGCAGTGATTAAACGGATAACCTACCTTTGATACAACAAGAGGAGGTTATCGATCGATGGGTGAACGAAACATCTTGGCATACTTCCGCACGGAGAGCCGCGCCAAAGAAGCGGTTCAACGCTTAAAGGAAGCGGGATTTAATACAGTTGATCTTTCCCGCTTCTCCCTCGCTCCCGAAGATCACAGCGATCTGGACAATCCCATCGCGGAGCCGTTTTCGTCCTTGGCTTCCGCTACCGGTGCGGATGTATCCAGCCGTGATGCCGGCATCCTTGTAGGGGCTCACACCGAATCCAGCGGCATGGCGGACGGGATGCACCAATTTGGTGCGGAGGATTTATGTGTGACCGTGGTGACCACCGCTGATCGCTATGAACAGGCGGAGTCGATTTTAAAGGAATTAGGGGCCAATATTTAAGGTTGGGGGAGCCGATGAAACCATTCATTGACACAGCCCGTTTGCGCTCATCAGAGGAAATCCTGGATGAAGCGGACCTAATCTACCGATTGGCATGGGTGTTGCAAGCGTAGGAAGAACAGGAGCTACCGGATTCGGTCAATGAGTTGATTGTGTATGAACGGTATGTAGCCTTGCAATAGTTGGTTCGAGATCAGAGCTGAGCTGAGATCGCAGATTGATTGTGCAAAAGAGCACCGCGATTATTGCGGTGCTCTTTTGCTGATCAATCGATTGGTGGTTAAAGCAAGGAGGGTGTTGTCCGTCGAACGACTTTCCCGTGTATGTAGGGAGATAACCCGTTTGTCAATAACCTCAGTCCACGATTATGCGGTGTTCCGTTTATTGTGATTCCCCTTCCAGATAGCGCTCCAGCTCCTGGCGTGCTCGGTATTTGCTCCATGTTTGTGCCGACCATGTTCGCCCAAAGTCCGATTGCAGAAAGTTTAATTCATACAGAAGCATCTCCCGCAGTCCTAACCAATACTAGCTCTTAAGGATATGGTTGAGCCGATTAGGGATATCTCTTTTCACCAAGGATCAGTAATTGTGACGTTTTTATTCAACGAGAAAATTTGTGAATACCTTGACACAGGTTTAAACCGAAGTGACGGCGAATAAATGGAAACCTGCTGAAGGGAGGAAAAAGATGAATCGCTATTTTAATGCGGATCCGGGACCGTTTCCGTTTGTATTGTTTTCACTTGCACATTTAGTGGTTTTGGGAGTGCTGCTTCTGCTCTTTCTCTGTTTTTTTTACTATATCTCCACGACCAAGGGAACGCGATTGGAAGCCGTTATTCGCTTCAGCTTGGCAGGAATGTTGATTTTATCGGAAATCGGGTGGCATGTTTGGAATGTGTGGAATGACCAGTGGACGCTCCAATACAGCCTCCCCCTGCAATTATGCAGTGTCACGCTGTTGCTGGCCGCTGTCATGCTGTTGACGCGAAGTTTTCGCCTCTTTCCCTTTGTTTACTTTTGTGGATGGGCGGGAGCGTTACAGGCTCTGTTGACACCGGTGTTGGAGTTTTCCTTTCCTCATTTTCGTTTCTTTCACTTTTTTCTCGCCCATGCCGGAATTATCTTGGCGATTCTCTATATGGTGCGGGTAGAGGGCTTTCGTGTCGGGTTTCGTTCCATTTTCCCGGTGTGGATCCAGCTCAATCTATTGGCGTTCATCGTATGGGTGATCAACAGTGTCACCGGTGGCAATTACATGTTTGTCAGCAGCAAGCCTGATTATCCGTCGCTGTTGGATTGGTTGGGACCATGGCCCTGGTATCTACTCTCGTTACAAGGGGTGGCGGTAGGGATGTTTGTGTTGTTGTGTTTGCCGTTTGTGAGGGAAAGAAAGGGTGCCGGTGCGGTTCGTAACTTTTGAAAAAAAATAAGGCGGCTTAAGTACCGATCACCCTTGTCGTTATCGGTTTCATTTATGTAGTAGAAGCATACTTTTCGTACGAGATTGCCAGGATTTTTAACCATAAAAGCGAATAGTGCAATATATGATCCCATTTAGAGAGGAGAGAGATGGTTTGGCCTCCAATGAAAGCTCCATATCCCTTCCCCTTGCCCAACTTCACACTGATGATCCTGTTCATCCGATTCAAAATACCCGTCGCTATTTGATGCGAGGATTAAAACAATGATTCATCCGTTGGTGATATATCCACCGCGGCTTAATAAATAAGACACAAGGAGGGGAGGAACCGTTACGAGAAAGCTGAGCGTTTTTTCGTAATCGTTGCGATGAAGGAACAATTAATCCGACTAAAAGACCGCTTAAACGATCTCAGTCTGCGCAACCGCTCCATTCGATTGGTAAGGATCAATCAAAAATGGGGCATGGATCTGTTACAACTGGACGCAATCCGCGGGGAGGGTACCGCTCAAAAGATACTGGACGGGGTGATGACACGGCGGCAGAAGGTGTCGCTACTGCGCGTCACCAGCGATGATCCACAGGCACATGCGCTCAGTCGCTCGCTGACAACCTTATACCGCAACCATCGTCAAATCGAGGAAGAGAGCGGGCTGTATGATTTGTATGTTGGTTATCCGTTTTTGTGTGGGACCTTATCAGACGGTGTAAACGAAACCTATATTCAAGCCCCTCTCTTTTTATATCCCGTTCGCCTGGAGCGACAGGATACGAGCAATCGCTTGTGGGACCTTTATCGCGGAGAGGGAGAGCCACAATTAAATCGCCCGTTGATATTGGCTTTTCGGAAGTTTCATCAGTTTCAGGTAGATGAATCGATCTATACGGAAGCAGAAGAGCAGGCGCGAAAAGGAGAACTGGAAACATGGGTTTCTTGGCTGAAGCGATATGGTCTCAACCTTTCCTTTGAGCGCTCTGCCTTAAAACCGTTGTCCCTCTATCGTGCCGATGAAATTCCGACAAATATGCCGCTCGGCTTATACCGCTATGCGGTTTTAGGCAACTTCCCTCAAGGAAATTCAGCCATCCTGCGGGATTATGACGAGATGATTGAGGATAAAGAGGATTCCCTGGGAATTGTCGCTGAATTGCTTGATGCTGGGGAAGAGCGGGGTGAGGAAGCAACGGGGCAAGAGACGAGCGAAGCAAAAGAGTCTGCCGCCTTGCCGGAAAAAGAGCGTATCTACTTGTTGCCCACCGATTCCTCCCAGGAGCGCATTTTGCAGGAGGCTCGCTTGAAAAAGAAGCTGGTGATTGACGGCCCACCGGGAACGGGGAAATCGCAAGTGATTGTTAATCTGATCTCCGATGCACTGGCTCAGGGTAAAAAAATTCTGGTCGTCTGTCAAAAACGAGCTGCGTTGGATGTGGTATACCAACGATTGGAAGGGCTACAGCTGGCTCATTACGCTGCACTGGTTCACGATGAAAAAAGCGATCGCCGGAATGTATATGCCCGTATTCACGATCTGCTGTCAACATCCCGCAATATGGAGGGGGAGCCGGATGTTCATCTGGAATCAGTCTGTCGGCGCTTGACGGATCACGAAGCAAAGTTGAATACGATTAAACAAGGGCTGTATGAGCGGCACCGCTGCGACTATAACGCTTTTGAACTGTATTCTCGCGCCAAGCCCTTTGATCAGGTAGAAGAGACCGTCGATTTGTCCGGCGTTTTGCAGGAGCTGGACCGCCACAACTTGGAGGATGTGCTGCGGGAAGTGGGAATCTACGCTTCCTATTACGCCCGCTTTGGCCGGGAAACGTATCCGTTGCGGAAGCGGAAGTCGTTTGCCGAAGCCGATATGCAGACACTCTCCTTTATGCGTGAACGGTTGGAAGAGACTCTGACAAAAGCGCAACAGACTGAGCGTTATCTAGAATCCCTCCCCCATGAAAAATTGACTCCCGCTTATACATGGTTGGTGAGTAAACGGCTGGAAAAGATTGTTCCAGAACTAAATGCCGAAGAGAAAAATGTGATCCAAAAAATGCGGCTATGGTGGTGGACCTCTTTTACCGGAAAAAAAGTGATCGCCGAAGTGATACAGGGAGAAAAATTTGCAGGGATCGATTCCACCGCCTGGCCGCAAATCCGGGAAAGTTTGCGGATATTGTATGAGATGGCGCAGACGACGGAAGCGATGGGGCAGGAGCTAGAAAAGCTGCGTCCTTATTTGCAGGATGAGACGATCGATCGCTTAAAAAAAGAGATCGGGGAGGGGGCCATTCCCACCCAGTGGTTGCTGTGTCTCAGTGAGCATTTGGTGTCAGACTTTGATGATTTGCGGGAGATGGATCGCTTTTTGGCTCAAGCCAGCCCCTTGGTACAGACCTTGATCAGTCGAGTGGAAGCACGCATCGGTTGGCGGGAAGGGGATTTGGCACTGATTTGGACCGATGCGATTCGACAGACCGCCTATATGCAGTGGATCGACGAAATCGAGCGAAAACACCCCTTGATCGCCAAGGTTTCGTCTGCTGAATTTGAGGAGATTCGCCGCTCGTATCAAGCCTTGATTCAGGAAAAGCGAAGGGTGGCCAATCAGGTCTTAATTCATGGGTTGCAACAGACGGTGAATCGAATTGAGACGGAGAAACCCCGAGCCTGTAAGGAACTTCTCCACCAAGTGAGCAAAAAACGGCAGATCTGGCCCTTGCGCCGTTTGGTACGTCACTTTTCCCAAAGTGGATTATTGGATTTGATTCCGGTATGGCTGACGTCTCCGGAGACCTTATCCTCCATCTTTCCGCTGGAGCAAGAGTTGTTCGATGTCGTCATCTTTGATGAGGCGTCTCAATGTACGGTGGAAAACGGAATTCCCGCGATCTACCGCGGCAAGCAAGTGATTGTGGCGGGTGATGAGAAGCAACTTCCTCCTTCTACCCTTTTTCAGGGCAGAGTGGAGCTGGATGAGGAGGAAGAGGCACAATTTGAGATGGAAGAGTCCGACAGCCTACTCAACTTGGCCAAACGCATTTTCCCTGGGCAGATGTTACAATGGCATTATCGCTCTTATTCCCAAGAACTGATTCATTTTTCCAACCACGCCTTTTATCGCGGTATGATGGAAGTGGCTCCCAATGTGCGCCCTTATCAACAACCCCCCGCTATCCAATGGACGAAAGTAAATGGGCAATTTATCAATCAGCAAAATGAACGGGAAGCTAACGTCGTCGTCGATCTGTTGAAGGAACAATTTCAATCTGCTCCTGAGGAGTCGGTGGGTATTATCACATTTAATGCGCCGCAACGGGATCGGATCGAAGAGCTGATCGACAGCCATGTGGAAAAAGATCCGGAGTTTGCGGGTTTTTATCAAACGATGCAAAAGCAAGATCCGGACCGGCGGCTGTTTGTAAAAAATATTGAAAACGTCCAGGGAGATGAGCGGGACGTTATCATTTTTTCCGTTGGCTATGCTCCCAATGAGGAAGGGCAAGTGCGGGCTCATTTCGGCAGCTTAAGCCAACAAGGCGGAGAAAACCGGCTCAATGTCGCCATCACCCGGGCCAAAAAGCGCATCCGAGTGGTATCCAGTATCAATCCCCATGAATTGAAGGTTTCCCACACTAAAAATCGTGGCCCGAAGCTGTTTCGCCATTATCTCGAATATGCGGAGGCGGTTTCCAAGATGGAGCGGAAACGGGTAGATGCCATTATCGCTCGCATCCATGAACGGCAATCGTTGGGGCGGCAGGAGAGTGCGGGGTCATTTGATTCTATTTTTGAGCAGCAAGTGTGTAATGCACTGATGAATAGGGGATATCAGGTGGATACCCAGGTAGGGGTCTCAGGATACCGGATCGATTTGGCGATCGTTCATCCGCAAGATCCGGAACGGTATCTATTAGGGATTGAGTGTGACGGTGCGATGTATCACAGCTCTTCTGATGCACGGGAGCGGGATGTTTACCGGCAGGAGTTTTTAGAAGCGAAAGGGTGGACCATCACCCGCATCTGGAGCCGAAACTGGTGGCGAAATCCCGCGCGGGAAATGGAGCGGATCGATCATACGATTAAACGCATGCTGCAACAAGAAACCGGTCAACACCGAGATGGGTCGCTTACAGAGGAGAAACCGGAGGATCTGTCGCTGATTGAGACATAAGTGGTCTTACCATTGGAAAATCCCTTCCGTATAGCAGGAGGGATTTTTTTATTGACGCATCTCTCGAAATGTTTGTTATTTTGTCGAAAAAAGGTCGATTTTGTAAGATAATGTGTTATGATTACACAAGATGAATCGGATGGTTTCCTAAGTTGGGAATATTTTTCATAATTTCAAAGCTGATATTGGGGTGAAAAAAGAGAAAGTCCTTTTAAGAGAGTCTTGCATCAAAAAGGGAGAGAAAAATGGAGCGAGAGATACAGATCATCACGACGGGCAAATATTTGCCGGAGCGGGTGGTTACCTCCGCCATGTTGGATAAAAATTTGGGATTGCCTCAGGGGTGGAGTTATAAAGCCTCCAGTGTGCGTACCCGGCATTATGTCACCAGTGAAACCGCTTCGGAAATGGGAGCGTTAGCCGCGGAGAAGGCACTTTCCCAGGCGGGGTTGACGATACAGGATATCGATTGCTTGATTGCAGTCAGTGGAACGATGGAACAGGCGATTCCCTGTAATGCGGCACTGCTGCATCGGCGCTTGATCCCGGACGGCAATCATCCCATTCCCGCTTTTGACATCAATGCCACGTGTTTAAGCTTTTTAACCGGATTGGATCTGGCTTCCCATGCGATCCATGCAGGTCAGTATCGGCGTGTATTGTTGATATCCAGTGAGATTGCTTCGATTGGATTAAACTGGGATCAGCAGAAAAGCTGTGTCCTTTTTGGCGACGGGGCGGCGGCAGTGGTGGTACAGGCAACACCATTGGGGCATTCATCCCGCATTTTGGCGACCCATATGCAGACATACAGTCAGGGTGCCGATTATACACAGATTCGGGGAGGCGGCACCAAGCACCACCCCCGCACCAATCCGCCGCCGGGATATTTTTTATTCGATATGGATGGAAAAGGGGTTTATCGCCTCGTTTCTCGCTATCTACCCGCCTTTGTGGAGCAATTATTAAACAGAGCGGATGTGGACATCGCCGATCTCGATCTGGTGATTCCCCACCAGGCCAGCGGGATGGCGATGGAGTTGTTACGGAAAAAGCTTGGCATTCCAGGGGAAAAGTATATGTCCATTTTGGAAAACCACGGCAACGTTATCGCCGCCTCTCTTCCAATGGCTTTACATGAAGCGATTCAACAAGGGCGCTTACAACGGGGTTCTCGCGTCATGATTTTGGGAACCTCCGCCGGGACATCCCTTGGGGGTGTGGTGCTTGAGTATTAAACCGACCGTCCTTCTAACAGGGGGGCGTGCGCCAGTGGCTCTTCATTTGGCGCGGCTGTTTAAACAAGCCGGGTGGCGGGTGTTGGCGGCGGAAAGCATGGCGTATCCGTTGCTTTCTTTTTCCAATGCGGTGGAGCGTTGCTTTTCCCTGCCGGGGCCCAATCAGGATGAAAACGGCTTTATCCAAGGGCTTGTCTCTTTGATTCAGGAATACGAAGTGGATTGGTTGATCCCCACCTGTGAAGAGACTTTTTTTATCAGTAAACACTATCGCCGCCTCTCCTCTTATTGCCGGGTATTGGTGGGAGAATGGGACATCCTGCAACGGTTTCATCATAAGGGGAATTTTATCGCTGATTTACAACAAGCCGGTGAATGGGTGCCCAAAACAACGGTTATCCGTCACCCGCAAGAATGGAGACGGCAGGTGCAAAATATCCCGTTTCCTGCCATATTAAAACCGGTATATTCCCGCTTTGGAACCCAGGTGCGATTTTTAAATAAGCCGTCAGATGAGCCGCCGGTTTCGTTGAAGCGGGGGTGGGTGTTGCAGAAACGGATTGCGGGATCACAGATTTGCGCCTATGGGGTGTCCCAGCGCGGACGTTTGACGGCGTACAGCTGTTATCATTTACAGTTTGCGGCTGGGATTGGATCTGCCATTACATTTTGTCATGCGGAGGAGCCTGAGGTATTTGCATGGGTGAAGCGATTTGTAAAACGGCATCGCTATACCGGCCAGATCTCCTTTGACTTTATCCGTTCGACCGAAGACGGTCGGCTTTATCCCTTGGAATGCAACCCACGTACGACCAGTGGCGTTCATTTGTTTACAGGGGAGGATTTGGTGCAGGCCATGGTCGGCGATCCTCCTTTTGCCATCGTTACCCCGGACCCGCGTACAAAAACAATGCTGGCGCTCCCATTTGCCTTATACGGTTGGAAAAAAGGAAATCTAAGGGCGTGGTTGACAACCTTTGTCACTCATCGGGATGTCATTTTTGACTGGAACGATCCCAAGCCTTTTTTTGGACAAGCCCAGTCGTTGCGGCATCTGTGGAAAGAAGCGCGTAAACAAGGGGTACCGTTGTTGCAATTCACTACCCGTGATATTGAATGGGAAGGAGGAGAAACGGATGGCACTGGTGACGGGGGGGACCGGATTTCTAGGACAAGCCTTGGCACGTCGTCTGCGCCGCTTGGGGCGGGAAGTAACCGTATTGGGGCGAAATGAGGCGATTGGTGCGCAATTGGAAACGGAGGGCATCCGATTTGTGCGGGGTCATTTGGAGGATATGGCGACGGTGACGGAGGCGATCCAGGGGCAGAAGGCAGTTTTTCACTGTGGGGCGTTGTCTTCCCCTTGGGGACGCGCTCGCGATTTTTACCGGAGCAATGTAATTGGAACGGAAAATGTGATCGCCGCTTGCCACAAGCATGATATTCAACGGCTGATCCATGTATCGACGCCTTCCCTTTGCTTTTATTTTGACGAGCGCTTCGATGTAAAAGAAGACGATCCCTTGCCCTCCCGTTTTGTCAACCATTACGCTAAAACAAAATACCTGGCAGAACAACGGGTGGATGACGCTTATCAAAAGGGTCTACCTGTAATCACCATCCGCCCACGGGCTTTGTTCGGTCCGGGAGATACCACCATTCTCCCCCGTCTGATTGCCGCTAATCAGCGCCGGTTTATTCCGTTAATCGATGGAGGAGATATCCACATCGACCTTACCTATATTGACAATGCGGTCGATGCCCTCCTTCTCTGTGAGAGCGCTCCTTCCTCTTGTCTGGGTAGAAAGTACCATATTACCAATGGGGAACCGGTTTTACTGCGGGAGATGTTAGAGCAGTTGTTTCAAAAGCTGGAGATGCCGTTTCAAAGCAGACCCGTCTCCTATACACAAGCGTTTTATCTGGCACAAGCGCTGGAGTGGATTGCCCTTTCCCTCCCGTGGATCAAGGAACCGGCCTTTACCCGTTATACGGTGAGTATTCTGGGAAAAAGCCAAACCCTTAATATTGAGCGGGCACGGTCGGAACTGGGATACCAACCCCGGATCAGTATTGCCGAAGGAGTGGATCGATTTGTCCAATGGCAGCGAAAACACAGTTGAATCGACGCTGTTTACTACCGGCTATTGTCGGCAAATCGAACGATTCACCCGCCGGGATGCCCCTTGGCGAATGAATACTTTTGATGCGTTGGTCGTCTTGATTCACCACCCACGTATTGGTTACCTGCTGTTTGATACCGGATATGCGACCCACTTTTTTACGGAGACTTCTTGTTTTCCCTATTCACTTTACCGCGCGATCACCCCTGTGATCTTCTCCAAACGGGATGCGCTTGTGTCACAGCTGAATGAACGAGGGATCCCTGCGACTGCTATTCGCTTTATCTTTCTATCCCATTTTCACGGCGATCATATTGCGGGCGTGCGTGATTTTCCCGACGCTGTTTTTATCTGTTCACAGGAAGCGTATCAACACATCCGAGACAAACGCGGATTGGCGGCGGTACGAAAGGGGTTTGTCCCCGGTTTGTTGCCGCCAGACTTTTCCAAGCGCGTCCGATTTATTGAAGACGGCAAGCGGTATCCGTTTCAAGAGGTGTATGGCGTCTTTGATCCGGTTTATGACTTGTTTGGGGATGAGTCACTATTGGCCGTCCGGCTGTCGGGGCACGCTCCCGGACAATACGGGCTTTTTTTTACGGATCGCATCGCGGGTCCCACTTTGCTGTGTGCCGACGCCGCCTGGTCGATGGAAGCAATTCGAAATCAGAGTGAGCCTCATCCATTTACATATGCGGTCATGGGGGGGAAGAAGGAATACCGCCGTCACTTTCAACAACTGGTCGCGTTCCACCAGACCCAGCCACAGGTGCGAATTCTTCCTTCTCATTGTCCGGAAGCGAGATCGATTGCCAAAGGAGGGGAAAGATGAACCTTTTTCGTCTATTGCATGCATACATACAAACGAAACAAGCGATGGGCATTCGCTCCCGTCGTAGCTTGGAAGCCCGCCAGCAGCGATTGTTGACACGTCATTTTCAGTGGGTACTCAAACATTCCCGTTTTTATCGCCGTACCTTTGCAGATGCCATCGCCGACTGGGATGAAGCGGTTGTAACCTTTGAAAGGCTGGAGAAACTCCCACTACTGGATAAAGAAACGATGATGGCTCACTTTGATGAGTTAAATACCGTCGGCATTCGGAAGGAGGAGGCATTCCGCATCGCAACCCAAGCAGAGGAATCGCGGGATTTTACACCCAATATCGGCAAGGTGACGGTTGGACTTTCCTCCGGTACTTCCGGCAATCGGGGGCTATTTCTCGTCAGTGCAAAAGAGCGCGAGCGTTGGGCGGGTGTAATCTTGGCCAAAGTTTTGCCGCGGGGGTTGCAATCGAAGGAGAGTGTCGCCTTTTTTCTACGGGCCAACAGTAATCTATACACAACGGTTCAGCAACGGCGGTTGACGTTTCAGTATTATGATCTCTTCCATCCTTTGTCTGCACATGTGGAACGACTAAACCAGCAGCAACCCACCATCCTGCTAGCCCCTCCCGCCATGCTGCTCTTCCTCAGCCACGAAAAAAAAGAGGGGCGATTACAGATCGATCCAATCAAGGTGGTCTCCATTGCCGATGTACTGGATGACCGTGATCGGGAGACGATTGCAGCGCAGTTTGGCCAACCGATCCATCAGATATATCAATGTACGGAAGGGTTTTTAGCCGCTACCTGTTCCCATGGAACCCTTCACCTCAATGAGGACCTGGTCCATATTGGGAGGGAGTGGATCGATCGCGACAGCGGCCGCTTTGTCCCAATTGTGACCGACTTTTCCCGCACCATACAGCCGATTGTCCGCTACCGCTTAAACGATGTTTTGGTGGAAAAAAAGGAACCGTGCCCCTGTGGTTCTGTATTTACCGCCATTGAGCGGGTGGAAGGGCGTTGTGATGATATTTTTTATTTGAAGGAACGAAAGGTGCAGGCTACTCGTGCGGTTTTTCCCGACTTGATTCGGCGGGCGGTGTGGCAGGCGGGGGAGCGAGTCCTCCAATACCGCGTGGTACAGCAGGCTTCCAATGTGATCACTGTCGCCTTTCAAGAATGTCGTGGAAGTGATCGAAGAGAAGCGGAAGATCGCATTCGAGCTGCTTTTTTCCAATTGTTTGAGCGGTTGGATGTGCAGCCGGCGATGATTCGTTTTACTCCTTACCAAGCTCCTGTGTTGCATAAGAAGATGCGACGGGTGGAACGGATGTGGTCCCCATAACACCCATCCGTCTGCATGATGCGAAATCGGCCTCCCGGCTCGATTTTACAAAGTATATCCATGGCGAGGTCGTTCGTGATTACTGGCTTCCGTTTTTAAACCAGCCTTCCGTCCATTGGATCGACAATGTGGATACTGACTGTTGGTTGTTGGAAATGGACCGACATTTGCTGCCGCTTACCGTCAATGATGGGGGAGGCGACAATTCTTATGTTTGCTCTCCCTACACCCAATATATCCGTTATGTGCGGGATGAGTTGCGCGTGGTGGAGCAGCCGCTGCTACAAGCTACCCTTCGAGCTGGAGTGGCCCCTCTTGCTTTCGGGTTGCGCCTTGCCCGTATGGACCGGGTAGTTTATTTCAATAATTGGCTGGTTTCTACCAATCTCCATCAACCTCTCTCCCAAGAGCAGACTGAGCGAGTGACCCGTTTTTTACAGGAGCGTTTTCCTACCCATGCCATTGCCATTCGTTCCTTAACACCACCCCTACATAAGCAATGGATGCAGGATTTGACGGGAGCGGGCTACACACTGATTCCTAGTCGCCAAATTTATCTCTTTTACCCAAAAGATGTTTTTCACGGACCCAGACGTAAGCGAAAATCGTTGCTTCAAGATATCCGTCTGTTGCAAACCAGCGGCTATGAAATAGTGGATGCCGATAACATCAGGATAGAAGATGCGCTTCGTCTCGCCGACCTGTACAAACAGCTGTATATCCACAAATACTCCCACCACAACCCACAATTTACACCGGCATTGATCCGCTTGGCGTTAGAGAAGAAGGTTCTCCATATTCGCGCCTTACGCAAGAATGGGAGTATCGACGGAGTAATCGGTTATTTGGTACGTGACGGCTGGATGACTGCTCCTCTGCTCGGCTATGATTTATCCCGTCCCAAGGAGGAAGGCCTGTATCGCTTGTTGACGGCTCTTCTTTCTCTGGAAGCCGAACGTCGTGACTTCAATCTGCATCGCAGCGGCGGTGCCGGTCACTTTAAAGTCAACCGTGGCTCACAAGCAGCGATCGAATATACCGCTGTTATGCTGGATCATCTTCCCCTCTACCGTCAAGCCGCTTGGCGCGGGTTGAAAGTCGTATTGGACAAAGTGGCGGTGCCGTTGGTGCGGAAGGTTCAAGCGTGAGTTTTTAAGGACGGTGATTGGGATCAAAGCGAAAAGAACTCAAGTGGTGGCGGACTGAATTAGAAAAAGAGTGACAGTAGAATTTAGCAGTCATTTGGATTTCTGTCTCCGCCATTCCTTCCGTCTGTAGCGATAGTAACCATGGATGGAATTGGGTTTTGTAAAAGGGCATCTCAATCGAGAAAGGAAGCGTTTCCCCAAAGCGAACTTGATATAATCGTTCGATTTTGCTCCATGTTTGGGATGCTTTTATGTGTTGTTTTTTTAGTTGCTCATTTCTTTGCTTTTTTTCCTCATGTTCCTTTGCGAATCTTTCTGTTGCAGTTGATATCCCTCGCTTGTACAAAAGTGCTATCTCAAATAAAGCGATCCTTTCCTGCATGGCGATGATTATATTCCAATAGCATTCAAGTGTATCGGTAATGAATATTTCATATGCAATATTTTCTGGCATTGTAAGGTCAAGATCTTCGCTTCGATAGGGATTATTCAACAAAAAAGTTTTGATCTCATCAAGTTGTTGCTGGTTTAACTGCGAAAGCAAGTTATATAATTCATCTCCTATAAACTGGGAGGTTTCTCTCTCTAAATCGGCGGCAAAAGTCTGGTGAGATAAGCCGCAGCCGCTCACAAAGCTTGGAAGGGAGTTTCCGTTGTATTCCTCTAAAAATTGTTCCAAGGTTTGATAATCCTCTGTTTGCAGGTTTTGATTGGTTGAGATTAATCGTCCAGAGGAATCCCAGGGTGGATCAAGATTATGATCCACTTCATATTTGTTTTTTGTCAAAAATTGATAAGCCATCCATTTGGCGATGTGGTCAAAATATCGAGGAAACGCTTTCTCCATATGGGCTTTTACCTGCGGTTCCAGCCAAGTGGGTAAGGTATCCATATAAATACCTCCTATAACAATATATATAATATTTTCGCTAAATAGAATATATATTCCTTTTTTAGATGTCTTTATGTAAGATAGTGAGTAGAGAACAACGATTTAAAACCTTCCCGGTATCAACAGGAAAGGATGATTGCGACTTGCTCACATGGGATCGATCAAGAACTTCTGCGATTTAAATGGAATAAGTGGGAAAAACAGAGGGAACATGGGAGGTGCATTGCCCGCTGATTATGTTCGTTGTATCTTAGAACGGTGCTAGCCCTGAAATCAACGGATCGACGCCTACGTTTGCGTTCGATTATAACCGTCGGCGCAGATGGGACGAGTTTGCGGAAGTACCGGGATTCAGCTCAAGGGGGAAAGTGTGTTGTATCCGCAGGAAATAACGTTTCAAAATCTAGCGAAAACCGTTGGTCGCATTGAAGAGAGAACAACGCTTTTATCATATAGAAGGAGTGATGCCATTTGCATCGTTTTGGGATCATATGGTTGGCTTTTGTACTGGTGTTGACCGGATGCAGCAGTGGAGCCTCAGAGCCGCAAGCCGATACAAAAAAGAAGTTATCAGAAGCGGAAGAGAAAGAAGAAATGACGATCGATACTTTTGTTGCTTCACAGGATGCGAAGGGGATGTTGACGGATGGGCCGGGTAAATACGGTGGTGATCGTTATGATCTGGCAAAAGTGAAAGCGGAGATTGATCAATTTCCGGATGATCTAACGGCGGAGGAGTATTTTAATCGTTTGGTCTTTTTAGTGGCGGAAGATTATCGCCCTATCATGAAAACAATCGATGAATTTGATACGGATATTAACTTTCGTGAAGTGGAAGCGCCGAAAGGGCCACAAGAAGCCAAATTGCAGGAGCGCAATGTGGTGATCCTGCTTGACGCCAGCGGCAGTATGAAAGAAAAGGTGGACGGCGGGGTGAAGATGGATTTGGCGAAAAGAGCTGTGACCCGTTTTGCTTCTCAACTGCCGGAAGGGACCAATGTATCCCTACAGGTGTACGGACACAAAGGCAGCAATCAGGAAAAGGATAAACCGCTCTCCTGTGAAGGAATTGAAGAAGTTTATCCCTTGGCTCAATATGATCAAAGTAAGTTTGCAAAATCCCTCAACTCCTTTCAAGCCGCGGGCTGGACTCCTTTAGCGGCAAGTATGAAGGCGGCGAAAAAAACATTGGAGCAGGAAGCGAGCAGTGATGCGGTCAATGTGGTATATGTCGTCAGCGATGGGGAAGAAACCTGTGGCGGCAACCCGGCTCAAGCCGCACAAGAATTGCAGCAATCCAATATGAAAGCCGTTGTCAATATTATTGGATTTGATGTGGACGACGCTGGCGCGCGAGCACTAAAAGAAGTGGCACGCTCCGGTGGCGGTGAATATGTGACGGTGAATACGGAGGAGCAGTTACAACAATATTGGACAAGAGAACAGCTGCGTCTATATAAGGCATGGCGGAAATGGGGATGGGATACTCGCGGGAGTATGATGCGTTCATTTAACGATAAGATGGACGAAGCGCGTAAAACGATCTGTTGTTCATCTAGTGGTGAGCTGGCTGTCACATACAAGCAAGAAGAAGCCCGCTTAAGGGAAGCAAAAAATTATTTGGTGGAAACTCATGATCTACCCGCCCGTATTGCAGTTGATCTCAATTCCTTTATCTATCAACGATGGAGTTCGATTTTTAAACATGGAAAGAAAAGGTTTGAAGAAAAGGCAGAAGAGATAAGGAGAAATAAAGATCATTTAGAGAAAGAGATCAATGCCATTCGCGATATGAATCTGGAAAAATATGATCCTGGGTCATAAAACGGTTATCGCTTCTTTTAACCCCATATTAGGCCTGCCAAGTCGCGTGGAGCCGGATGATGAGCTGTCAAAGCCAGCTTCATCGAACACTATCCAATTCAACTTCTATTTATACGGTCAAAGTCAACTCTTTTGAGTAGCAATAAAACCCCCCGCCCGGAATCAATCCGCTGCGGGGGGTTATCGTTACACGCTCTTCACGATGATCTCACTATCTTCCACATCTACTTTAATCGTGTTTACATCCTCTATTTCCAACATGAGATCGGCGATGCCGTCTTCTACCTTCTCTTCGATGACGCGGCGAAGGGGGCGGGCGCCAAAGGCGGGATGGTGGCCCAGTTCCGCCAGTTTGGCTTTGGCCGCTGTGGTAACGGTAAGGGTCAGCCCTTGTTCTTGTGCGGCTTGATACACATCCGCCAGCATCAAGTCGACAATGGTGACCAAATCCTCCCGGTCAAGGGAGCGGAAGGGGATAATCCCGTCAAAGCGATTAAGAAATTCGGGACGGAAGAACTCGGATAGGGATTGCAACCAATCGGTCCTCCGCTCTTCTGTTGGATCGTTGCCGAAGCCGATCGCCGCTTTGGCTTTGCCGATACCGGCGTTACTGGTCATGATTAGGATCGTATCCTTAAAGCTGACGGTGCGTCCCTGGCTATCCGTGAGACGGCCATCCTCCATGATTTGCAAAAAGAGATGCTGTACATCAGGGTGTGCTTTTTCGATTTCATCCAGCAGGACGATGCTGTAGGGTTGACGGCGCACTTTTTCCGTCAGTTGGCCCGCTTCTTCATGGCCAACGTAGCCCGGAGGAGATCCGATCAGTTTGGAGATGGAGTGTTTCTCCATGTATTCGCTCATATCGAGGCGAATCATGGCTTTTTCCGTGCCAAACAACTCTCGTGCCAGCGTTTTGGCCAGTTCGGTTTTCCCAACCCCGGTTGGTCCGACAAATAGAAAGGAGCCGATGGGTCGAGTTCCTTTACGCAGTCCGGCGCGGTTACGACGGATGGCGCGAGTCACTTGGCGAACGGCGTCTTGTTGCCCGATCACTTGCGTGTTGAGACGCTCCGGCAAGCGCTTCATATTTTCCCGTTCGTCCTGATGCAGTTTGCGCACGGGAATCCCTGTTTTTTCCTCCACCAGCCGCTGGATAGTGCCCACATCGACGATCGCTTCTGTTGCGGCTTCTGCGGTAGTTTGCCTTAATGTTTGCTCCAGCTTCCGCTCTTCATCACGCAAACGGGCGGCACGCTCATAATCCTCCAGCTGGGTTGCCTCTTCTTTTTCCGCTTGGATACGCGCCAGCTGTTCACGCAGGTCGCGATCATCGCTGGTTTCATGAAGTAGGTTTACCTTGGAGCCGGCTTCATCCAGCAAGTCGATCGCTTTATCCGGCAGATGGCGGTCCTGGATGTAGCGGTGGGACAGATGGACACAGGCATTTACGGCATCCTCGGTGTAGCGTACGCGGTGGTACTCTTCATAATGGTTGCGTAGTCCTGCCAAAATCTGAATTGCTTCTTCTACGGACGGTTCTTTTACGATAATCGGCTGGAAACGGCGTTCCAAAGCTGCATCCTTTTCTATGCGACGATATTCTTTCAGTGTAGTGGCTCCGATCACTTGCAGCTCACCCCGGGCCAACGCTGGTTTTAAAATATTACCGGCATCGGAAGAGCCTTCAGCTGAACCGGCTCCCACCAATTGATGGATTTCATCGATAAATAGGATTACATCGGTTCGTTGTTGCAGTTCATGAATGAGTTGCTTCATCCGGTCTTCAAATTGCCCCCGGATGCCGGTATTGGCAACGAGGGAGGAGACATCCAACAGGTAGATCTCTTTCCCTTTCAGTTTTTGGGGTACTTGTCCTTGTACGATTTTTAACGCCAACCCTTCGGCGATGGCGGTTTTCCCGACACCGGGCTCACCGATGAGGACAGGGTTGTTTTTATTACGCCGGTTTAAGGTTTCAATCACCCGTGCGACTTCCGCATCCCGGCCGATTACGGGGTCGATCCGTCCGGAACGAGCAGCGTCGGACAAGTTTTTACCCAATTGGTCCAACAGCCCGCCGCTGCTTCCAGTGGTAACGGTCTGGGTTTGTGGCCCTTGTGCTTGGAATCCCTCTCCCGTGTTGGAGTTAAACATGGAACCAAACAGATCCGCAATCGAGGGTCCGCCAAAACCGGAGGAGAAGGGAATCTGATTTTTTAACTGTTGATGACAATTCGGGCATAGGTACAGCTGCCGTGTCTGGTTGTTGATACGCACACGCAGTTGCACTGTCGCCGGTTGTTGTTGACATTGTTCACAATGCATGACGATAACCTCCTTTAACATGGATATCTAATAAAAAAAGTTTGTTTGTGGTTTAGGTTTGACATTGACTATATTTGACCTTTATCTGTTTTTCATTATAACCTGACCTTCTTTGACTTTCAAGGGGGTGACAAAGTCCTGAACTTGTAAGGTTTTATGTGATCAAAAAGCTAAGCGACTACCTTGCTGTGGAAGGAGAGCGGGATAATATGATCGTGGTTGGAGCAGAATAGCCATGGAGTTAGTATGAGGAGGGAGCCCGATGCAATCGGAATCGACAGAGCGGGAAGTTCAGCTGCGCAGTGTAGATCAGGCGGAAATGGATTATTGGGTTAATCAAGTGCGGAACGGTTACCGTGAGATGACGGCGATCGCGTTGCGGGCGATACAGGGAGAAGAGAATATGGATGTGGAGATGAGCCAACCTCTGGGGGAAGAAGCGGAGTCATTGCATGATCAAGAAGTGGTTTGGCCTTTGGATGCAGAGAAGGAATGTTGTTATCGCAAAGATGGTGGACACGTAGTGGTACGATCTCGGTAGGGTTGGGAAATAGGAGTACAAGCAATAGATGTGGGGTTGGGGAAAGTTTGTATCTCCATTCCCTTTTTTATCCTTCGATGGAGGCTGTATTGTCAGTGATCCCTTTTAAGGAAACTGAACAACACTCCGTTGCGACTGACTTGGAGGTAGAGGGGGAGTATATTTGTATTCCCGCCGTCCAAAAGCTTACGATACAGTGGGCTTTTGGACGGCAATGAACAGCAATTTGCTATAGGTCACAAGGCTGCCGATCGTGCAGCGAAGTGAAACTTAAGTCGATGGTTCGCTGATTGATTGAACTTCGCGCGGAGAAGCCTTCACTCCGTTTTACCAATCGATCGGCTGATAATCCTTAAAAAACAAGCCGGTAGGCGGTTTATCCGCCTCTTTGCTCATATAGATCGGATCGCAGATACGAGCGGCGGCATCGTGAAAATCAAGGGGAAGTTGAATGGCGGCCTTGTTTGCTTTTTGTGGAATTTGATCAGATACCCAGCCGGGATCGACTGAGGTAATGTAGATGCGATCTTTTTTGTATTCCTTTGCCATCGTTAACGTCATCATATTGAGCGATGCTTTTGCCATGTTGGTGTGTACATGATAGGGATTTTTTCGTTTCATACTAAATTTCCCCTCGATTGAAGAAACATTGATAATAAAACGGTTGCGGCGGGGACTTCGCACCATCGCCGGTTTTAATTGTGTATTTAACAAAAATGGAGCCGTCACATTAATCAGTTGTACTTCCAACATCTCCACCAGGGGAATTTGATCAGCCTGGGCAGTCCAGGAATGGTACTCCCTTGATGTGGTAGTGATGGCATCGCCTTCACCCTGAACGGGTTGCAAGGGCTGCAATTGTAGTGGTGGTGAATCCGTTTGTTCAAAAGAAGTAACGGCAATCTCGCGGCTGCTGAGCTGTGGGGAGTGATTTCTGCCTAATCGATTTTGTAAACTTTGCTCGTTTTGAGCGAGTGCCACGTATTCTTCTTCCCGCATACGTACCGTTTGAGCCGCGTTATTGATAATGATGTCGATGGAGGGAAACTGTTTATCCAAAAAACGAGCAAACGCTTCTACTCGTTCAATCCGGCGAAAATCCAGACCATAGATATGGATGCGATCCTGCCAGTCACAACAGTCAGCTTCTTGCAAATAATGATGGAGGGCGGTATAAGGAAAACGGCTGGTTATAATCACCTGGGCACCGTCACGCAATAGGCGCAACGCAGTATAATACCCGATCTTGGTTCTTCCACCGGTGACCAGGGCGGTATAACCGTGTAAATCATGACGGGCTAAGCGCTTTTTTTCATTAAAATCACCACACTCCAGGCAGAGTAGGGGATAATGGGCGTGTTTTTCCAGCAAGGGTTGTTTACATACATAACATTTGTTTGGTTTGGGTGGTTTTTGCGAATGGGGCATGAGATCACCTATCATTCAAAAAAATAATAATTGCATTGCAATGTATCATACCATGGGTTAAAATGATTGTACATAGTAGCTTAAACAAAGCGCCTGTTTGGCAAGCAGCGAGATGAAGGTTTTAATCCTTCCTGTGTACTGCGGTAGTTTAATTCAAAATACCTGCGCTACGGGCAGGAGACAAAGGTTCCAATCCTTTCCGCAGGCAAGCCCCCACTTCGCGCCAAGCGAAGACTGGGGGCTTTATTTTGTGGAAATACTCGTTGAAATGTGAGAATAGAGAGGCTTCTCGTTGACATTTCCTAAAACGATCAAAAGCTGTTATATTATATGGAATGAAAAAATAGAGGAAGAGAAGTGGAGAGAATGCCGGGACGTTTACGACACTTGTATCAGGAGTATCACCCGCTAGTGTGGGTGTTGGCGGGAGGAACAATGTTTGCACGGGCGGCCTCTTTTATGAGTCTGCCTTTTTTAGCCCTTTATCTGGCCCGTTCATCGGAGTTGCCGCCGTGGTTGATCGGGTTGGTGGTGGGGATGGGGGCATTGGCAGGAACCTTTGGTGGGTTTGTGGGAGGTTATTTGTCCGATCGGTGGGGCCGAGGCGTGGTGATGGTAACCACCCTCTATGGATGGGTGGTGGTCTTTATCGGCTTTGCTCTGGCGACAGAAGTATGGATGTTTCTCCTGCTTAATACTTTAAATGGCTTGTGTCGCTCTTTTTTTGAGCCGACGAGCCAAGCGCTGATGGCTGACTTGACACCTCCGGAAAAAAGGATGCGGGTATTTGGGATTCGCTATATGGCCATCAATGTGGGTGCGGCACTGGGACCGCTCATTGGGGCGTATCTGGCGTGGATGTCCGGTACGGCGGCGTTTTGGCTTACCAGTGCCATTTATCTCGCTTATGCCGTAGTGTTAACCGGGTTGATGACCCGGTATCGAGCGGAGCTATCTTCCCAAAGCGGGGGTGCTGATCGCATTCGCGTGGGCGAGGCTTTTGCGGTGATTCGCCGTGATCTGGCCCTCGGTTTTTTTATTCTGGGAGGCATCTTGGGCCATATCGGCTATGCTCAGAATGAAAGCAATTTGCCTCTTCATCTGGATCAACTCTTTGGAGAGCACAATGCTTGGTATCCGACATTACTGGCACTTAATGCAGTAACCGTGATTCTATTGCAAATGGTGATCACCCGTTGGGGAGAGAAGCGGTCTATCCTCAGCAATATGATGCTGGGAAGCGGTTTGCTGGCGGCGGGGCTGCTCTTTTTTGCCTTTGGCGGGAGTGGGTGGTGGTTTTTAGCGGGGATGTTCATTTTGACACTGGGTGAGATTTTACTTTTTCCCAGCAGCAGTCTCTTTATCGACCGTTTGGCACCGGAACATCTTCGCGGAACGTACTTTGGCGCCAGTAATTTTCGCTCCATCGGCTTCTTCATCGGTCCAGCTATGGGTGGCTGGATGTTGGGCGAATGGGGTGGAATGGCAATGTTCACCTTTGTCGCCGTCATTGCCGGCGGTGGAGCCGTGTTTTTCTGGTGGGGCCATCGGGCATGGCTGCGGCAACAAGCAGCAAAAGCGAAAGATGCCCCTCTGCCGCAAGCGTTTGTGGGTAAATAACGGATGCTGGATTGATAGACCGGGCAGTCATCCTTCTGTTTTGACTCGTAAACGAGAGGAGGGTTACTGCCCGGTCTGTCGGTTTATTGATGGACGGAATCGTTGTTTAAGGATTGTAGGGTTTGCACCATTGTTGAGGTGAGGGGGACACTTTTTTGTTGGTGATAATCAAAGTGGACCATAACGGCGTGTCCAAGTGCGATCAGCTCTCCGGTGTCTCGGTCCAGAATCCGGTGCAGTAAGGTGAAGCTGGTGTTGCCGATTTTCTCCGTTTCGGTAGTGATGGTCAACCACTGGCCAAAAGTGGCTTGCGCTTTATAATCACAGCTGGTGGAGGCGACGATCAGCTTCCAATTGTGCAGATCCATGTCGGGGTCCAATAATTGAAACAACTCAATACGGGCGGCTTCCATATAGGTGTAGTAGACAGCGTTGTTGACATGTCCCAACCCGTCACATTCGTTGAAACGTACTTGTATGGTTGTGGAAAGCGGCATCCTTTTCCCTCCAGGTTCCGGTTTTGATGATTGCTTGATCCTCTTCCAAATCATAATCTATCGATATCGACGGTTCAATCGGGTTTCGATGGATGGTATTCTGAAGGAAAATGGAAGAGAGGAAGAAACCCTATGGAAAATCCGAGTTGGTTGTTTGCACTTGCAAGTATCATCGCGGTAGTGGGAATCGTAATCGTTTTTAAGTCATTTATCGGCCGTTTGCAAGCAAAGGGGGAAGAGGCGGAGGAGATCGATCTGCAGCGAGAATTTGCCCCTTTTTTGTTGAGAGTATCCCTGGTGGAAGTGGTTCCCCTCGTTCTAATCGCTGTTGGTACGATGCAAATCTTCGATGGTACCGGTAGCGACATTATATTTCCGCTTGTTTTGATATTAGGTGCCCTACTGTTTGGTTGCATCAATATTTTCCTCACTCGTCAGGAAGTGATCAACAATCCCCGTATTTCGGAAAAGGGAAAGATGTTGCTCAATCTTTTCTGTATGGTTGCTATCGCATTTGTTACCGCGATTCCGTTGATATCGGTAATCATTATTTTGACGATGCAGCTTTGACAGATGTTGTTGCCTGATTATCGGCTCTGCGCGATTAGGAAGGCCATATACAGGTCGGAGCTCCATGGCAATTGCAACATTTGTCCCAATATCATACTTAGAATCGAGTTGACGCCGGCCTGACAGGTGTCAACTTCTTTTCGTTAGGACGTTTAGAAAGGCGTCCAAGCTTCTGGTGATCCATTTGTTTTTGTGAAAAGCCGCATAGAGGGCGATTGCATTGTTGGGTACGTCCGCTTCAATCGCTTTCAATTCCCCGCTTTCCAGTTCATCTTTCACGGTAAAGTGAGGCAATAAAGAGGTGCCGAGACCACAGGAGACACACTGTTTAATCGCTTCAATACTGGCGAGTTCCACTTTTGTGATGGATGTTTTCCCTTCGATCTGCACATGATTTTCAAAAATCGAGCGCCAACTACATGCTTGCTCCATATACAGCATGGTTCGGTCTTTTATCGCCGTTCCGTTTTTCGCCGATTGCACCAATACAAGCTTCTCCTCTTTTAACTTTTTGACGGTTAATTCTTTGGGAGACCATGGGGAGGTTTCAACCAAGATGGCAAGATCGATATCCCCTTTGCTCAATTGAGCCGATACATCGGGATAATCGAGTGATTTTAAAATTAGCTCTACCTTGGGGTAGTCTTTCATAAATGTTGAGATTACAGTAGGAATCCAGTGGATCATCGCTGATTCGGAAGCGCCGACGGTTAGTTGGCCGGAGGGTTCATCGGTATCATCGATCGTTTCTTTCGATTTTGAATAAAGTTGGATGATGTCCACAGCATAAGGGAGAAAACGCTTACCGGTTTGTGTTAAGGTGATATTTTTCCCAAAGCGATCAAACAAAGGAGTACCCAGTTCTTTTTCCAGCTCTTTGATGTGAGTCGTGATGGAAGATTGGGCATACCCCAGTTCCTCTGCCGCCTTTTTAAATCCACCAACATCGACAATGGTGCGAAAAGTGATCAGGTGACGGAGTTCCATGTTATCATCCCTTTTACTATCGTTTTTATTGAACTGTATATTCAATAATATCTATTTTACTGAACTCAAGCGTCATCATACACTATAGATATACTTGATTCAAGAACATGGAGGGGAACAACATGAATGTCCTTACCGTTGTTACACATCCCAGGAAAAACTCTTTAACCTTTGCCGTGGCGGATCGATTTGTACAAGGTTTAAAAGATGCCGGGCACGAGACGGAAGTATTCGATTTGTACCGTAGTGGCTTTAATCCCGTATTGTGGGAAGCGGATGAACCGAATTGGTCAGCTGATCAGCAGCAATTTTCAGTAGAAGTAGAAGAAGAGATGAAACGATTGCAGCGGCATGAAGCGTTGGCTTTTATTTTTCCGTTGTGGTGGTGGAGCATGCCGGCGATGTTAAAGGGGTATATCGACCGTGTTTGGAACTATGGTTTTGCATATGGTCCCAATAAGCTCCACCATCGATCGGTATTGTGGTTGAGCTTGGCAGGCGCTCCGATTGAACGTTTTGAGAAGCGGCAATACGATGAGATGATCTCCCATTATTTTAATGTGGGTTTAGCCCATTATTGTGGCATCCCCCGTTCCAGCGTTGAACTTTTTTATGAGACGATTAAGCCAAATCCGGTACTGATAGAAAAAATGCTTACCCAGGCTTATCAACTAGGATTGCATTATGCCGATCGAGACTGGGACTAAATCGGCATCAATTTACGGGTAGTTATCCTCTATTGGGTGTGCTCTCTCGAAATATTAAAAGTTGACGCCTGTAAATACAGACGTCAACGTGATATCTATGACTAATATCGGTAATTGTGATAAAGGTTGTATCTATGCCTATTGTGGGGGAGGATGGAGTGTGGGACTTATAACATAAATTTATAATGCTCTCTAGATATGGCGGATTTAAAAAAGGAGCCTCATAGGCTCCGTTAAAAATATTTATCGATAAATTTGTGCACCGCTCTGCTTAAATTCTTCCGCTTTTTCCTGTAAGCCCTGTTCGAGTGCCTCGCGGGTATCCAACCCCCGTTCCGCTGCATATTCTCGAATATCTTGCGTGATGCGCATCGAGCAAAATTTCGGTCCGCACATGGAGCAGAAATGAGCGGTTTTGGCCGGTTCGGCGGGAAGGGTTTCATCATGATATTGGCGGGCGCGGATGGGGTCCAACGACAGATTGAACTGATCTTCCCAGCGAAATTCAAACCGCGCTTTGGAGAGGGCGTCGTCCCACTGTTTGGCCTGAGGGTGACCTTTGGCCAGATCAGCAGCATGGGCGGCGATTTTGTAGGTGATTACGCCTTCTTTTACATCATCCCGGTTGGGCAGGCCCAGATGCTCCTTGGGCGTTACATAGCAGAGCATAGCGGTGCCGTGCCAGCCGATTAGCGCCGCCCCGATGGCAGAGGTGATATGGTCATAGCCGGGGGCGATATCCGTTGTCAGCGGTCCCAAGGTGTAGAAAGGCGCTTCACGGCATACTTTTTGCTGAATGTCGACGTTTTCTTTGATCTGATGCAGGGGGACGTGACCGGGCCCTTCCACCATTACCTGGACATCGTGTTTCCAGGCGATCGCGGTCAGCTCGCCCAAGGTTTCCAGCTCGGCAAATTGTGCCTCATCATTGGCGTCGGCGATGGACCCCGGTCGTAGACCGTCACCTAAGGAGAAGGCAATGTCATAGGTACGCATAATTTCGCAAATTTCCTCAAAATGCGTGTATAGAAAGCTTTCCTGGTGGTGAGCTAAACACCAGGCGGCCATGATCGATCCACCGCGGGAGACGATTCCCGTCAATCGGTTAGCGGTTAAGGGAATGTGGTGCAGTCGGACCCCGGCGTGGATAGTAAAATAATCCACCCCTTGTTCCGCCTGTTCGATCAGGGTGTCGCGATAGATTTCCCAGGTGAGTTTTTCCGGTTCTCCGTTCACTTTTTCCAAGGCTTGATACAGCGGAACCGTGCCGACAGGAACGGGACTGTTGCGAATCACCCACTCCCGGGTAGTATGGATATCCTTGCCGGTGGAGAGATCCATGATTGTGTCCGCTCCCCAGCGAGTGGCCCACATCATTTTCTCCACTTCTTCTTCAATGGAGGAAGAGACGGCGGAATTGCCGATATTGGCGTTGATTTTTACGTGAAAATGCTTGCCGATCACCATTGGCTCACTTTCGGGGTGATTGATGTTGGAGGGTAGGATGGCTCGGCCGGCGGCGATTTCACTGCGGACAAATTCCGGGGAAACCCCTTCGCGGATAGCGGCAAACTCCATCTCAGGGGTGATGATGCCTTGTCGTGCATAATGGAGTTGCGTCACATTATGGCCGGTTTTCGCTCGCAGGGGACGGCGGCGTAATTTTGGATATTCCGGGGTGTGATCGCGATCGGAGCGGCGGCCGTTGTCGATCGGCTTTACCGGTCGTCCTTCTGTCTCCTCCACGTCACTGCGTTCGTGGATCCAGCGAGAGCGTAAGCGTGTCAGTCCTGCAGTCACATCGATGTCCATATCCGGGTCGGTGTGGGGACCACTGCTGTCATAGACGCGTAGGGGTGCGTTGTCCTCGTTTCCAAAGCGGCCTTGGGTCGGGGAAAGGTGAATCTCCCGCATCGGTACCCGGATATCCTCCCGTGATCCGGTTTGATACACCTTGTGGCTGTTGGGAAAATGATGATGGATCGGTTGCATGGTTAATCCTCCTCACTTTGTTGGCAACCCCACCAACAGCAAGAGGGTCAGACGGGGGCGGTGATACTGCAATCAATAAAAAAAGCCGTACGGCAGCGTACGGCTCCTTTGCTATGAACGAACCCACCGGTGATGGTGAGCCTTTGCGTCGAATCTTCACCGCCCTCTTGTTTGAGGTTCGGTCCGAATTCGACATTCCGCTCAAGATCATACAAAGGATACTTTCCATTTCCTACGCTGGCATTACCCAGATCAGGTTTAACGGTCGGCGTTGATTACCCGCCCTCTCAGCCTGGCTCCTCCAAGCTCCCGTTTGTATGAGGTTGCTTGCCCAACAACTTATCATATCCGGATGACATTGGCAACGGAAAAATTGAATTTTTTTTATGTGATCACCGCAACTTTTTGTCGATTCCATCTGTCTATAAAAAGGATAATCACAACCAAAGTTGTCACCGTTTCCGGCAGAAACCGGGGTTGTGCCTTTCCATTACTCCTATAGATAGGGTATGCTGGTGATAGCGGATGGGTTGGAAAGGATGATGGTTTCTTGCGCATTGAATGGTCTCATGTGAACAAAGTGTTTTATGGAAAAGAAGAGGGCGATCGTTTTTCCTACCAACGCCAAGCGCAGACCGGACTGCTGGACTTCACAGCTTCCCTAAAACAGGGAGTGACTGTCATACTGGGACCGGAAGGCTCCGGCAAGAGCACACTGCTGCGGGTGACTGCGGCGGCGGCTGTCCCGGATGACGGAAGGATCACCTACCAAACCCACCGCAGTGAAGTTCATGTATGGTCAAAAAGCATCGCTGCCATGGGCAGTGCTTCCCCGATGGAAGCACTGCGACAGCGTATCGGTTATGTCCCCCAGCGAAAACGGTTGAATCATGACACCCCCTTGGATGAGTCTCTTCTGTATCTGGCTCAATCCTATCAGCTTCCACAACCGAAAAAACGTGCCGCGGAGCTGATTGCCCGGTGGGGGTTGGCTGGTGTTCGAAAACAGCCGTTAAATGAATTGTCTCGGGATGTGGCAGCCCGTTACATAATCGCTCGCAGTCTGATCAGCGAACCACCCATTTGGTTGCTGGACGAACCTGCCCATGGATTGGATGATTGGGGCTGGCAATTGTTTATGCAGGAATTGACTCGCCGTCGTCAACACGGGATTACTGTACTGGCTACCAACGATTTGGAGCTGGCAGAAGCGGCGGACCACCTTCTCTTGATGGAAGCGGGATCTTGCCGCCGGATTGGCCCACGCAAAATTTTAACCGCCGGTGTTCCTGACGGTACGGTTGCTTCCTGGTACCGAACGATGCAAACTTTTTCAAAGGTAAAAACCCGGTCTCCATAGTTTCCTCCATCCACGACTCACTGGTATGCTTAACACTATCCAGTGATGTGTGAACCCTACGCAAATGAATGGATAAGTCCTTCCGGTCGACAATTCTCATGAAATCATGGTCTCTGGTCCCCCGCCATCGACGGCGGGTTTTTTTGATCTTATGCGATTGCTTACCTAAATTCCTTCTTGTCCACTTCCAAAAGCATCGCTATAATTATGATCGCAAACTAGTCATCAGATAATTTTAAATGTTATCCAAATGATTGGTTCGCCACATTGATCTTGGGGAGGGTCACGATGGGGAAGCGTTTTTTGCCATTATTGTTAACGATCGTTTTGGTGTGGGGCGGACTTGTGGTGGGATTATCCGCTGCGGCGGCAGAAGCAGCACCGCATTCTGCTTATGATGAAAAAATCGTTGCCCGCTTTGATTCCGGGCGTGCATTGGATCACATCCGCCATCTGAGTGTCGATATCGGGCCACGGGTGACAGGCACTGATGCGGAAAAGGAATCGTCTCGCTATATTCAACAACTGTTGAAGCGATACGGATACGAGGTGGAGATACAGGAATTTGATATCCCGGATCGTCTGGAGGGAAGTTTAACCGTCGATCTTGAGGGTGAGCGGGAACTTCCGATTCGAATCGCCACTGGCTCTTCTCCAACGGAGGAGGAAGGGCTGAGCACCGGTGTAGTGGATGCGGGTTTAGGCGGGAAGGATGATTTCTCCGCTGATGTTGCAGGCAAGATCGCTTTGATCCAACGGGGTGAATACACCTTTGTTGAGAAAGCCCGCAATGCCGAGGAGGCGGGAGCGGTGGGAGTCATCATTTACGATAATGTGGATGCCCTCGTTCCGCCGAGTCCCAGCCTAGGGGGAGAAGAAATATCGATTCCGGTGGTGGCGGTGACAAAAGAAAACGGAGAAGCGATGTTGACCGCGATGGAATCGGATGAAGTGATAGTGAAGCTGGTGATCCAGGCCCATACAAACCAAACCTCGCAAAATGTGATCGCTGTCAAAAAACCAAAAGGAAAAGAGAAAAAGGATGCGGATATCGTCTATGTAACCGCCCACTATGACAGTGTTCCGTATTCTCCGGGGGCGAACGATAACGCTTCCGGCACCGGTGTGATGCTGGAGCTGGCCCGGATTATGAAAGGCTTGCCCACGGATAAGGAAGTGCGCTTTGTCGCTTTTGGGGCGGAGGAGATCGGATTGCTGGGGTCGCGTCATTATGTCGGTCAGCTGTCCCCGGATGAGATTGAGCGTAGTATCGCCAATTTTAATATGGATATGGTAGGCACCAAATGGGAGCAAGCGACCCAACTATACCTCAATGTGGTAGATGGAGAGCCCAATACGGTAACGGAATTCGCGTTTGCGGCAGCAGAGCGGCTGGGGAACGACAGCGTCGTGCTCTACCAGCGGGGTTCGTCGGATCATGTTGCCTTTTATGAGGCAGGAATCGATGCAGCCAACTTTATCCGGCGCGAGCCTGGAACCGCTAATTTGGAGCCGTGGTATCACACTCCGGAAGATACATTTGACAAAATCGACCGGAATCGGTTGCAAGAGGCCGGTGAGTTAGTAGGGGCGGCCGTCTACGACCTGGCGCGGAAACAAATCCCGCATGGAAAGAAAAAGAGCCCGCAACCGGTGAGCGAAAGCCAGCTTCATGAAGAGCATGAACATGAAGTGACTCGTTAAGATTTTACACGGTCGACTTATAAGGGCTGGTTTCGACACTAACAATTCAGTATGGGTAGCCGCTTAGTCAAGGCGAATCAATCTTTGGAGGGCTCATAAAGACAAGTGAAACAGCCTTCGATTGACGAAATGGTAGTTAAGGCAATAAAATAACCACTTGCAAGTGAAAGAATAAAACTCCCCCGCCTCATGTTGAGACAGGGGAGTTTTTCATATTTACCGTTTCCGCTCGATCAATTCCAGCCGGTTCCACCGTGGTGTAAGCCTAAAATGGCAGCCATTAGGCGTTAACTTCTTCTTTGTTGTCCAGGAACTGACGCAAAACGGTTTGCAGGATGCCGCCGTTTTTGTAGTATTGGATATCCACTTGGCTATCCAAGCGGGTGATGGCGTCAAATTCAACGACAGAGCCATCTGCTTTGGTCGCTTTTACTTTTAAGGTTTGGAACGGTTGGATGTTATCATCCAGACCGAGGATGTCAAAGCTCTCCTCACCGGTTAAGCCAAGGGATTGCCAGCTGTCCCCTTCGGAGAATTGCAGTGGCAGAACACCCATACCGACGAGGTTGCTACGGTGAATCCGCTCAAAGCTTTCCGCGATGACGGCTTTGACGCCCAGCAGGTTGGTTCCTTTAGCCGCCCAGTCACGGGAGGAGCCGGTGCCGTATTCTTTACCGGCCAAAACCACCAGTGGAGTGTTTTCTTCTTTGTACTTCATAGCGGCGTCATAGATCGCCAATGTTTCACCGGAAGGCACATGTTTGGTAAATCCGCCTTCTGTCCCCGGTACCATCTGGTTGCGGATGCGGATGTTGGCAAAGGTACCCCGGGTCATAACGCGATCGTTTCCGCGGCGGGAACCGTAGGAGTTGAAGTCACGCGGCTCGACACCATGATCTTTTAGGTATTTTCCAGCCGGGCTGCTGGGTGCGATGGCACCGGCAGGAGAGATATGGTCCGTGGTGACGGAATCCTTCAAAATGGCCAATGCGCGGGCGCCATTGATTTCCTGGATCGCTTCCACTTCCGGGGAGAGATCCACAAAGAAAGGCGGCTCTTGGATGTAGGTGGAGTTTTCGTCCCACTCGTACAATTCCCCTTCAGGGGTATCCATTTGGTTCCAGCGCTCATTGGCGTCAAAGACACGAGCATACTGCTCCCGGAACTGATCGGCGTTCATTGACGCCTCCACCGTTTTTTGCACTTCTGCGTTGGAGGGCCATAGATCTTTAAAGTAAACTGCGTTACCGTCCGCATCATGTCCGATCGGGTCGGTAGCGAAGTCGATATCGACGGTTCCGGCGAGGGCATAGGCCACTACCAAGGGAGGTGATGCCAGGTAGTTGGCTTTGACGTCAGGATGAATCCGTCCTTCAAAGTTGCGGTTTCCGGACAAAACGGAAGCCACGGTCAAGTCGTTATCGTTGATCGCCTGCGAGATTTCCTCCGGCAGCGGACCGCTGTTTCCGATACAGGTCGCACAGCCGTATCCAGCCAAAGTGAAGCCCAGTTGATTGAGCGAGCTCATCATACCGGATTTCTCCAGATACTCGGTCACTACTTTGGAACCGGGGGTGAGACTGGTTTTGACATAAGGGGGCACAGTCAACCCTTTTTGTACCGCTTTATGGGCAACCAAGGCAGCACCCAGCATCACCGACGGGTTGGAGGTGTTGGTACAGCTGGTGATAGCGGCGATGACGACAGAGCCGTTGTCCAGCTCAAAGCGTTTGCCGTCCATTTCCACCGCTACTTTTTTGGAGGCCTCAGTGGCACCGAAACCGCCTTCTTCAATCGGCTTCGTCAGCGTCTCATCCCAAGTTTTCTTCATATCAGTCAGCTCGATGCGATCCTGGGGACGACGCGGACCGGCTAAGCTGGGTTTGACGTCGGCCAGATCCAATTCAATCGTATCAGTAAATACCGGATCCGGGGTATCGTCGGTACGGAACATCCCTTGTGCAGTGTAGTATTCCTTCACCAGCTCCACCAAATCGTTGTCGCGACCGGTGTTACGCATGTAGTTGAGGGATTCTTCGTCTACCGGGAAGAAACCGATGGTGGCGCCGTACTCAGGGGCCATGTTGGCCACGGTGGCGCGGTCTGCCAAGCTGATGTTGGAGAGACCAGGGCCGTAGAACTCGACAAATTTGCCCACTACCCCTTTTTGCCGTAGCATCTGGGTAACAGTAAGGGCCAAGTCGGTAGCGGTGGCACCTTCAGCCAGCTGGCCAGTCAACTTGAAGCCGATTACATCTGGGGTAAGGAAGTAGAGCGGTTGTCCCAACATGCCGGCTTCCGCCTCGATCCCACCTACGCCCCAGCCGACGACGCCCAAGCCGTTGATCATGGTGGTGTGGGAGTCGGTACCGACGAGGGAGTCCGGGAAGACTTCCGTTTCACCGTCCACTTCGCGGGTAGCGGCCACTTTCGCCAGATACTCCAGGTTTACCTGGTGCACGATTCCGGTGGCCGGAGGGACGGCGCTAAAGTTGGCAAAGGCTTCTTTGGCCCAGCGCAGCAAGCGATACCGTTCTTCGTTCCGTTCAAATTCGCGGTTCATGTTGTACTCAAGGGCATCTTCGGTTCCGAATTTATCCACCATCACGGAGTGGTCAATTACCAGATCCACCGGAATGAGGGGGTTGATGCGGTCCGGGTTTCCGCCTACCCGTTGCATCGCGGAACGGAGTGCCGCCAGATCCACGACAGCGGGTACACCGGTGAAATCCTGCAATACGATACGGGCGGGTTTAAACGCCACCTCATTTTGCTCCGACCGATCGGCCCAGTTGGCCAATTGTTCGATGTGATCCTTAGTGACGCCAACACCGTCATGTTGACGGATGGCCGCTTCCAACAGTACCTTGATGGAAAAGGGAAGACGAGAGACAGGCCCCACACCTTGCTCCTCCAAACCGGCGAGGCGATAGTAATGATAATCGTTGCCGGCGGCGGAGAGCTTGGTGCGCACGCCAAACAAATCCTTTTTGGACATGTGGAAAACCTCCTTGGAAAAGGATGAGTACCAACGCATTGTTTCGCTTATTGAAACCGCGTTTCTTTTTCGTTTTCATTATACAATGGACTCCTTCTCTTTGTATACCCCTGATTCGTCTAATTCTCTCTTTCAAACTGGAAAAAATACGGGTATAATTGAACGATAAAAATAATTTTCAATAAGTGGAACTAAAGGGGCAATCCGCGATGGAAACGAAAAAAACCGTGCGCGCCGCCGAGCGTGCTTTGGACATCCTGCTCTGCTTTACCCAGGAGCCGGAACTGAGCCTGACGGAAATTGCGCGGATGACGGAGTTAAATAAAAGCACAGTGTACCGTCTGTTGGCCACCCTAGAAGAGAAGGGGTTTCTTATTCGCGACGGTGACACCGAAAAATATCGCTTAGGCTTTCGCATTTGGGAGTTGTCCGCTCATCTTTCCCAATCCGACGATCCCGCTACGCTGTTTCTGCCGGAGATGGAAAAGTTGCGCGATACGATCGAGGAAACGGTCAGCCTATACATCCGTGACGGATTTGAGCGGATTCGGGTACAAGCGGTGGAGAGCAACCAAACGATTCGCCGCATCGCTCCGATCGGGGCGCGCATGCCGCTGGCGGTGGGCGCATCCAGCAAAGTGCTGACGGCTTTTGCCGAGCCGTCGGAGCAAGCCTTGATCTTAGGCGATCCGGCTTGGCCGCAGTCGGTGGATCAGGGGGAGTACTTGCAACAATTGCAAGTAATTAAGAAAGAAGGTTACGCTACCAGTGTAGAGGAACGAGAAGCGGGCACCTCCGCTGTCGCCGTCCCCATCTTTAACCGCTACGGCAAAATTATCGCTGCACTGGCCGTCTCCGGTCCGGTGGGCCGCTTAACCTTGGAGCGAATGTGGGAAGTGATCCCCTATGTGATTGAGGCGGCCAACCGGATGCAGAAGATGTTGAAAAAGTAAAGAAGGAGAGATCCAATTGGCTGACTTTCAGAAGCCGAATCAACAGGAGTTAAAAGAGCGATTGACACCGCTACAATATCAGGTAACCCAGGAAAACGGCACGGAACCGCCCTTTCACAATGAGTATTGGAATAACAACCGAGAAGGGATCTACGTCGATATCGTCTCCGGTGAACCGTTGTTTAGCTCCGTGGACCAATACGATGCCGGTTGCGGCTGGCCCAGCTTTACCAAACCGATTGCTAAGGAAGAGATTGAAGAGCATGAGGACAAGAGCCATGGTATGATCCGCACTGAAGTCCGCAGCAAAACCGCCGACTCCCACCTGGGCCACGTCTTTCCCGACGGCCCTGGACCGGAGGGTTTACGCTACTGCATCAACTCTGCCGCCCTGCGTTTTATTCCAAAGGAGGAGCTGGAGCAGGAAGGATATGGGAAATATTTGCGCTTGTTTGGGGATAAGGACGGGGAGTGAGTGAAAGACCACCGGTTGAGCCGGTGGTTTTTGTTTGTTGGCGTGTGAGGGTGTGTCCCTCCCCACCGAACTAAGAAAAAAGGCTCGTCGACATCTGGGATGAGATTGAAATTGACTTTATAGATTAGAATCGATCAACGAGGTGAGAAAAATTGGACCAGGCTAACGGTCATCTACTCCAGTTTTTAAAGCGAAACTTTCCTACACAGCGTTCTCTTGTCGATCTCATAGATCGTCCGTTCATTTGCCGAATACCAGCCTATGACACCAATGATTGAAACCGTACGTTCCTTGTTGATGAGTAACTCTGTTGGAAACAGCGCATGGATTACCTTGTTATGTTGGGCGTGTATTCTCCTTGCTTTCTCCATTGCTGCTATTCAAGTTTACAAGCGTAAGACGCCTTAAACCACAATTGGATCTGTATCGGTTGGTGGGATTTGTCGACGGTTTCTTCATACTTGTGTATATAAAAAGGCTGCTGAATAAGATCAGCAGCCTGTGGCCATATTGACCGATTTTCTATTTACTCCGTGCTGATAGCGACAATCCCTGTTTCCCCGGAGCCAACGTCTCCTTCTTTGAGTAGATCCACCTTTTCCCCTTCAGATAGATTGGTGATGACGATGGGGGTGATGGTGGATTTTGCTTTTTTCCGGACGAGATCCAGATCTACCTTTAGGAGTTTCTGACCGCGTTTGACGGTTGCTCCTTGTTCCACATGGAGTGTAAAGCCTTCCCCTTCCATCTTGACAGTATCAATGCCAACATGGAGCAGGATTTCAATGCCGTTGTCGGATTGGATGCCGATGGCGTGTTTGGTAGGGAAGACATTGATTACTTTGCCGTCTACTGGGGAGACGACGGTACCGTCGCTGGGTTCGATAGCAAAGCCTTCACCCATCATTTTGCCGGCGAATACTTCATCCGGCACCTCGGTGATGGATAGGATTTTCCCTTTCATCGGTGCCCCGATTTCATCCCGACCGTCACTGACGCGGATACTTCCGTCCGCTTCGGTTTGAATCGGTTCAGCGGCGCGTGGTTTCTTTCCGCGCATAATATCCTGCATCTGTCCTTTAATGATGTCAGATTGGGTACCAAAGATGGCTTGCACACTTTCGCCGTAAACCAACACACCGGATGCACCCAGCTTCTTTAGGCGATCTTTGTCCACTTGGGAGGCGTCTTTTACATTGATGCGCAGACGGCTGATGCAGGCGTCCAGGTTGGTGATATTTTCTCCGCCGCCAAAGGCTTCCAACACCTCATGCGCCAATTCGCCTCCACCGGTGGATGTATCTTCGTCGCTCTCTTCGCTTTCATCTTCGCGGCCAGGGGTCTTTAAGTTAAATTTGCGGATGGCAAAACGGAAGCCAAAGTAGTAGATAACGGCAAAGGCGATACCGACCGGGATGATCATCCACGAATTGGTGGAAAGATTCCAGTACAAAATGTAATCGATGACGCCGCCGGAAAATGTCATTCCCGCTTTTACGCCGAGCAGATCCATCAGAGCAAACGAGATCCCGGCGAAAAAGACATGGATAGCATAAAGTACCGGAGCGACAAACAGGAACGAAAACTCGATCGGTTCCGTGATCCCGGTTAAAAAGGATGTTAGTGCCGCCGACAACATTAATCCGCCCACGATTTTTTTCCGCTCTTTGCGCGCTTCATGGTAGATGGCCAGCGCCGCAGCTGGCAGACCGAACATCATAAAGGGGAACTTACCAGTCATAAAAGTACCGGCGGTGGGATCACCGGCAAAGAATCGCTGTACGTCTCCCCGTGCAATTTCGCCGCTGGCATTTTGAAAGGTGCCGAAATCAAACCAGAACGGCGAATAAAAAATGTGATGCAATCCAATCGGAATCAACGCCCGTTCAATGATGCCGAAGATAAAAGCAGCCAATAGCGTGTTCTGTTCCGTTACGATCAGGGCAAATGCATCGATGACATTCTGGATGGGAGGCCAAATAATCGTAAATGCAATCCCCAACAAAAATGAAGTGACGGCCGTGATGATGGGAACAAAGCGGCGCCCTCCAAAAAAGCCGAGATACTGGGGCAGTTCAATATTGTGAAAGCGACTGTATAGTCCGGCTGCCACTAGTCCCATGATGATGCCGCCAAAGACGCCCATTTGAATCGTATCGATTCCAAGTACTTGGATTGTCTCAACCCCAGAATCTTTGGCTAAAATCCCCATGGTGGTATTCATAATCAAGTAACCGACGACGGCGGCCACCCCGGCGGTTCCTTCGCCACCGGCCAAGCCGACCGCCACCCCGATAGCGAAAAGAAGGGGAAGGTTGTCAAAGATCACGCTTCCGGCCTGTTCCATCAAAGGAAGGTTGAGAACGTTTTCATGACCCAACCCCAATAATAGACCTGCGGCGGGCAATAGCGCGACAGGCAACATCAACGCTCGTCCCACCCGTTGCAAGATGCCAAACAGTTTTTTGAACATAAAGGTTCCTCCTTCAGAATATACCCATGAAAAACTGCACCCGGAAAAATATATGCAAAAACCGTGCCAATGAAACGATGGCGGGTGCGGTTAAAAAAAGAGGCGCATGTTTGGCTGTTTGATCTTTGATCGTTGATTCTTTAGATGGAAGGACTTAATACTGTGCAATATCTGTGCAGTCATGGATTACACAATGATGGCCCCTGAGTGAAGATTCACCGCAGGAGCCGCTATTTGCTTCTATTTCATCCACCACAGTGCAACCGCGATGATGGCACTAAATCCGAGACCACTAGCCATAAATAAAATGGGAAGCTGATGGCGGCGATCCAAGTGCATAAATGTCGTCAGCTGCAATACGGTTTGAATTACAGCCAGAACCAGAATGACGGTCAAGGTGAGGGGGGTTGATAAGGTTCCGGTTGCAACAGCGGCAAAAGCGATTGCCGTCAGTAGAATCATCCAGCCAAACGCGCGCAGATGTTGGCCAGATGTCTCCTGTGGTCGGGTGTTTTCGCGATGATCGGTATCGGTCATAGAAGATTCCACCTCTTGGCGTTGGGTGAGTGGGTTACATTTTGCAGGTTGCGCTTTTGCGAGCACCTTTATGCAGGAGCGACGTTCTTTCAGTAATGTTACCCGTCGGATTTGTTGCGGCAAACGTGGAATTGTTAAGGTTGTGGACGCCGATGGTTGCATTGGATACAATACAGTCAAGGAGGGATTTGGAATGGCACAAGATTTCTATATTCAACAAATGCAAATGATGGTCCAACCGATGCGGGATGAGCTGACTCGGATCGGTTTTACAGAATTGACGACACCGGAGGAAGTAGCGCAAGCATTGGAAGGAGAGGGAGCTAAAGGGACAGCGTTGATCGTGGTCAACTCCGTGTGCGGATGTGCAGCTGGGTTGGCTCGTCCTGCGGTTGCGCACTCGCTTAACAATGACAAAAAACCGGATCACCTGTATACGGTTTTTGCCGGACAGGATAAAGAAGCGACGGCCAAAGCACGGGAATACTTTACCGGTTTTCCTCCGTCCTCCCCCTCGTTTGCCCTGATGAAAGACGGGGAGTTGGTCCATATGGTACAGCGTCATGAGATTGAGGATCGCTCCTTGGAGGAGATCTCCGCCAATCTGACCAGCGCCTATGATCGATATTGCTGATCTATCACTGAGGCTACTGGATAAAGCCTGATGATGGGAAATCGGGACTCGGTCCAATTTAATCATTAAATACGAAACCCGCACAGTGTGGGTTTTTTTGTTAGCGGTTATACAATTGAATGATCATTCGAACGAAGGCGCGTCGCATCCCAACCTGTGCTAGGGAGTTGAAGACGGTATGGATGGGGCTTTCCCTTCGCATCTTCGATTACAACCAAAATTCCATCTGCGTCAGGTCGGATATGAAGGATTTCACCACCCTGAACAAGGCTGGATGCAAGCGGGGCCAAGACCGGAACAAACGCTTCTTCCAGCCACATTCGTTCCCGATACCAACGCGGAGCGGGAAGGGGGCGCGGATAACCGCTGATTGGGGCGCCAAGTTCAGAGGCCATGGCCTGAGGATCGCAGGGAAGCTTCCGCCCTGTACCGATGGCGGCGACGAAACGAAGACAAAATTCAACGGTGTTGATCACTTCATTATAGTCTAGGGAGCCGTTTGCATAGCGAATTTCAACCGTTTTGTTCCAAAACCATGCGGCCAGGTTAATGCCGCAGCGGTGGGATTGTGGGCGTCCCTTATGGCAAAGTGCCGCTTCCGTAGGATCAGACTGGTAGCGCTCAAGCAGCTCCCTCGTAACAGGCGGGCAGTAGATCAACCGGTCTGCGCTCGTTTGCAACAATTGCTTGACGGCTTCTTGATAACGTAAAGCCGCTTCGATCAACTGGAGGATCGCTTCTTTTCCCCAAGGTTCCAAACTAACATGGACATGAAGTCCACAGCTCCAATTGGCGATCGCCTTTTGCGCTTGAAGTCGGGCCAGCATCACACGGATTTGTTCCCGATCCTTCCACTGCAGTGGAGGCGGCTTTAATTCACTGCCGGATTCCTCGCCGCTATCATCCGTTTGTCGTTCATCCAATGACATCGTCCAGCCGGGCAACCGCTCCAATCGTTCGGGGGTACCGCCGACAAATTCAATTTCGACGCCGAATCGAAGATGTTGCCAATCCGTTTGAATCGGTTTCATCACTCGCCATCCTCTCTTTTTCATTGTGAATCGTGTCTGTGAAATGAAAAAGAAAGGTGGAGGGGCACGGGGTTACCGAGGGATATTTTTGGGGGTCATGGTTACACCTCCGTCTAGATTTGGGTGAATCATATAATCAGCATTTAGCTGAAAAGCATTTTTACCAAAAACGGCAGGTTAGAGAAGCATCCTGAAGCTGTTATTGGATCGATACTTTCAGTATATAACTGACGCTACCTTGCTTCCAAATAGAATGATTGCAAAAGCCACTATCATGATCCACTGATTGCTCATCATATGGCCAACTTTATTCTGGGGTTTTGGCTCCGCATTTTCTAAAAAATGCCGTGCTAGGTTATAAGCACGACATTTGCGTCTTGGTCAATTTCTCCGGGTTACTGGAGATTACCCAAGTACCGTAGGAAGTGTCTGTGGTGAATCTCCAGCGTTTACGCATGGGGAGTAGTCAACCGAAAAAGAATGCCAAAGCTTGGGGCAGATCTTTTTGCCAAAATCCCCAGGTATGATTACCGTCCTGTTCACTGTAGTGAACGCGGGCGTCTTTTTCCTGCAAGGCCCGATGAACTTCTCGGTTGCGGGCCAACAGATCCAGGTTTCCTAAATTGGTGGGGACGGCGGTTTCCGCTTTGCCGATGGATTGGTAAATCTCCAGATGGGAGAGGGTGTCGACGTGACGGATTGCCTCCAATGTCGCCTCCAAAAAAGCTCCCGACTGTGACATGATGCGCTGAAACTGTTGGGGATATTGCAAAGACAGATGAAGCGAGACGGTTCCACCAAGAGAGGAGCCGCCTAGGATCCGCTCTTCTGGCGCGATGGTAACAGGAAACTCCCCTTCTACAAAAGGAAGGAGTTCTTCGACAAAAAAGCGAAGATATGAAGCGTGACGCGAGCCGATAGGGGCATATTCCGCGATTCGATTTTGTTTATCGACCGGAATAGCCACTGCTGCAAAGGGGCGGATCTCCCCGTCCAAAATCATCCGGTTGGCTTGGGTTGCCAATCGACCCAGGTTAAAATAATCATCCCCATCTTGCAGATAGATGACGGGATAAGCGGCGTTTTCGTCATGTTCAGGTGGAAGGTATACCTGGATGTCCCGGGTTTCACCCAGGTGATGGCTATCCACTTCACTTTTTACAATTGTTCGTTTTAAGTATCGTTGGTCCATACCCACCACTCACTTTTTCGATCGTGTCACTTATTGTACCCTATTTTTAGGCTGGTGTGTCATATTTATTGAAAAACGATTGATTGCACTCTTACATTAATCCGATGATCGGGGTGAGTATCGATGGGAAAAGCGGTTTGGTTTCCAAATAAGGAGCTAACAGAGCAGTCACGTTTGGGACGGTTGATGGCGAAGGTCGGGATCACGGATGTGGATGAATTTTATCGCCGCTCCGTCTCCGATGTCGGTTGGTTTTGGGGAACGGTGGAACAAGATTTGGGTCTGGTCTGGGATCGCCCCTATCAGAAGGTGCTGGACACTTCTCGCGGGATTCCGTGGGCGCGCTGGTTTGTCGACGGTAGTTTTAACGTATCAGTCAATGCGCTTGATCGGTGGGTGAATGATCCTTCTTCCCGACAGCGACTGGCGCTTATCTGGGAGGGGGACGATGGCACGGTTCAAAAATGGACGTATCGGGAGTTGTGGACCGAGGTAAACCGAATCGCCCGCGGCTTGCAAGAACTGGGTGTGGCCAAAGGGGACCGGGTGGCCATCTATTTGCCGATGGTAGCGGAAAATGTGATTGCGATGTTGGCGGTTGCCCGAATCGGAGCTGTATTTACGCCTTGCTTCTCCGGTTATGGTGCGGAGGCGGTAGCGGTACGTCTACGTGATAGTGAAGCCAAGGTGTTGATCACTGCCGACGGCTTTTTGCGCCGGGGAAAAACAGTGGCGATGAAGGAAGAGGCGGACAAGGCGGTAGATCAGTCCCCCAGTGTTCAGCGGGTGGTAGTGGTGCGTCGGTTGGGGCGGGAGATTCCAACCACTTCCCGCGATTTGAACTGGACCGAATTACGCTCCAATGACCGCCAACCGCTGACTGCTGCCCCGACGGATGCCGCTGATCCCTTTATGATCATTTATACCTCAGGTACCACCGGCCGCCCCAAAGGGACGGTTCACGTTCATGCCGGCTTTCCGATTAAAGCTGCTTCCGATGCCGCTTACGGCATGGATTTGGATGATGGGGACGTTCTTTTCTGGATGACGGATATGGGATGGATGATGGGGCCGTGGATGGTGTTTGGTACACTGTTGACGGGAACCACGATGCTTCTGTTTGAGGGGACACCAGATTATCCCCATCCCGATCGGTTGTGGAAGCTGGTAGAGACGCACGGAGTAACCCATCTGGGCCTTTCTCCGACAGTGGTGCGGGCACTGATGAAACATGGGCCCCAATGGTTGGAGGGGCGCCACTTGGACGATTTACGCGTGTTTGGCTCTACCGGTGAACCGTGGAATCCGGAACCGTGGCAGTGGCTATTTGAAAAGGTTGGAAAGAAGCGCGTCCCGATCTGGAACTACTCCGGTGGTACGGAGATTTCAGGTGGCATTTTAGCTACCAACCTGATGAAACCGATCGCTCCCTGCTCCTTTAGCGGTCCGATGTTGGGGATGGATGTCGATGTGGTCGATGAACGCGGTGAAAGTATCCGAGGTGAAGTGGGAGAATTGGTGATTCGACAACCCTGGGTTGGGATGACACAAAGTTTCTGGCAAGATTCGGATCGTTATGAACGAACTTATTGGAAGCGTTTTCCCGATGTGTGGGTGCACGGCGATTGGGTGGAGGTTGAAAAGGAAGGCTTTTGGTATATTACCGGTCGCTCCGATGATACCTTGAAGATTGCCGGCAAGCGTTTGGGTCCAGCTGAAATAGAGTCGATCCTGGTGGATCATCCGGCGGTATTGGAGGCGGCCACCATTGGAGTGCCGGATGCCGATAAAGGAGAGGTGGCCATTTGCTTTGTTGTGTTAAAACCGGATGTCGATGAAGCAGAGGAATTACGCGGTGAATTGTTGCGTTGGGTGGGAGAAAAGATGGGCAAGGCCCTTCGCCCTCGTGTCGTCCATTTTGTACGTGAGTTGCCCAAAACCCGCAACGGCAAGATTTTGCGACGTGTGCTCAAAGCGGCTTATCTCAATCAGGATGCGGGAGACCTTTCATCATTGGAAAATCCTGATGTGCTCACAGAAGTTCGATCATCCTCCGTGAATCGATAAAAGTTTCATGGTAGGATAGAAAAGAGGAAAAACAAGAGCCCGATTCTCCTGAATCGGGCTCTTTTGTACAATCAATTTGGCATAACGGTGCAATTCAATCCATAAGTAACTGGCTTTCCGTGTGTGCTCGTTTATAATGAATATGTTGCTGATTTCGTTCTTTTTTGCATTTATTCTTCCCTCTAACTTATTTCATATGGAAAATAAAAGAAAATGGACAAAAAACAAACCGCAGTTACGAATATATAGAGTAGGGAGAGGTGTCGGCATTGCAAGTCCTGGGGGACGGTGATAACCAGGAAAGGCGAGAGTTGGAAGAGCGCGTATTAACAGCCCAAGCCGACGAGTCTTCCGGGCAGCGTGAAGCGCTGTTGGGCGAATATCAATCCTATATCATCAGAATCGCCTCACGCATCTGTAAGCGAAGCATAACGTTACAGGATGATGAATACACAATTGCACTGGCTGGATTTAACGAGGCGATTACGCAGTATCGTCGCAGCGAACCGTCGTCCTTTCTGACTTTCGCCTATATGGTGATTCAGCGAAGGTTAACTGATTACTATCGCAGGGAGCAAAAACATCAAAACCAAGTGCCGTTGATTCCTCCCGATGCCAGGGAAAACGAGTCTGTCCACAAGGAAGTGGTGGCGGAATCCTTTGAACAGTTTCGGGAACGGGAACTGGCTGAAATACGCCGATCTGAGATTGAGCAATTTACCCAAGCATTGGCCCGTTTTGGAATCAAACTGACCGACTTGGTTAAAGCTTCTCCCAAACATCGGGACACGAGGGAAAACATGTTGTCAATCGCGTTAGAAATCGCGGCAAATCAACAATGGATGGAAGAATTTTTGCATCAAAAGAAGATTAAGAAAAGCTTTGCTGAACAGATCGGCTGCCATCGGCGCACATTGAAGCGGCATCGGATCTATTTGACGGCGTTGGTCCTAGTTTTGGTTGAGGACTTGCCTTTGATGAGAGATTATCTAGGTTTGCCAATTGACAGGAAGGGAGGTGGAATTCGTGCAGAAGGGGATGGTAATGGAAGTCAGTCGGCGGCATTATGTGGTGCTGACTCCTGAAGGACGATTTATTAAGGTGCCGAAACAGGATGCCGCGGCGGAGATCGGCCAGGAAATCACCTTTGAACTGGAGAAACAGTTTTTCCTCCCATTGAATCTACCCAGAAAAGCGATCTTGGCTGGTGGTGTGGCGGCTATGATGGTGATTATGACCATTTTGCTGCCATTGATGTGGGCTCCCACCCAGGCCCATGCTGAAACCTATATCTATATCGATTTAAACCCTAGCCTGGAACTGGGATTGGATAAGAAAAGCCGTGTGGTGGAAGTAAGGGCTTTTAATTCAACCGGTGAACAATTAATTCAGGAGTTGGACTGGAAAGGAGTTCCCGCCAAGCGGTTGGTGGTTCAATTATTAAATCGAGCTCGCCAACAGGGGTATCTGGAACCCAATGAACGCATTCTAGTCTCGCAGATTGCAATAGAACCCAAAGATGCTGAAGTATCCAGAAGCACCTTGAGTGAGATTGAAGAAAGTATCGGTACCGATACAGAGCTAAGCCAATCAAAAGTGGATCTGTATACCTTGCCATTGCCGGATATGTTGAAAGCAGAGGCGGAGAAAAACGACCTATCCCCCTCAAAGTATGCGGTATGGCTTTTGGCGAAGCGAAATGGTCTTGATCTGCCGCCGGAGGAATTGGTGGGTCTCTCCATGACCGAACTGATGGAATTGGTGGACTTGACCCCTATTTTGCGCAATCCACCTTCAAAAGAAGAATGGGAAGAATGGATTCAAGAAGAGAAGGAAATCGAGCAAGAGAATGAGAAAGATCAGTCTCCCTCTGATAAAGAGGATGAAAAGGAAGAAGAACAAATTGATTCGCCTGCTGATGAGCCGTCTGACAAGGATGAGCAAGATGTAGAAGAAGGGCAGGAGCCAGAAGAAGAAGAAGAGACTCCTAAAAACGATTCTTCCGATGAACCTGCAAAAGAGGATCCTTCTAAGGAGAACCCGGCTTCTACCCAGCCTGATTCGGATGAAGAGGAGAACGAATCCGATAAACCGGAGTCTGAAGATCCGTCTAAAGACCCACCAGCAGATCCGGAGAGGGAACATGGGCCTTCCGCTCATTCCAACCATGAAGAGTTGAGCTTGGAGTGAACGGAAATGCGATCGTTTTTACTGGTGTTTCCCCAGAAAGCAAGCTGACACCTCCCATATTGGCTTGCGAATTCGAAGGAATGGGGGAATCACTGATGAGAGGGATCGGGATCGTTCGCAAAGTGGATCACCTCGGCCGGATTGTGTTGCCGAAGGAACTCAGGGACACGATGAACATCAACCCGCACGATGGTGTGGAGATCTTTGTCAACCAAGACACCATTGTGTTACAAAAATATAATCCATCCTGTATTTTCTGCGATTCCAAAGACGGTCTCTTCTATTTCAAAGAGAAAATCATCTGTGAAAGCTGCCTAGAAGAAACCCGAAGCCATGTTTCGTAAAAAAAGCCCTGTCGCCATTTGGCGCAGGGCCGTTCTTTTTACTTTATGCTGTGTGGATGGAGGGATTGGTTAAAGTTATATCATACAACTTTCTTTATTGTTCGCGCATCGCCCGACACCGACACGGGGCAAAAGGCTTAGTGCCCCTGCCATAACATCAGTTCAGTTCGAATTTACCGTGGATTGACACAGGCAGAACTCGCACGTCGACTGAAAGTCTCTCCCTCTCAAGTTTCCATGGATGAGTCTAATGAATACCATGGAATCAGTGTACAGAAGCTGGAGCGGATCATGAAAGTACTAAACATTGAAGCCGCTTTTCGGCCTAAGAATACAGAAGACGGAAATCGATATGTGGGTATTTAAAGAACCGGTTTGCCTAGCCCTATTAAGGGCTTTTCTTTTTGAGGGAGGTACGAATATTCAAAATCCCTCTCTCCATCCATAGCTAATCAACACACTTGAAAAGCACGCCCGATTCTCCTTTGACATAGCATAGGGATAATCGCCTTATTCATCCCAAAGGGGAATGGTGGCTGTGAAAGTGATAAAAAACGAAGAGATGCAAACAGATGCCGAACCGTTGATGGAAGACGTATTCGCCCTGATGGAACGCGACGGGCATGAGCAGGTGGTTTTTTGTCTTCATCAGACCTCAGGGTTAAAAGCGATTATCGCCATCCATGATACGACATTGGGACCGGCGCTGGGCGGTTGCCGCATGATTCCTTATGAGTCCACCGATGCCGCAGTCAAAGATGTATTACGTCTCTCCAAAGGCATGACCTATAAATGCGGGTTGGCCGATGTGGACTACGGTGGCGGAAAAGCCGTTCTTATCGGTGATCCGCAACGAGATAAAAGCCCTGAACTGTTTCGTGCGCTGGGTCGGTTTGTCGGCGGTTTAAACGGTCGTTTTATCACTGGGACAGATATGGGAACCAACCCGGAGGATTTTGTGCATGCGGCACGGGAGTCACAATCGTTTGTCGGTTTGCCCGTCAGTCACGGCGGCAGCGGAAATACGGCGATTCCCACTGCTTTTGGCGTGATGCAAGGATATCGGGCCACTGCAGAACATCTATGGAGCGACCCCAGCCTGGAAGGAAAAAGGATTGCCATCCAAGGCGTGGGCAAAGTGGGAGGACGCTTGGTCTCGCAATTGGTGGAAGCGGGTGTACAGGTGATGATCGCCGATCCCCATCCCGATCGGTTGGCGGAGTGGAAACACCATCATCCCGAAATTACGATAGTGGACGTCGATGAGATCCATCGCCAGCCCTGTGATATTTTTTCGCCTTGTGCCATTGGTGGAGTGATCAACGATATCACGATTGATCAACTTCGTTGTCGGGCGATCGTGGGTTCCGCCAACAATCAATTAGAACGGGATGAGCATGGGGATGCTTTACATCAGTGCGGAATCTTGTATGCGCCTGATTATCTGGTTAATGCCGGTGGATTGATCCAGGTGGCGGATGAACGGAACGGATTTCATCTGGAGCGGGTGATGGCACAGACACAAGGGATTTATGAGATGTTGCTCAACATATATCGATTATCCCAGGAAGAGGATCTGCCCACGTGTCGGGCGGCGGATCGTCTGGTATTGGAGCGATTGCGACGAGTGAGTGATTTAAAACGAATCTTGCTCGGAATGGAGTGCAAAGGGTAGGGAGTGAGGAGGCCGATGTTGCAACAGTCAGATCAAGCCGTACAGTTTCTGCAACCGGATGGAAGTTTGTCGGACCAAGGGCGTCCGGTTTGGGAGAGTTTGTCGTCGGAAATGAAGCGGAAGTTCTACGAGGGGATGGTATTGGCCCGTACCATGGATCGTCGATCCGTCATTTTACAGCGCCAGGGACAAATCGGCACTTATGCCCCGCTGGAAGGGCAGGAGGCAGCTCAAGTGGGAAGCGCGCTGGCGTTGGCAAAAGAGGATTGGATTTTTCCCAGCTACCGCGACCATGGTGCCGCCATGATCGCCGGGATGCCGTTGGATCGGATTTTGTTCTACTGGATGGGGCGGGTAGAAGGGAACATCGCACCAAAAGGAGTGCGTATCCTTCCACCCTGTGTGCCAATCGCCACCCAATTGCCGCAAGCGGTTGGCACGGCATGGGCGGCTAAATGGCGTGGGGAATCTTCTGTTGCTGTCGCTTATTTTGGTGACGGTGCCACCTCAGAAGGGGATTTTCACGAGGCGCTCAATTTTGCTGGCGTGTTTCGCCTACCTTGTATCTTTTTTTGCCAAAACAACCATTACGCCATCAGCGTTCCCTTCTCCCGCCAATCCGCCACAGCGACGGTAGCGGAAAAAGCGCGGGCTTATAACCTCCCCGGCGTTCGCGTTGACGGCAATGATGTAGTGGCGGTGTATGATGTGATGCGCAAAGCGCTCAATCGGGCCCGCCGTGGAGAGGGAGCGACGCTGATCGAAGCGGTTACCTACCGAAAAGGCTCTCATACAACTGCCGATGATGCCAAGCGTTATCGCAACCGAGATGAAGTAAAGGAATGGGAACGACGCGATCCGCTTCAGCGGTTGGAAAAACGATTCCTCATCGATGGCACGTTGACGAGGGGGCAAGTGGAAACCTGTCACCGGCGCTGCCGCGAAGAAGTAGATAAAGCCTGGAAAAAAGCATCCCAGGCGAAGAAAGCGCCACCGACGCATCTGTTTGCCCATGTGTATCAATCCTTACCGGCTGAACTAAAGCGGCAGCGGGCACAGGTGGAGGGAGAAGCCCATGGCTGAGCTCACTATGATACAGGCGATCTGCGATGGATTGGCTACCGCATTACGCCAAGATAAACGTGTTGTGGTCCTGGGAGAGGACGTCGGTAAAAATGGAGGTGTATTTCGAGCCACGGAGGGGTTGTGGCAGGAGTTTGGAGATGAGCGGGTGATCGATACACCCTTGGCTGAAGCGAGCATCGTCGGAGCGGCGATCGGCATGGCGATCAACGGGATGCGACCGGTGGCAGAGATTCAGTTTATGGGTTTTATCTATCCTGCTTTTGAACAGATTGTTTCTCATGCTGCCCGCCTGCGCACCCGCACACAGGGGCAATATTCCGCCTCCATCGTCGTGCGGGCACCTTATGGAGGCGGAATCCGGGCGCCGGAGCTTCACTCAGATTCCACTGAGAGCTTGTTTGTACACATCCCTGGATTGAAAGTGGTGGTCCCTTCCACTCCAGCTGATGCCAAAGGGATGCTGCTGGCGGCAATTCGCGATCCAGACCCTGTCATCTATTTGGAACCGATGAAATTATACCGATCGACTCGGCAACAGGTTCGGCAGGAAGCGTATGTGATTCCGCTGGGACAAGCGCGGCAGGTACGGGAGGGAGAAGCACTGACGGTGCTGGCATGGGGAGCGATGGTGCCTTTGGTGGAGCAAGCGGCAGAGCGGTGGGCGCAGCGTGGGGTGAGCTGGGATGTGCTGGATCTACGCAGTTTATATCCATTGGATGAAGAAGCGATTCTGTCCTCGGTGCGAAAAACGGGTCGGGTGCTAATTGTCCATGAAGCGCCCAAAACAGGCGGCTTAGGTGCGGAATTGACCGCGTTGATCAATGAACATGCCTTTTTATGGTTAGAGGCTCCCATCACTCGAGTGACCGGTTATGATGTACCGGTGCCGATGTTTGCGTTGGAGGATGATTTTCGACCCAATCAAGAACGCATTGATCGTGCAGTAGAAAAGGTGCTGGCTTTTTAATGAGGAGGAAAGCCCATGACAGTCCAATTTAAATTGCCGGATATCGGAGAAGGTGTAGCGGAAGCAAATCTGGTACGCTGGTTGGTACAGGAAGGGGAAAGGGTTGATGTGGATCAGCCTCTGGCTGAGGTGCAGACCGATAAAGCGGTGGTACAGCTTCCCTCCCCAGCGGCCGGACGTGTAAACAACTTGCCTTGGCAGGAAGGGGCTACCGTACCGGTTGGAGAAGTATTGGTCGTGATCGCTGCTACGGAAGAGGAGCCATTGATCGAGCAGACTCTCTCTCCCCCACCCTCCCCCAGGAGAGGGGAGAAGGACTCCCAAGAGCGTCGGGTGCTGGCGGCTCCCTCCACCCGCCGCCTGGCACGGGAATTGGGGGTGGCGCTCACACATTTAGAAGGAAGCGGTCCCCAAGGACGGGTGATGGATGAGGATGTGCGTCGGGTTGCTGCTTGTGCTGAAACAATGGAAGCGAAGGCGAATTCAAATAAACCAGGAACAAATGAAGGCGGATCGCTTACCCATCCCACCGCTTCCTCCTCTGCGAGCGATAAGCCTGCGAGTGAGGATTATACGGAAGAGCTTCTTTCTCCCATCCGCCGAGTGATTGCAGAACGCCTCACCTTTTCCCTCAGCCATAAGCCACACGCGACCCATTTTGATACATTGGATGTCTCTGCTCTTGTCGGGTGGCGACAACGGATCAGAGCAGCCGGTGAAAAAAACATAGGTTACCTCTCGGTTCTGATCAAGATCATCGCCATCAGCTTGCGGGATCATCCTCGATTAAACGCCCATTATGACGAGGACCGCAGGGTGGTGCAAAAATTTCAGCCGGTTCACATTGGCGTAGCGGCGGATACCCCACAGGGACTCTTGGTTCCGGTCTTACATCATGTTGAAGAAAAAAACATCTGTCAATTAGCGGATGAGCTAAAGCAAAAAACAGAGGTAGCCCGTCAGGGAAAACTGATACCGACAGAGATGAGCGGAAGTACCTTTTCTGTCAGCAATACCGGCCCCCTGGGTGGACAGCGAGCCACCCCCATTATTAATCCGCCGGAAGTGGCGATTCTCGTCATTCACCCAATCGAGCAACGTCCGGTGGTAAAGGAAGGGAAACTGGATATCGGTTGGCGTATGAACGTCTCTCTTTCCTTTGATCATCGCGTGTTGGATGGCGGTGACGCAATTCGTTTTACACAAACATTGGAGTCGTATACCACTTGTATGGATAAGCTGCTATTGGAATTGAAGTAAAAAGGAGCAACCGTTGTGATCCAAGTTCACTTTTCACATCTTGACTACAATGTAGCGGATTTAGAAGAGGCACTTTCCTTTTATAAACCGCTGATGGCGTTTTTAGGATTTCAAATGGAGGTGCGTCAGCCGGAATGGGTTCTTTTTGGCAATGGACGGATGAAGCTCTGTTTGGTTCAGTGTGAAGAGCGGTATCGGGATGCCGGATTTCATCGTAAGCGACCAGGGTTAAACCATATCGCCTTTCAAGCGGACAGTGCTGTTGCTGTGGATCAAGTTGCCGATTTTCTCAGGCAGAGGGGAATTTCGCTCCTGTATGATAGCCCGGGCAACTTTGATTCACAGCGGGAATATTATGCCGTCTTTTTTGAGGATCCGTTTCGACTGAAGTTGGAAGTGGTGTACAGTCCGGATTATCTCTAAAAAATGCGGAGGAAACTCCGTTTTTTTTTCTTTCAGAGTGGATTCAGGATTAAGATCAAGTCTTCATCGGCCACCGGTATATGGGTGATATTGACAAACAAATCGCACTTGCGCCATAATATTCATACAATTAACACTCCAAATTAAAGGGGTGAATATAATGGCACAATTGGAAAAACCACAGGCCCAAGAACAGCGGATTAAACAGCCAGGAACCCCGGAAGTGAAGTATCTGTTTTCGTTTTTGTGGATGATTTTACTGACTAGTGTCGCTTTTGTTCTCGTTGTGATGGAGTGGTTTTCGCCGGTTTGGACGATTACTCTGATCGTATTGTTGGCCTGTTGGCAAATCGTGTTGCAATTAGCTTCCTTTATGCATTTACGGGAAAAAGGAAACGGCATTACCGTTACCTTTATTGTGATGGGTGGCATCGTGTCTGCGACGGTGATTGTAGCCTTGTGGTTGTTATGAGAGGTCGGTTTGTTGTGTTTAAAGGGGCTGTTGAGCTGTTTGCCGGAGCTGCCGCCATTGATTGGTGCGGCGGCTTTCGATTGGTTAAGGGCTCTTTCCGCTAGAATAAACCGGCCCATTGCGAAAACAGAACCACACTCCCTAAAATCCATACATAAACGGCAAACCCTTTTAACGATCCCTGCTGCAACAGATGGATCATCCAGCGAATCGCCACATAGCCACACAGTGCTGACAACGTGATGGCCAGGAGCAACGACGATAGCGGCAAGCGGTGAACGTGACCGCTAAAGAGATCCACTCCTAGCAACAGGCATGCACCCGCAATCGCAGGGATCGACAGAAAGAAGGAGAAGGATGCGGCTGTTCCTTTGTCGATTCCCCGCATCAGAGCGGCGGCGATTGTGAGGCCGGAACGGGAGATGGCAGGTAGAATAGCAGCTCCTTGAAAGGTACCGATTACGACTGCATCCATGGGGCGGATCTCTTCCAGTTGTTTATGGCCCTGATCTTTGATGCGATCGGACAGCCACAGGATCGTACCGGTAGCGAGGAACTCCCACCCGATGGTGACGCCAGTGCGGGAGATTTCTTCAAAGAAATCCTTAAACGTCAGGCCGATGACGGCAGTGGGAATCGTTCCTATGAGCAAGAGCCGTCCCAAATGTCCAAACGGGCGCCGCACCACTTCCCACAATTCACGATGGTAGACGGCCAGCACCGCCAACAGGGTGCCGGTGTGAAGAACCGTATCCAAAAACAAGCCCGCTTCATCCAATCCAAACAGATGCCTGCCCAAATAGAGATGACCAGTACTGCTGATGGGCAAAAATTCCGTCAACCCCTGAATGACGCCCAATATGAGCGCTTCCAACCAATCGATGGGAACCACCTCCATCCATGTAGACAAGCGTTAGAGAAGCAGCTTTCCTGCCTCTGCGACCACATTGACAAAGGGGACAGTTTCATCGAAGATTCCACGGATGTTTCCTTGTGCATCGATCAGCACAGTTGCTGGTACCGATGTGAGACCAAAGGCGTCGTAGGCGGTTCGCCCTTTGTCTGTCAGTACAGGTAGGGCGAGTCCAAGTTGATGGACGAAGGGTGCTACCCGCTCTGGTTCCACCTCCCGTCCTGTCACGTTGATGCTGTACATGACCAGAGGAGCATCCGTAGGCAGCGAACGGTAAAAGCGATCCTTTGTGGGTAAATCCTGTTGACACGCCGGACACCACGTCACCCAAAAGGAGAGGATGACGGGACGGCCGCGCAGCTCCCGCAGGCAGACCGTCTCTCCGGTTAAGCTTTCCAGACAGAGATCAGGGATGGGGCGGGACATGATTTTTCCTCCTTGTCCGTGTTTTGTTTTGTTATGGCAGGAACCTTGTCGATATGATGTTCACGGTCTTTTGCGCACGTAGGGCCTCTCTATCGGGTGATATTTGGGGTTACTCTTGGGGCATCTTTTGTGGTTACAGACGCGTCAGTACCAAACCCGTAAACAGAAAGAGCAAGGAACATTTTTGGATCAGAGAAAGGCGCTCCCGGAAAAACAGGATCGATAAAAGTGCCACAACAAGGCTGTTGGTGGCGAAGAGGGGGGCGACGATGCTGGCGGGCCCATCGATAAGCGCAATGGTGTAAAGTTGCATGCCGATAAAGGAAAAAATACCTGCCGCTCCACCCCATATCAATCCCTTCCGGATGCTGACGGGAGTGCGGTCGGAATCATTTGTCGTACTCCTCCGTCGCCTCCACACTTCTACGGACATCCAAATCAGGCTAAACAGGTAGCCGTAAAAAAGAACGATCTCCCCAGCCAATCCCGCTTCTTCCGTCACCTTTAACCCACCGTTTCGAAAGGTAAAAAGAAGAGTAGCAGCAATGACGAGCACATACCACCGGCGGTTTTTAACGGCCAATTTTTCATCGGGATCAATCGGGATCAGGAAAACCGCTGCCACCAATAACGTTACTCCAATCCCCTCCATCAAAGAGAGCCGCTCACCGTAAAACAAGATGGAAAAGAGAATGATGAGGAGAATATTGGTATTAACTAGTGGTGAGGTAAGGCTGGCAGGCCCTTTCTTTAAAGCCAGCATAAACAACCAATTGCCGGCGGCTGAACCGATCCCAATGACCAACCCGCCCAATAAAACAGCGCCATCGAAGCGAAATTGGCCAAATGCCCACACCCACAATAAAAAACCAATCGTACCTGTTAAATAGAGTGCCCACAAAGTTTCAATCACTGCACCACGATGATGGGAGCTGGCTTTCATCAAAAAACCGGACATACCAAATATAATGGAACTTAATAGGGCCCATACGAACCACATCAATTACTGTCGATCCTTTCTGGGTAATTCTGCTTTTACGATAGCCATTTTACCCTATCACATGCTCGTCGCTTTCGTCCATCGCCTTGTAGAAATATTGCCCCCTTCTTTCTATGGGTAGTCCAATAGTGTGACAATCATACCAATGAAAAAACGGTTCCATATAAAAAGAAGCTTAAAGCCAACTCCTCAACCGCCGACTGCATAATTCTGTTTATCCCATCGCAGTCTATGGATTATTGGAGGTGATGTCAAATGGCGCAGGATCAGTCATTTGAACGAGAAGATCATGTGGACCCCTTGGTACAGGAGACCCGTTCTCTTCCACCGGCACCGCCCGTCAAACATCGTAATCGCATGCGGGTGGAAGAGGAGGGCAAGATGGAAGAACGGAGTACACCCCATTCATACAGTGATGAACTAAAACGGTTGTAATTCGCGGCTCGACACCCACAGCAGGGTGTCTTTTTTGCATCGGCTAACATGGTACAATAGGGGCAGTATTGCCGGTTATTTGAGAATAGGCCGGCCGGTTGGGAGGGTTTTTCGTTGACAGAAATCGAAACGTTAAAAGAGGCGGCCAGAGTGCGGGTTGCCCATCTTTTACCCAATACCACTTTTCAGGATTTTGATGATTTAAACGCTCGGATGTTAATTGCGGTTACGTTGTTGCAACGTGGGGAAAAAGAGTTGGCCTACGAACTATTTGCAACGATCGCTTCTCAAGGCCCACAGGAAAATGAGAACCGACATTTTGCCTATGTGCGCAGTTTGGTGGAGATGGCAGAATTGGATGCGGAGTGGGAACGGTTTGCAGAAGCGGAGGCCCGGATGGCGGAAGGAGTGGCGCAGTTTCCGGAATCGATGAATTATATGATGAGCCGTACCCATCTACAAGTTTACTTAAGCTACTATCGGTATCGTCTGGGCAGGCAGGAAGAGGCTCACCAGCAGTTGGAAGAATTGATTCAGCAGGAAGAGGAACGATTTCGGGAACTACCGCCTGCGGACGGTTCCAATTTGGTGGGGCCGGGTCTTTGCTATGCTCTTCATCAGCGCTCCCTCTTTTTTGTGGAGGAAGGGGAGTGGCAACAGGCGGTAGAAACTTTTCGGCGGTTGCGAGGGTATGCCAGCTACACGGATGAGGACGGTTGGAAAGAAGCCGAGAGTTTAGCGGAAGCGGGAAAGTGGGAAGCGGCGTATAACCGGATGGTGGACTCCACTACCTATGATGCGGCTTAAAGAGAAAAAGGCGTATTTAGCTCTTTCAGGAGTGGCCGATCTCCAGCGCAGTATCTGTTGGCACCGACCATGAAGTGGAGTGCCGGTCCGGCCCCAACCACTTTGGTCACACATGCTTTTTCTTTGTCTGCTGGCTGAGGGGTAGAACAGCTGCTGGTGCGGAGTCGAAAATCCGGTACCGCACCTCCGCGACAGCTCTAAACCGACATTAGGAGGGTAAGCCATGCGAGCGGTGATCGTGACAAAACCGGGTGGGCCGGAACAGTTGACATTGGGGGAAGCGCCGCTTCCCCGCCATACGGACCGAGATTTGTTGGTAAAGGTGAAGGCAACCGCCTTGAATCGGGCGGATACGTTGCAACGACAGGGAAAATATCCACCACCGCCGGGAGCCAGCCCCATTCTCGGGTTGGAGATGGCAGGTGAGGTGGTGGAAGTAGGAGCGGAGTGTACCGGCTGGCAACCCGGTGACCGTGTATTTGGATTATTGCCAGGTGGGGGCTATGCCGAATACGCCGTCATCCCAGGGAAGTTGGCTATGCCGATTCCCAACGGATATCGTTTTGCAGAAGGGGCGGCGATCGCCGAGGTGTATCTAACCGCTTATCAAGCGTTATTTTGGTTAGGTGAACTGAAGCGGGGGGATCGGGTCTTGATCCACGCCGGTGCCAGCGGTGTAGGAACCGCCGCCATTCAGTTGGCGAAGCAGGCGGGAGCGTTTGTGATCGTAACAGCGGGATCGGAGCAGAAACGAGAGGCTTGTCGCCAGCTGGGAGCGGATGTCGCCATCGATTACAAGGTCACTTCTTTTGCCGCCGCAGTAAAAGAAGCTACTGCCGAAGGAGTGGATGTGGTATTGGATTTTGTCGGGGCCGCTCATTGGGAGCAAAACCTGGACTCCTTGGCAGTGGATGGCCGCTGGATTTTGATTAGCACCTTGGGCGGTTACCGGGTGAAAGAAGTGGATTTACGTTCACTGATGGCCAAACGCATCCATATCAAAGCGACCACCCTGCGCTCGCGCAGCCCCTCATATAAAGCGGAGTTAACCAAGGACTTTGTCGATCACGCGCTGCCGCTCTTTCGTGAAGGCAAGCTAAAGCCGGTAATTGATCGCATTTTCTCTTGGCGGGAAGTAGTGGAGGCCCATCGCTATATGGAGGCTGATCAGAATATCGGCAAGATTATATTGATGATTGACTGAGGAAAACGGTGATGTGAATCATCATTTCCCAGGGAATGGAGAGTATACAAACGACCTTGGCAAAGGAGGCATCCATTATGGAAAGATCGGCAATTCGGCAGGCACTACGGGAATATTAAGTCTAAATACCCTTGTAATACTTTTCGCAGTGGGTCCTGATTTTGTTCATGGTATAATGGGGCTGTTGATTCGACACTAGAAATAAAGGGTGAGATTATGGGAAGCAAATATAGTTTAACGTGGGACTTGGATGTCTTCTTTCCCGGAGGAAGTGAATCTCCAGAATTTCAGCGCTATTTGGAGCAGTTGGAGGTAGATGTAAAAACGTTTTCCGCCAAGGTGGAACAGACCGATGTGCAAAACACCAACGATTTGGATTCATGGCATGAAATTGTGGAGACTGTCCAGGATTTATCGCGTCGCTTGGGGGAAGCAAGTGCCTTTATCTCCTGCTTAACAGCCCAGGATGTAAAAGATGAAGGGGCAAAAATTCTGCGGGGGCGGCTATCACAAGTAGGGGCCGCTTTTAGTGCTGGTATGAACCAGCTGGACCATTTGATCAAGCAGACGGACCAGGAAAATTGGAACCGGCTTTTGCGTGATTCCCGCCTGCAACCCCTCGCGTTTCCCTTGGAGGAGCGGCGTCGGCGGGCATTGGAGAAGCTGCCTGCGGATCAGGAGAGCTTGGCAGGAGATTTGTCCGTCGATGGATACCATGCCTGGGGAGATTTGTACAATGCGATTGTCGGCCGGATCACCATTCCCTTTGAGGAAGATGGAAAAACGGAGCAACTATCCGTCGGGCAAGCTGCCAACAAGCTCTCCAGCCCGGATCGTCAGGTGCGGCAAACCGTTTTTCGCCGAATGAATGAAGCATGGGAGCACGAATCGGAGCTGCTCGCTTCCAGCCTAAACCATCTGGGTGGGTTTCGCTTAAATTTGTATCGTCATCGCGGATGGGATTCCGTATTGAAGGAACCCCTTGACATCAACCGCATGTCGGAACAAACCTTGACGACGATGTGGGAAGTAATTAGCCAAAATAAGGGTAAATTTTTGCAGTTCTTTGAGCGGAAAGCTTCTTTGTTGGGGGTTTCCAAGCTGAGTTGGTATGATGTGTACGCTCCTATCGGTTCCGATAATAGTACAGTCAGCTATGACCAAGCGGCTGACTTCATTCTGGAACACTTCCGGCAGTTTGATCCCAATATGGCCGATTTTGCTCGTCGTGCTTTTGCGGAGAGATGGATTGAAGCGGAAGATCGGCCTGGCAAGCGACCGGGCGGGTTTTGCACAAACTTTGCCCAAAGCGGACAGTCTCGTATCTTTATGACCTTTGCCGGATCTGCTTCCAATGTGGCCACCTTAGCTCATGAACTGGGGCATGCTTATCACCAACATGTGATGAATGACTTGCCGCAAATGGTACAACGATATGCGATGAATGTAGCGGAGACTGCCTCCACGTTTGCGGAATCGATTGTGGCGGATGCATCGATTAAAAATGCCGCCAGCCGGGAACAAAAAATCACCCTGTTGGAGGATAAAGCGCAACGGGCAGTTGCCTTCTTCATGGATATTCATGCCCGCTTCCTGTTTGAGACCCGCTTTTATGAAGAGCGAAGAAAGGGATTGGTATCCGCCGCTCGCTTGCGAGAGTTGATCGTGGAAGCGGAGAAAGAAGCGTTTTGCGATGCGCTTGATGAATATCATCCTTATTTTTGGGCATCCAAGCTTCATTTTTATATCACTGGCGTTCCTTTTTATAATTTCCCCTATACCTTCGGCTATCTGTTTAGTGCAGGCATTTATAACCGTGCATTGCAGGAAGGACCCGCCTTTGCCCAAAAATATGTCGATCTGCTCCGAGATACCGGTCGCATGACTGTGGAAGACCTCGCTCATAAACATCTGGGAGTTGATCTGACCAAACCGGAGTTTTGGCAGGGGGCTGTCGATCTGGCTAAAGCGGATGTGGATCAATTCCTGGAGCTGACTGAAGGTGATTGATATCGCTAAAGGTAAAAAATACATTTGTGACAGGTAAAGAATTTGGCGCGCCACGATAGGGTGGTGCGTCGATTTTTTTGGTTGGAGGGTAAATTTAAGGTTTGGTTTTGGTATGGGAAGGTTAAGAGGGTAATGTTTGAACATGGAGGTGGTAATTGTGCGCATCAGCATCGATCCCGGCTTGGGGGTACGGGGCGATGGCAAAGGAACCGCTGAGCATCCTCCCCAATTTGACTATAGCTTGTTTGTCGCCAAACGGATCTATGACTTACTACAGAAGGAGACGGATCTAGTTCCGTCCTTAACCCGTTGGCAAAGTGAGAGCAAAAACTGGCGGGAACGGTTGGCAGCGGTTAAAAGCCATCAAGCACAGATGTGCCTCTGTCTAAACATCGACAGTTGGCTTACCTGTGATTGCTCCAGCTTTACCAGCTATGTCAGTGTGATGGCGCCGGGAGATACCCGTCGATTGCAGGCGCTTTTGCATAATGATGTCGCTTGTCGACTTCGCCTTGAATATGGGGTGATTGACGGAGGCAAACGAAACGATACCGAGCATCGCGACTTTGGTTTGCCGTTACTGGAGTATAGTTCTTGTTGCGCGGTCTGCTTAGAAGCGATCTTCGTCTATTCCAATGGAAGCACCATCCTAGACTCCGATGCTTTTCAGGACTCTCTCGCCCGCATTATCGCCAATGGAATCATCAACCATCGCAATTTTTTCCATCATCATGAGTAAGGAAGAGGATAACAAAAACCCCCGCGATTATGCGGGGGCGTGATCACTTAAACAAAAAATCCTGTAAAGAAAAAGAGAGACAAGACGACGACAATAACCAAAATCCAAATAAAGATCGAGCCAAATCCAAATCCTATCATGATGAATCGCCTCCTTTTTAATTGCTTTTGTAATATCTTATGTAGAAATCATATGTTTGATAGTTTGCATACCTATTTCTTCCAACGAAAAAGACCGGTTCGATAGAACCGGTCTTTTGTTATGAATCAATGAAACAGCTGCATTAACAGTGTAGCCATGATAATGGTGGAGGCTCCACCGATACGAGTGGAGATCTGGGCAAAGGGCATTAGCTGCATGCGGTTGGAGGAAGAGAGAATCGCCACATCCCCTGTTCCGCCGAGGCCGCTGTGGCAGCCGGTGACAATGGCGGCCTCGATGCTGTACATTTTCATCCACTTACCCACATAAAATCCGGTCATCACCATGGTGATCACCACAGACATCACAATCGCGATGTAGGAGGGGCTGATCACTTTTAACACTTCATCCAGCGGGATAAACAGAACGCCGAGACCCACCATCAACGGCCAGGTTAGGGTTGAGGAGATAAATTTGTAGAGGTGGAACGCTCCCTGTTCCATTTTCGCCGGCAAGACCTGTATATATTTTACGATGGCGGCCAAAAAGATCATCAGAATGGCGCCGGGGATCTCGACGAACCCTTCAGCTACTTTACCAAAGATGAAAAAGCTACAGGCCAGAATCAATCCGGCACCCATCAGAGGAAACTGGATCGGCTTCTCTTCGTTTTGCAAAGCCAACAATTCTTTCTCGTTGCCGCTTTTCACCAGCATTCCGTTACCGCTCAACTCCGGTTTCTTTTCACCCAGGCGTTTCAATAAACCAGCGGAGATCACCGCAATAATGTTACCCAATACGGCTGCGGGAATCATTTGTGAAATAAAGCTTTCCGCAGGAGCACCTAAGATGTGGGAATAAGCCAGGGAGAGAGGTAGAATTCCTTCCCCGACCCCACCACCGATAATGGGTACGATAATGAAAAAGAAGGTGTGATACAACTCATAGCCAAACAGTGTACCAACTAAGAGTCCCATCAGAATAGAGGCGATTGTTCCGGCCGCCAAAGGCACGAACATCCGGATAAAGCCCTGAATCATCACAGTTCTATGCATGCCCAAGATACTTCCTACAACCAATATGGATATATAGAGGTAAAGAAAGTTAGCAGAGCCGGGCTTATTGTCGACCAGAACGGTGATGGCTTCCACCGCTGAGGGAGAAAAGAAATCAAAAAAGATCATAATTGAAGGAACAAATAATGCCAGAATCGCAGGACCGCCGATATCTTTTAGAATCGGGATCCGTTGGCCGAGGTCGCCTAGCAGAATTCCAAGCGCCATAATGACGGCAAAACCGCCAATCATATCAGCGGGAAGCTTATTGTAGACGGCAGCGAGATAAATGATCGCAGCCAATACCAAATAGAGTGGTAAAGGTAAAAATCCGACTTTCATTGCAGCTAATCGTGAGAGAAAAGGGGGAGGTATTGTTTCCGCAGATTTCATAAAAAGACTCCTTCCACAAAAACCGCTTAGATTTACCGCGTATAAGAAATCGCTTTCCTTTTTAACAGTACATAGGGATTGAAGACCAACTATTATGCTACCTGTTTCAAATGTTTTCATGAAGTCAAAATAACTAATAAAAAAGTTTTATAAATAAAGTAAGCAGTAATCCATATATAAGATTCACCTTTTTGTGTGGGAATATGTTTTTTCACGGTTTATTTGATGGGGAAAATAGGGCATGAACCCATTGGGGAAATATTGCATAAGGTATCCCGACATTTTTTAAAGAGGTGTTGGGTGTGAGTAATGAAAGCAGAGGGTACCACGAAGAAGGACTGTCCGGGGACCAACAAATCTCTGATCATCGGCACTTGGCTTGGCACGAAACAATGGAGTTACATGAATTGACTGCTTTTCAAGCCAGTGCGTTAATCAAATTAAAAAAGAGCGTCAGAAAGGTGAAAGACCCCCAGCTTCAGTCGCTCTATATCTATTCCATCCAATTGCTTGAACAAAATTTACGTGAATTGCTTCTCTTTTACTCCTACGCGCCTTCCGTCAGTAACGACCATCATTGTCATAGGGGAATAACTGCTTCTCAGGCTGGAGACTTATTAGGGTTGGCTAAAACCTCCGTTCGTACCTATGCTGCTGCGATCACGGAAACGGCGACACCTATACTGCGGAGAGTTTTGACGAAGCAGCTTCATGCCGCGGTGGAATGGCATGGGAAAATTTTTTACTATATGTTGCAACACGGTTATTACCCTGCGTACAACCTTGAAATGTTATTAAGAAATGATCAAGTTAATGCGCAAAGAGCCATCGCCATGCGCTATTAACCGTGCTGAAAATCGGAAAGGCCGGTAGAACAGTAAAGATCCTACAAGAGATCTTTACTGTTCTACCGGCCTATTGTTAACTTCCCTCATAAGTCTAATATTCGCATTTACCCCACGGTTAAAACGAGAAGCTTTACTACTTTAGTGGAGAGTCGATCACAAATGGTTGAACATCCTTATAATACGGTAAAGATGGAATGGCCCCTTTTTTGGTGACAGTTAATGCACCAACAGCGTTGGCCATCTCGACCGTTTCCTCCAGATCCATAGCATGGACGATGCCAAATGCAAGCGCACCATTAAAGGAATCACCAGCACCAACCGTATCGATAGGCTCCACAGGAAAGCCGGGGATGTGTATCATTTTGTGTTTATTGGCAATCAGCGCCCCCTGATCAGCAAGTGTCAGGATAATGTTTTGAACCCCTTTGTCTAATAAGATTTCTGCCGCCTTCTGTGCACTGTTTTGATCGTGAACTTCAATGCCTGATAAAAATTGGGCTTCTTTTTGGTTTGGTGTTAAATACGTGATTTTTTTATATAATTCGTCATCCAGTTCTTGTGCCGGTGCTGGATTTAAAATAACCGGAACATTGAACCCATGCGCAAGCTCAGCCGCCCTTTTTACGGTTAAAATATTCATCTCCAATTGCAGAATGAGCACACCGGCTTCTCGGATTACTTCTTTTACATTATCCACTTCTTGCGGAGTGAACTGTAGGTTTGAACCGGGGATGACGATAATGCGATTATTTCCATGCTCATCGATATAAATGGATCCGACACCGGTAGGGTGAAGCTGGTCACGTAAAATATAGGATGTGTTGATGCTCTCCGCATTTAACGTATGTAAGAATTCATCTCCAAAGTCATCAGCCCCTAGCTTTCCTACCATCGTTACGGGGGCTCCGAGCCTGGCGGCGGTTACCGCCTGGTTTGCCCCCTTTCCTCCGGGAAACCGTCCAAAACTGGTTCCGATCACGGTTTCACCATCTTCCGGTATGCGGGGAGTAAGGGCAACCAGGTCCATCATAAAGCTTCCAATAACGAGCACGCTTTTCGTTTGTGTTTGCCCCATTTTGTCCACCTTCTAAAATGAGTTCTGTTTATGTTTTAGTAGTCGAAGCATTTTTTTAAATCTTTTGCATTAAATGGCGATATATCTGGCAATGGTAACCGCTCTTGAACGGGCAAGATCGAGTGGATCGTTTGGTGTGGTTCCGTTTGGTACCAGTAAGCCGTACTGGAGTAATCATCACTTCGATGATTGTTATGACCGTGTTCAATCGTAACCTTAATCGATTGATCAAATGTTATCGGATCTTGTATATGGTACCGATAGACAGAGATCTTGCCGGACCAGTTGGGACCGCCGCCTAGAATGATACCGTGATAAGGGGTGCATACTTCCTGTTGCGGACACCATGCCGTGTTAAAATAGTCTTCCATTCCTGTTCCATGTAAGGAGGGAGGCCAAGGTTCGCCATCGATAAAAATCATATCGTCACCTTCGCCGTACCAATTCCATTCCGGTGTAAAGCGCAAGTTATGGATATTTAGATTACAACCCACATAATGTCCTTTACCCACTGTGTCTAAAAGGACATAATTATTTTCTCCCGATCGATTTTTCCCTCCAAAACAGTAGAGCGCATTTGAGATGTTGTCTTCGATGCCCGTGGTCCGCTCTCGCTTCCATATAGCATGAAATCGAAGCGGACTGTCGATCTCCGCTTGATACAGCTCATAGTCGATATAGTAGTAAAACTTAATGGGCGCATCCGCTTCACTCGTAATTTCGATTTTGGCGTTTTGGCCAAAGGGCATGGGGAAGAAACAGTTTAAAGCCCGGCCATCTTCCGGACTCATCGTGAGCGGGGCAGAGGAGTAGTTTTTGGTGATGCCGTGTCCCATCCCGAAGAAATCACCGATCGGTGCTTGTACACTCGGGTTTTCCTCATTGTCCCAGAACATTCGTAATACGATTTTTCGATGTAAAAACGCCTCAAGTGAATCATCGAGAGGGGCCATGGTCATCCAGATGTGCGTGATACAGCCCGAACCTTCCAGCTCACAAATCGTTTTGCGATCCCCTGGGAATACCTCGATATAATCTTTATTTCCCCCGGTTTTATCGTAGCTGGATGCTCGTTTCCTTTTACAATTTCGCTCTCGGTATAAATCCCGTAACGAGGTACCTAAAAACGTCATCACTTATTCCCCTTTTCGTCTGTTGATGTTAAAGATAAGGGCGATGATTGATCGAGGCTATTGCTCGCGATCAAAAGCGGTCATTTCCTGATCTTTTCAGATAATTGTTGCCCTAAGCTGCCGCCGGGATGGTATAGATAAAAATCCTCTTTTTCAAATTTTTTTAAAACAGAGAGGCCGATGGCTAATGCATCCCCAATCACAAGCGTAATGGTTGCGCTTGTCGTTGGGGCTAGACCGAGATGATCCGCCTCTGTCTCATAGTGATAAGTGAGAGCAGTATCACACGATTGGGCTAAGGTTGAGTTTGCATTTGAAGTGATGGCAATCTTTTTTGCACCTATTTTAGCCAATGAGGGGAGGAGATTTAACACTTCCGCCGTTTCACCGCTGTTGGAGATCATGATGACGATATCCTCTTTTTGTATCATGCCTAAATCGCCGTGAACGCCCTCCGCACTATGCACAAAAAACGCAGGCGTACCTGTGCTGGCGAGAGAAGCGGCGATTTTTTTTCCGATGTGTCCAGACTTTCCGACTCCTGTTACAATCACTTTCCCTTTGCAATTGCGTACGAGGTGAAGTGCAGTTTCGTAATTAGGGCCAATCTGTTCTGAAAGCGCTTTAATCGAAGAGGCCTCCAATTCGATTACTTCTTTCATCTTACTTAATATTTCCAATGTCCTTCTCTCCCTTGTTGTCATGCTTAAACGTGGGTGGATTTCATGATGGGCTAAAATATATGTAAACGTTTACACGTAGGATTCGGAATTATTATATACACCGAATCTTACTTTGGCAAGGGAGAATTTTGAATTAAAAATCTCTTCATGGGGAGAGGCAAGGAGGTTCGTTGATGTGAAATTGAACTGAAACGCCCCCGCAAATTCCATATGGGCGTTTCAACTTTCGGTTACCATAGAAAAGTCTCTTCATCGCGTTTGGGTATTCGATTCAACGGGACCCATAGAGGTGAATTTGGGGAATAAACGTCTCTTGTATAATCTTTTTGCGTTTTTGCAGACGATGCATAATAATCTTCCCTACTTTTAAACCCATTTCATAGGGTTCTTGTTTCACATAGATGATCTGCGGGTTATCCAGGAGTTGTGCTGCTTCCACTTCGCCATAAGAGGCGACCACCATATCTTCCGGTATGTTGTATCCACGACGCCGCAGTTCAAGGATTACGCCAAAAGACATGGTGTTGTTAAAGGATAAGATTGCTGTCGGCTTTTTGTCGAGACTCAAAAAGTAATCGACGGCTAGACATCCGTCTTGTTGTGCAAAGTTGCCTTGATACGCAAACTGGAGGTCTTCTTTTAATCTATACTCCTGCATCGCTTGCTTGTACCCTTCGTATCGTTCCCAACCGGTACTCACTTTCAACGATCCGTTAACGACTCCGATCTGTCGATGCCCTTGCTCCAGCAGTGTTTTTGTTAAACCGTATGCCGCCTGAATATTATCTTCAATCACATAGTCTAGTTGCTGGGATTCGATCTCCATTTTTCGGTCTAATAAAACAATCGGAATCCCAGCGGAAGCGACGATGTCTTCACTCTCTCCCGATGTTGCTAAAACGATGGCATCTACTCTTTTTTCATACATCACCGTAAGCAGTTCTCTTTCTTTCTCCGAATCTTCATCAAAGCTGCAAAAGATTAAGTTGTAACCACTGTTGCTGACGGTATCTTCAATTGCTTTTGCAATTTTCATAAAGTAAGGATTGGCGATATCGGGAACAACGACACCGATTGTATTCGTTTTGTCCTGTTTTAAACTTCTGGCGATTGCATTCGGTTGGTAGTTTAGTTTTTTGACGGCGGCAAGAACGCGCGCTTTGGTCTCGTTACTCACATAACCGCTTTCATTTAAGACACGAGATATGCTGGCGGTGGATACACCGGATTCTTTTGCCACATCTTTAATCGTTATATTCCCCAAAGCGGCTTACTCCTTTCAAAAAAACCGTTTCACGAGGGGTTCATTCATCATCTCTTTTAGACAATTTTAACACAGTTTTCGGGGGAAGAGCTGGTTTGATGGGAGCTAACAGGGATACACGTTTTTAGCCTTGTGAGCGGACTTCTACTATTTTTGAAAATTTTCTTATTGCTTCTGTTGGATAAATGATTTAGAATACAAAAATGAAAGCGATTACAAACACTCACTCCATTATGTAAACGTTAACACATCGGATAAAAGGTGGTTTTTGCAGTAATGGGATAGACATCAGCATCGTCTGTGCACAGTTCTCGAAACGTTCGGCAAAGGAGGAAGGGTGAGATGAGAAAAAAGGCGTTCGCGCTACTTTTGTCGATTGTGTTGGTTTTATCGATTTTCCTTGCTGGCTGTGGCAATGATGCTGCATCGGGAGATAAAGTCGTGATCGATTTTTGGGCAAATCAATTTGAGGAAACGACAGACGAATGGTTTAAAAAGTGGGTTGATGAGTATAACCAATCGCAAGATAAAGTGGAAATTCGGTTGCAAATCGTACCAGGAGACGCTTGGGCACAAAAATTAAAAGCGGCGCAAGCCGCTGGTAAGGCTCCACAGGTTTATACCATGAATTACAGTAATATCGCTCCCTCCGTTGCCAAAAACCAATTGACGCCCCTAGACGAATATACGGATGCAGCCATCTGGGATGATCTGTTAGACAATGTGGAAGAATTTGTGACGGTGAAAGGAGAGCATTATGCTTATCCCAAGCTGGTAGAGCCGTCTGCGGTTCTGTATTACCGCAAGGATTATTTTGAGAAAGCGGGCCTGGACCCTGAGCAACCTCCGCAAACATGGGATGAATTGATCGATTACGGTAAAAAGCTAAAAACAAACAATCGATACGGTTTACATATCGCCAACAATGCGGATGAATTGGCATGGTCAACATGGGGATTACAACGGAACGGCGGCCGTGAAGCCGTTAACGACGAGTGGACGAAAGCGACGCTGGATAAGCATTACTTAGACTTGATCACCTTTTATCAGCGAATTTATGCGGAAAAAATTGCACCGGCGCAAGCATTGAGCGAATATACCGATTTGCAAGATTTTGGTGAAGGGAAGGTGGCAATGGCGGTTTCGGGATCTTGGGGAATTGGGCAGCTACGCAACGATTACCCGGATATCCTCGACAATGTCGGTGTAGCGGTGATGCCTTCCCCTGACGGAGACCATACCAAGCCGGTTTCAACCTTAGGCGGATGGACATTGGTGATCGATGGCAGGGCTGAGAACCCGCAGGAGGCCGCCGATTTTATTTCGTGGCTGTTGGCGGGGGATACGGAGATTATGGTGGACTTCTTTCGCACCAGTAAGTTTTCTAAATTTCCAACTCGCACTTCTGTAGAGGAAGCGCTAAATGAAGATCCGGAAGGAAAAAAGGATGAGGTACGGAAGCTGATCGCGGAAAAAGTGGTTCCCAATTCCGTCAGTGAGCCGATTTATCCGTGGGAAATCAGCTTTGCGTACGGTTCAGCCATTGAGCGGGCCATTAAAGGGCAGCATCCACAGAAGGCGCTAAAGCAGGCGGAAGCGGAAATCAACGACTACATCAAAAAGAATAATCTTGCGGGGATAAATCCAAAGCAATGATCCAACCCAAGGGTCAAATGGCTTTTCCGGAAGTACAATCTTCCGGGAAAGCCGATGCGGGGGTGAGGTGGGTAAAGCATGGGTAAAATCGAGCAAACGAAGAAGTACGATAATGGGACCGCTTATTTGATGTTGTCCCCCATCGTGATCCTGTTGACGAGTTTTGTTGCTGTTCCCTTTGTTTATGCCATCTATATCAGCTTTTACAACTGGGGCTTTTATCAAGACTCCGTTTTTGTCGGTTGGCGCAATTTCTATTTGGTTCTTACCGATCAGCTGTTTTGGCATTCGATTGTCGTCGGGTTGAAATTTGCCTTGTACGTCATCCCGTTACAAATGCTGCTTTCCTTCTTATTCGCCCACGTTATTCGCGCAATGGGGAGACGATCTTCCGGTATTGTAAAAACATCCATCTATATACCGACGGTTATTTCCGGCATTATTGCATCGATCATTTTTGGGTTTATCTATCATTATGACGGAGGGATCGCCAATTACCTCATCGGTCTGATCGGCATCGAAAAAATCGCATGGTTAAACGATGTGAGCACAGCATTGCCCAGTTTAGCGGTTCCGGCTATATGGCTTGGGTTTGGAATCTCGGCATTAATCATGCTGGCGGGATTGCTCGATATTCCCGATTCGTATTATGAAGCGGCGGATATGGAAGGGGCAAATGCCTTTCAAAAGATGATTTATATCACCATTCCGTTAATGAAAAACGTGATTCTGTTTTTGTTGGTAACCGGATTTGCCGGGGCGTTACAACAGCTTGAACTACCGATGATCATGACTGGCGGAGGACCGGTTAACGCCACACTGACCCCTAACTTGCACATCTTTAACCACTTTAGAAACGATGTAGAAATGGGATACACCATTGCCGCCGCCCTGTTGATGTTTGTCGTCTTGGGGAGTATAGCGGCGTTTATCTTTCGGATTTTAAATTCGGATAAAGCGATTGACGGATAACTGGTGGTAAAGGTAGGGAGTGTCATGGTTCGAGGAAATGCGGTTGGCAAGGCGATTGTTTATAGTATCGGGTTTTTGGTATCGATAGTTTCCATATTTCCGTTGGTCTGGTTGGCGATTGCAGGCTTCAAAGGCAAAACCGAGGTGGTTGCCACTCCCTTTCGCTTTTTTCCGGAAAAATGGCTGATTTCTAACTATATCACGATTTTATCGGATGAAGCCTTTTCGCGCTCGCTTTTGATCACCTTTATCGGTGCTGTTATCTTTACCGTTTTTACGCTGTTGATCAATTCAATGGCGGCTTATGTTTTTGCCCGGTTGGAATTTCGCTTTAAACGCATCCTGTGGGTCTATGTCATCATGACGATGTTTATCCCCAGTATGGCGATTCTCGTTACTTCCTTTATCGTTGTCTCAAAAATGAATCTATTGGATACGATCGCGGTGTTGATCCTTCCCGGTTTGGCCTCAGCCGCCCATATGTTTTTTATGCGCCAGTTTTATTTGAACATACCCGTATCGCTGGAGGAAGCGGCCATGATCGACGGAGCCGACCGCTTTAAGATCTATCTCTATATATTTTTACCCTTGTCCTACCCGGTTTTTGTCATCGTGGGCATCGCTGCTTTTCTCGGCTATTGGAATTCCTTTATCTGGCCGACGATGACGATTACAAGCCCGGAGCTCTATCAAATTATGCAGTATCTGGCGACGTTTCGATCGGAGCGCGGCTCTGAGATGGGCTTACTGATGGCAGGATCGACATTGTCGGCGATTCCTACCATTGTACTGTTCCTATTCTTTCAAAAGCACATCATGAAAGGAATTAAAATCTCCGGTTTAAAATAACCGGTCAGCAAAAGGATGGTGCAAAATGAACAGAAAAAAAGTGTTTGTGTCGACTCTTCTCATGAGCGTATTGCTTTGTACCGTATTTTTCAGCAGTGTGGAAGCGGTTACACCCTCCGGCCCTGAAATCATCGCGCGGGTGACGGGAGCGACACCAGCAGGGGAAACCGTACCCAATCCCAATCAGACCGACGTCAACTATCGCATCTCAGGAACGGATTTAGGCATTATTTGGGAAAAAGGCGATGGGGAATACTTTATCGCGTTTGGCGATACCAACGGGTTGGATGAACACGACTGGCGCAGCAATACACTGGCGATATCCTCGGATACCAATCTGGAAGATGGCTTATCTTTTGATACCATGATTCAGGATACGCCTGGACATGCCAAGGAGATCCTGCCTTCCAAAAAAGTGGACCGTGACGAGATTACCGTCATTCCTACCGCCGGTGTAACCGTTGGTGACAGACATTATATTCACTATATGTCCGTCAATCATTGGGGAGATCCCGGCCGATGGTATACCAACTATTCCGGAATCGCTTACTCCGATGACGATGGAGAGACGTGGGTAAAGCACCCAACGGCCCGCTGGCAAAACAATAATAACACCTGGGACAACAAGTTTCAGATGGCGGCATTCGTCAAAAAGGACGGCTTTGTCTATCTATATGCTACACCCAATGGACGCTTTGGCAATATTCATTTGGCGCGGGTGCCGGAGAACAGCCTGTTGGACATCGGAGCCTACCGTTATTGGAATGGAAACGAGTGGGTCGCTAATCAAGCAGAGGCGCGGCCGGTTGCTATCGGTGTAGCGGGAGAACTTTCCGTCGCTTATAATACCCACTTTGATCGCTATATCATGACGTATCTCAATGAAGACCGACGCGCCATTGTGATGCGGGATGCCCCTACGCCGACCGGACCGTGGAGCGGGGAAAAGATTTTGGTTCCAGACGGTTTTACGGGATTGGGGCAATATGGCGCGTATATGCACCCCCTGTCCAATGACGGTCCAGATCTTTATTTTGTGATGTCTACCTGGTATCCGGATTATAACACCCATTTGCTGAAAGCTCGTCTGGACGATGATCTGTTAGGCGACAATATCCTCTCCGATCCCGGTTTTGAAACGCAAACAAAAACACCGATCATGGCGCCGTGGTATGTAGAAGGGGAAGGAGGGATTGATCGCAACCTCGGCTATGCCCGTACAGGCGAGAACAACGGCTATGTTCGAAACGGAAGCGGCTGGAACGCGATTATGCAGCGAGTTGCGGTACAACCGCACACGGATTACACACTGAAGGGGTGGGTGCGAACGTCCAACAACAATACTGATGGCTACTTCGGTGCGAGAGTATACAAGGGTTCCATCTTGAAGGAGAGCAAGTTTGAGTCCCTTTCGGAATATACGGAGTTGACGGTGCAATTTAACTCCGGAAACAATGACATCGTGGAGATCTATACCGGTATGTGGGCGGAGAATGGTGATACATGGGTGCAAGTGGATGATGTCAGTTTGGAGAAAAACTAAGTTTGGATGAGTCTACTTTAGCGGATCGGAAGGATCGCTTTCCGATCCGCTAAAGTGTCATTTTGCTGAGAAGGAGGGGCTGCGATGATTCAATTGGAAAACAACCGATTAACGTTAAGGATCAATAAAAGCAATGGGGAAATTTGTGGTTTGTACGATAAGCTTAAAAAAAAGGAGTATATCTTGAGCCAACCGCAGTCCATTTCCTTTCGATTGGAAAGGGGTAGCGGAATCACGACGCAATATCGCCATTTTTCCTATATGTTGGACGAGTCTACCGAGGAAAAGAAAGCGGTACTGACGTGGGAAGTAGAAGCCGGTTTAACGGTGACAGGGACGATTATCGCCTCTTCCGCCACCGAAGAGTTTCGGTTTTATGCTAATGTAACAAATGAAACGAAGGAACCCGTCATTGGAGTAGAATATCCGATTATTCCCGATATCCAAGCGATTACAGCGGATGGGGCGGATGATTTTGTCGCCCATAGTTTTGCGACGGGCATTTGTATTCGCAACCCGTTGAAGCACTTTGAAAGTGAGGGTGTCGGCTTTAGACAGATGCCGTATCCCGAAGGTTTTTCCGGTGCTACGATGCAGTTTTTTTCCTATTATGGATTAAATCAAGGTGGTCTCTATTTTGCCGCACTTGATGGGGATGGATATGCAAAAGGGCTCAATTTCTACAAGAATGAGAGCGGCTTGCTGGAAGCCTCCTTTTTTCACGCCGCTGAGGATATCGGACCGCAGAAAGGGATAAAAGTGGAATATCCGATTGTAGTGCAGGCGCTTGAAGGAGAAGGGTGGGTTGAAGCTGCGGATCGCTATAAGGAGTGGGCGGTCCAGCAATTTTGGTGTAGAAAAGGTGTGCTTGCGAAACGAGACAAAGACGATTACGCCCCTTGGTTATATGAAGAGATGGGGGCCGCCACGTTTGGAATTAATGCGATGCATGATCGAAGCCGCTGGATCGATCGCTATCATGACTATATCCAAACCCCGCTTTTTCATATTCTAGGACCGGATTGGGTGAATCAAAGACAAAATTTTTACAACGGTGTACCCGGTGGCATGGATGATTGGTTCCCAACGCGCTTTCATCCGCATAATATCCAAACCCTCCAATCATACGGAGATAAATACGCTCCCTTTGAGTTTGACTATTTGTACAATATTTACGGTGCGGATGGGGAGCGTGGCCGAAAAGCGTTACAAAAGTTCCCTGAAGGAGAATCGCTACGCAGCATTGACAAGTATCAATTTCCGTTGATTTGTCCTGTCGCTCCTTATACACAAGATTTTCATGTGCGCCGGGATGAGCGCCTGCAGGAGGAAGCGGACGTCGATTCGATTTATTACGATATTTCCGCCAACAATATCCTGAAGGTCTGTTTGGATGATTCCCATGGTCACCCGGTCGGTGCAGGCAAACAAGTGACGATGGCGTACCGGCAAAACTATGGTAATACCAAAGCGGCCATGATAAAAAAAGCGGGCCGTTATATTCCAATGGGAACAGAAATGATGAACGAAGTCTTTTTGGATGTGCTCGACTATTATCAAGCCCGTGCCGGTGGACGACCGGCGGCTCCTCTTGAAGGATGGAACTTTCGCGAATTGCTCATTCAAGGCGAAGCAGAGCTGATTCCGATGTTTACCTATGTGTATCATGAATACGGTGCGCTTCGTCTCGACGGTTGGGGAAAGCTCGTGGAGGAGATCGGTTCCCTCTTTTATTTTACAGTGGCTCGTACATACTTATGGGGTGGATTGTATGAGTTAAATCATGAGTACAGTCCGATGGAAGTCGTCGATGGGAAAGAGAATGAGCGGTCGGAGCATTATTATTTATTTGAAGCGAGAGGCTATCGGCTGTCACCGGAACGAGCCCGCTATTTAGGGAAGTTTGCCCGTTTAAGAACCGGCAGCGGCAATCAATATCTGGCTTATGGAAAGATGTTAAGGCCACTATCGGTTCCATGTGAGCGGATCAAGGTGGACTGGTTTCATTACAATCATAGTAAGGGTTTAGAGGATTACAACCAGTCCGGCAAGTATGAAGTGGATGCGATCGTTCATTCCGGCTGGCAGTTTCAAAACGAATGCCTTGCTTTCTTTTTTGCCAATGTTACCGATGAACAAGCGGAGGTTTCCATCGATTTGGATATGAAAAAATATGTGCTTCCTCCCGGACGTTATCAGGTCAGAAAAATGGTCGATGATCGCGATATGGAGCCATTGTTCGTCATTGAGCACGATAATGTTCGCAAGGTGGAGTTCAATATTCCCGGAAAGAGCGTGGTCATGTTGGAAGTGATAAAAGCCGAAGAAAGAAAGGGTGAAGATGATGAATCGATTCAACGGCTTAGATATGGGCTTAGGCAACCTCGTGCGACTTTCCAATGCGAAAACACGGTCGATCAGTGCGGAAAATTTCACCGGTGAAAAAGGGAAAGGAGGAATGGCCACAGAAGGAACGGGTGCTCATAGTGCCCGCGAACTGGGGCAAGGGTGGAAAATATCTCCCTCTGTTGAGATTGAACCGGGAGCGGTATTTACCATGGCGGAGATTCGTGAACCGGGTGCCATCCAGCATATCTGGCTCACCTGTTTTCCCAACAGTTGGCGTCATCTGATTCTGCGAATGTATTGGGATGACGAAGAACAGCCGTCGGTAGAAGTACCGCTGGGGGACTTTTTTTGCAATGGTTGGTGCGAGAGAAGCAATGTCAATTCACTGCCGGTTGCCGTCAATCCAGCAGGTGGGATGAACAGTTACTGGCTGCTGCCCTTTCGCAAAAGTGCGAAGATTACGGTTGAAAACCGCATGCCGGAAAAAGTGGTCTTATACTATCAAATCGATTACACCTTGACCGATGTACCGGAAGATGCTGCCTATTTTCATGCCCAGTGGCGGCGAAGCAATCCGGTAAAATATAAAGACACCCATACCATTTTGGACGGTGTCAGAGGAAAAGGGCATTATGTCGGCACCTATCTCGCTTGGCAAGTAAACAATACCGGCTGGTGGGGGGAAGGGGAGATCAAGTTTTATCTGGATGGGGATCAACAATTTCCGACCATATGTGGAACCGGTACAGAAGATTATTTTGGCGGGGCGTGGAACTTTGAACATCCCCAAGGCGAGTATGGCTTGTTTTCCACGCCATTTCTCGGCCTTCACCAAGTGATCAAACCGGACGGCTTATATCGCAGTCAACAACGATTTGGCATGTATCGTTGGCACATCATGGACCCGATCCGGTTTGAAGAAGATTTACGGGTGACGATCCAGGCCCTTGGCTGGCGTTCGAATCAACGGTATTTGCCACTTCAGGACGATATCGCATCTGTTGCCTACTGGTATCAGGCTGAGCCGCATGCCCCGTTTGAACCATTACCGGATAATGACACTCTTGAGGTGATTTGAGGGGATATTTTGGGGATCGTTCTTGTTTGATTGAGTTTAGCGGAAACCCTTAGAAACTTCACTGCTGTTTAGACTGGAAGGTTCTACCCCGTTGGCCGTGACGGTTGTGTACCTGGATTGATTCGATTACTATCCATATATTTAAAGCCTCGATCAACCAAATAAATTATCCCGACCACCGCCAGATATATAAGTGGTAATAAAAAGCCATTCAACGGATACTCCGCCGCTTTTTGCACAAAAATGATCAACAATACCACTGCGAGAGGATACGGAAGCCATCCGATCCATGGTTGACGCAGGCTGGAGCGGAGCCAGAACAGCACAGCACTAATCGCCCAGATCATGCACGCAATGAACCAATTATGTTTCCATGGGGTGTTGGTGTAAAACAACAGCCGCTCACGGTCGACAACGGAAAAGTACCATTCTTGTGCAGGAAGTGTATCAAATGTAGTAAAAAAAATTGATCCCTCCTGCTTTAAAGGAAGGTTGGAAGCGACATCATATTTCCCCCGTGGCAAAATGATTTCCAAGCGGACGTGTGGCTCTCCTTCCCAATAACGAGCAGGGGTGAGATAGTATAAGTGGGAGAGGGCCGGGCTGACTTGACCGGCTTCATGATAAGCGACAGGGTCACGATACCGGATATGGATCTGGGTGGATTCTCCTGGTTGGAATGACAAGGGGATTTGTACTCCAAGCGGATGATGAGGATCCGTGATATATTCTGGAAAATCCATTGCCCCCTTCTGTGAGGAGTCGATCCCATTTTCCGGTTCTTGCGGTTCCCACTCTTGCGGGTGAACCACCTGGGGCTTTTTTATTGGGAGATGTTCACCATCTTGTGTCACTTGGAAGTTTGCATTTTTCAACTCTTTATGAAATTCCGGAAGGGATTCAGCATTACCTGGGGCAAGGAAAAACATTTGAATATGTCTCTGCTGATCTAAGGTATTCTTTAAACGGTATCTCACTTCCACCGCTGTCCGCCCTTGCCGAATGTTGGTGAAGGCCTCTTTATTCATATGGAAACGAACGGTTTCCTCTTCTAGTACAATCCCGGAGTTGGAATCAAACCAAATTTCTCCAGTCGCTTGTGGCTCACCCCTCACAGGGCCACCGTTGGCATCAACCTCAACCGGCAATAAGATTAACATCAACAGCCATAGGTACAATATGTGCTTTCCACGTACCAACACCACCGCAATTCCTCCCCTTGAGCCGGATATGACAATCCATTGAACAAAAATACTTTCCACTAAACCGATCGATGATCCTTTTTGGAACGCAGAAATAAACCGACCTTTCATAGAGAAGGTCGGTTATTTTGGTTTTGGTGGCTGTTTAGTGGGGAGTTCTTGATTGGTGTAAAATCGCGATGATGTGTAACGATCAAAATAAGTAGTTCATTTTAAGCAAAAAATATTTCTTTTGCAGGAGGAAAGCGTCGGAATCCGTCGAATATAAATCTTTGCCTTAAAATGAGGCAAATTTTTCATTTCTTGATGCTGGAATTAAATTTAACAATGTTGTATTTATGGGTAATAAAAGGAAAATAAAACCCAATCTCATTCAATCATACCCAGTCTTACCCATCGATCACAATTGAATATCAGAGAGGAGAAAGAAGCGTGTCTCAAAGCACAACGAAAAAGCTTTCCTGGATTTCAATCCTCGTAATCATTGCCATGTTGGGTTCATTGCTAATACCCGATTACCAGTTGGCTTACGCGGCGGCAAAAGAGGAAAATACAACGACGAAAAAGGAGAATACAAAACAGGAACTGCTTGACTTACGAACACAGTATTCGAAAACCTTTAAAAAAGGTGACGAATACATATTGGAAGAGTATTTGGAACCGATCCATGTGGAGAAAAAGGGCGAGTGAGTGGATATCGACAACGAGATCGAGCCGGTATCCCGCCAGTCGGCTCTCGATGACGAACTCCTCCTGGAAAATAAGGAGAACGAGTACCGTATCGGCTTTGCCAATAAAAGCACGGCCTCAAAATTGGTGCGATTTCAGCTGAATGAAGCGTACGTAGATTTTGGGTTGGTTGAGGGAAAAGAAGTCGATGCTGTTCATGAAGATAACCAGGTCTCCTATCCGTCGGTCTTTCCCAATGTCGACCTGGTGTACCATACAGGCAACACCAGTGTAAAAGAAGAATGGGTTCTCCACTCCTATGACGGAAAACGCAAGTCTTTTACCATGACCTTGAATACCGAAGGAGTGGAAGCGAAGCCGCAAAAAGACGGCTCGATTGACTTTTTGGATGCAAAGGGTAAAGCCGTTTTCACCATTCCCCGCCCTTTTATGATAGATGATAATCTCCGATACTCGGACAACATTCAGTTTACGATCCGCGAAGAGGGCAACCAAACGTTTTTAGATCTTAGCCTGGACCAAGAATGGTTGCAAGATCCGGAGCGGGCATATCCGGTCCGGGTGGACCCCTCCATCGTCATCCAGGGTAAATACAAAACCTACGACAGTTTTGTTGGAAGCAAGGATGAAAAAGAAAAGATAAAAACTACCAATTAACCACGTATCTGACAGTCGGAAATAACCCTGATCACGGCATCAGTCGATCTTTCATCAAATTTGCCTTGGAGCCGCTATTAAGCAGTGCTAAAATTCAGTCGGCCAAATTTAGTCTCTATCAGGTGAATGCGGACACGACACCTGAACGGGAAAATCTCCATCCCGTTACGGAGTATTGGAGCTCTTCAACTGTTACCTGGAGGAATCAACCGGCTGTTGGAGCAGCCATATCCAATCAAACCGTAGGCGGACCTGGGTGGGTGGACTTTTACCTGACCGATCTGGCACGGCAGTGGTATAGCGGTGAAGCTCCCAACTATGGGGTCTCCCTTCGTCACGCTACTGAGAGCAACAACCGCAAGTCCTATTGGTCCAGCGACTACACTGACAACAGTCTACGGCCTAAGTTGACGATTACTTATAATATTGACCCCTTGGGCAAAGAAGAGTTCTGGACCACTGTGGATTCCAATGTGAATACCTATAATGGTAATTTTTTCCTTTGTGATTGTTCTACCACATATGATGTCAGTATTCAGGGTCGTGGGATTCCAGCATCCGTGGAACGGGCCTACAACAGTCGCTCTACCGAAAGCGGGATCTTTGGCTATGGTTGGACTTCTAACATTGAGCAGCGCATCACCGACAATGGCCACGGTCCACTACTTTACACCGATGGAGACGGGACCACCCATACCTTTATCCCTAACGGTGACGGCACTTATCAGGCACCACCGGGAATCCACTTTGAGCTGACGAAAAAAAGTGGCTATACCCTGGAAGATAAGGACCAGACGAAATACCAGTTTAACACCACCGGTCGTCTGACCTCGATCACCGATGCTAACAACAACAAGACGACCATCAGCTATACGGGAAGTAATCCCACAAGTATCACCGATGCTTCTGGACGAAAAGTGAACCTTACTTTTAACACCAGCAACCGCGTCACCAAAGTGACCGATCCGGCCAATCGCACAACGGAATACACCTATGATACGGCTGGCAATCTTAAAACCGTAACTAAGAAGGATGCTGGCGATAAAACCTTATCTACTGTCACTTACGGATATGATACTGATCACAATCTGACGTCGATTAAGGATCCCAACGGCAACGATAAAACGGTGGAATACGACAGCGAAGATCGGGTGAAGCAGCTTTCCCAACGGGTTACTATCGGCGGAGAGAAAAAAGAAGCCACCACCTCGTTCCAGTACGACACTACCAACAAAATCACGACCGTCACCAACCCCAAGGGAACCAAGACCGTCTACACCCATAACGAATACGCTAATGTCGTTCAAATCACCCAGGATCCTATCGGGTTAAACGTCAAGCAAACATTTGAATATAACGATAAAAACGAGATGATTAGCCGAAAGGACGCTAATACTATTGCGATCAACAGTAATGCTACCTACCATTATACCTACGACGATAACGGCAATCTAACTAGCATTACCAATCCGCTCAATGAAAAATCGACGACGGAATACGATGAAAACAACAACCTTATCAGGGATACGGATCCAGAAGGAAACACTACCACCAACGAATATGACGATGAAAGCAACAAAACTTCTACTACAGACCCCTTAACCAAATCTTCGGCGATGATCTACGATGGTTACGGAAAAGTGATCGAAGAAACTACCGCTATGAGCCCAGGAGTAAACTTAGCTCGTAACGGTAGCCTAGAGAAGGGGAGTGGCAGCCTGGCGGATGGGTGGTATCAATTCCCGTCCGATTCAACCGCAGTCCGCTGGACCAACGGCGGGCTAACGGTAAACGGGGTAACTTTAGGGGATAAGAAGATCGAGATCGTCAACCCGACTGAAGATACCTTGATCGGTAGTGGCAGCAACTATACGATCCGCTATGATTCGAACCAGAGCTATTTTGCCAGTGGAATCGTACAAGTGGTAAATGCACAGGGGAAAGCCGGCATCCAGATTACAGGCTATGATAACGAAGACCGCATCACTGGTCGGATCAAGTCCAATGAAATCAGCGGCACCCAAGGGCCCATTCGTTTACATGCGGCGGCAGAAGCGGGAGCATTTCCGGCTAACACCATCAAGCTTCGAGTACGAGCCTACGCTTTCCATAACAACGGCCAAATTGCGGGAACCTATCGTTTTGACGGACTGCAGCTGGAAGAAGGTTTCCTTGGCGGGTACAACCTCCTTGAAAACTCCGGCATGGAACGGCCCAACGCTCAGAATGCTTCTATTCCCGACGGCTGGTTTATGTCACCCTTGACTGGCTCCTCCGATACCCTGGTTACCACCGATGCCCATACGGGGCAACGATCAGTTCGATTGGTCGGAGAGAAGGGTGTATATAAATCCATCTACCAGGATATTCCCATCAAGGGGAATGTGGGAGCTGTCTTTACCATCTCCGGTTTTTCCAAGGTGGAAAAGCCTGATCCTAACGGTGGCATTTATGGCTACATTGTCAGAACCTATTTGGGTTCGATGGAGCAGGAGACCTTCACCTATCATTTTGATAAGTTCAAATCCCACGATTGGCAACATCTTGCCCGTGAGATTAAAACAACGAAATCCTTTGACCGCATCCGTGTATTTTACCAATTTAGCGAACAAGACGGTGGGAGAGCTTGGTTCGACACTGCTAAAGTGATTCCCGGTTCAATTACCACGAAGTACGGATACGACAGCGACAAAAACTATCAAACCAAAATTACCGATTCAGAAGGACGCGTCATTGAGTCAGGATATGACACGGTGGGCAACCAGACTAGTGAGAAACAAGGGGCTGACACCACCACCTTCAGCTACGATGGTTTAGATCGTCTTACTAAAGTAATCGACCCCAAAAAAAATGAAACCAGCTACACTTATGACGGCAACGGTAATAAAACCAAGGTTATTAACGGCCACGGCAAAGAAACCATCTATGAATACAACGAACAAGACCAGGTACGAAAATCCATTGACGCAATGGGTGAATCTGTCCTTTTCACTCACGATCTAAACGGCAATTTAACAAAGATGTCCCAGCCCAACGGGAATACAATAACATATGATTATGACGCCATCGATCGGCAGGTCGCTGTCTCTTACAATGGAGAGAAGAGGTATTCCTTTGAATATGATCCCAACGGCAATGTCACGAAAGAGACGGATGAATCCAAGAAACAGTCTATCACCTTCACCTATGACGAAAATAATAAAGTTAAGACAGTAAAGGAACCTAATGACAACCAAACTGAATATATCTATGATAAAAACGGTAATGTTACAGAACAAAAATTAACCGCTGATAGTACGACAGTCACCCAAGGTTTCGACTTTAATGAAAATCTTCAAGTCACTCATGTTAAAGAAAATAGTAAAAATCGTGCCATCTACACATACGACGAGAATGATCGTTTTGTCAGCCGGAAGAATGAAGACGGTTCAGTCAGCCTCTTCTACTACAACGGTGCCAGTGACCTCGTGCAGCAAGTTGTCTTGGATAAAAACGGGGAGCAAAAAGAATCCTATACTTACACCTACAACAATAAGGGTAACATCACCCAGATTAAGGATTCTAAGGGTACCATAACGTATATGTATGACGAACTGGAGCAGCTGACCAAGGAAACCCGTCCGGATGGAACGGTGATGGAATATACTTACGATGCCACCGGTAATCGTCTGACCAAAAAAGTAACCAAGGATGGAACTATAACCACCACGATCTACACCTACGATGATGCCGATCAGTTGACCAAAGTGGACGGCCAAGCTTATATCTATGACAAAAACGGCAACCTGACAAGCGACGGCAAGCATAACTATGTCTATGATGCCGAAAACCGCCTTATTGCTGTGAAGGAAGGCGATAAGACGATCGCCTCCTATACCTATCGGGCCGACGGCATGCGAAAGACAATGACGATGGGCTCAACGACGTTGACGTTTCATTATGATGAGAATAAGAACGTCACCTATGAAACGAACCAAAACAACCAAATCGTAGCCAGCTACACTTATGGGGCAAATAACGAACTAGTCAGCATGACACGGGGTGGAAAGACATACTACTACCAAACCAACTATCGTGGGGATGTAATAGCCCTTACTGAGTCTACTGGAACGGAAGTAGCAAAGTATGAGTATGATGCCTTTGGGAATCTGTTGAAGGAAACGGGGAGTATAGAGAACCCGTATCGATATGCGGGGTATCGGTATGATAAGGAGTCGGGATTATATTACCTTCAAAATAGATATTACAACTCACAGGTCGGAAGGTTTTTATCCCGAGACAGTTTTATTGGATTTGAAATTCAGCCAATAAGCCTAAACAGATACACATATGGTTACAATAATCCAATTATAAATGTTGATCCTGATGGTAACATCTCACGTAGTTTGAAAAAAAAGCTGAGTAGAATATACCAAAATCATTGGCTAATTAACTATGGTTATCATTGTGGACCAGCTAGATGGTCCAATAGTCGAAAGGCCTTAGATGGGGTTGATGCATGTTGTATGGGACATGATAACTGTTATAAAGGCAAAGGTTTTTATAAATGCAGTTGTGATAGATCTCTTGTTAGATGCCTTAATGTAGCTATAAAGTATGGTTATTATAAAAGCAGAAGAGGTTATAATTTTGCAGTCCGAGCAAGGTGGTATTTTATAAAAATAGGCTCTCGCTATTGTGTATAAAGAATCTTTGTGAAGTAAGAAAGAAAAATAAAAAATGATTATGGCTATCAAAAGAAGCTGCTTACTTTTGTTAGCAGCTTCTTTTATATAAGGAGGAACAATGAGTAAGTTATTTTGAGATAGAAATAAGCTAATGACCGAATGAAGGCAGAGAAAATCAGTTAGGGAACACTAGTAAATCCAAGTGATCATTGATATATTGTGATCTCAAGTAAAACAATGTGAAAAATAGGTCTATTTCCAAAATGGTAAACTTAAGGGGGTTTTTTGTGAAAAAAAGGTTTCTTTCGTTGTTATTGTTATTACCCGCAATATTTGCAACAGGATGCACTAGTTTTATTTCAAGTATATTATCTGACGATACAACAGAATATTTACCGGATGGATTGCAAGAGATAGTAGATATTTCACCTGATGATTCAACGCTTCTTTTTTCATATAAAATCAATGATATCGCTTCAATTTATACTGCTGATGTGGATGGAAAAAACATCAAGCAGCTGACAAAGCCCAAAAAAGGTGAAGCTCATCTTTATCCGCGCTATTCTCCGGACGGAAAGAAGATTCTCTTTATATCCAGTAGTGACGAACAAAGGCGATCACCATTGATGATAATGGATCATGACGGATCAAATATCAAGCAACTGACTGATGATGATGAAATGATACAGGAAGCGATTTTTTCTCCGAATGGAAACAGAATTTATTTTATAAAAGCAACAGAATATGCGGAACTACCTTTATTGGCGGGACTCTATGGACCAATCAATCTTAACATCTTTTCAATGAATACGGATGGAACAGGGGAAAAGCAATTAACTGATTTTCAAAAAGGGGAATTGTATAACCTTATTGTTTCGGAAGATGAAAGTCAAATCAAATTTATAAAAAAGGATGATGATGAACCCTATTCTAACCAATTGTATACGATCGAGATGAATCAGCCAAAAGACATCAACAAGATTAATCTATCAAAAGAATTTATTGTAAATGTTGATATATCTTCTATGGATGATTCTATAGCTATCGCTGCAGTTGCAAAAGAAATTTTTTCGGATTCTGAGATATTCTTAGTTGATCCGGAAACAAACGAAACGGTACAAATCACTTCTCTTCAATCAGATACCAGTCATCCTCGTTTTTTTCATAAAAAGAAAAAGCTACTGTTTATGGAAATAATTCAGTCCGACCCAGATAAATATCCTCCTCAACATCAATTATGGTCTATCGATTTGCAGAGTAGGAAATTAGATAAAGTCAAGTTATTTTAGCAGAACATTAGAAAATAAGAATATGTCAATAACCTTTTTTCAGATCTTAAAAATGGTAAAGAAAAAGCCGGGGTAGGAATCACTCACTTCTCACCCGGCTTTATTGTACTATCCAGGGTACATATTAAGTAGAGTATATTCTAATGAAAAGACATTAGCTTTAGCAATAGAAAAAAATAACCCTTCACTTATAAAAGTCGGTCAACCAAATACACATTGGAAAAACTGGATTTGGTCCGATTTTGATAATCAATAATTAAAGTATGGGTAAGAATCTCAACCACCCTCTCGACATTGTGAGGGTGGTTGATTTTGAGCCTGGTAATGAAACACGCTCTTCTCTGGGGTGGAAATCCTGGAGCTAGCTTTCCCCTTCTGTTGAATTCGGCGACTGTTTAGCGGGAGACTCCCGCAGGATAAACCACCCATCTCTCACCTGTTTATACCGATGACGGTTGCTCTTTTTAAGCGGACAGAAGTCACAGCGACCGCCAGGGCGTTGCTTGTAGCATTCGATACAGCGGATCGGCTTTGGGCCGCCCGTCGTCACTGGGAAGCCAACCGATCGCAGAAGGCTTTGGCATAGGGGGCCAAGTCTGGGGGGCGGCGGCTGGAGATGAGGTTTCCGTCGATGACGACGGGTTCATCCACCCAGATGGCACCGGCGTTGGTCATATCGTCCTTGATGCCGGGAGTGGAAGTCACCTTGCGTCCTTTAAGGATATTGGCGGAGATTAGCACCCATCCGGCATGGCAGATTTGACCGATCGGTTTGTTGGTACGGTCCGCCTCCTGTACCAATTTTAATACTGACCGATAGCGACGGATTTTATCAGGCGCCCATCCGCCGGGTACGAGGACGGCATCATAATTTTCCGCTTTCATGTCGGCAAAAGCGAGATCGCTTGTGGCGGGCACGCCGTATTTTCCGATATAGACTTGATTTGCCTCCGGCCCGGCCAAATCGATGTGTGCCCCTTCTTCTTGCAGACGGATAATCGGATACCATAGTTCCAGATCTTCAAATTCTTGTTCGACAAAACAGACGACTTTTTTTCCTTGTAGCCGCATGGGAAAGCCTCCTTCAAGGGGATAATCAACGGGATAATCCGTTCGAATATATGGAAACCTTACAAACCTTGAATCGGAAAGCTCCTTCAGTTAGAATAAAATGAGAATCAAATGAGAATGAGTTTAAAAAGCTATTGCTCACTTCACTCTTTTTATCGTATCACAACCCAAAACACCCGCAAACTGAGAAATAAAACGATGATGCTGTCGAAATCAGGCGACAGTACGGTTTTATGATTTGGTTTGCGTATCATATATGGTGAATGGGAAAAATTGGAGGAATGCAGCCATGTCAACGTCACCCAAACTCACAATAAAAGATTTGCATGTGGCCATCGAAGAAAAAGAGATTCTCAAAGGGGTTGACCTCGAGGTAAAAGGCGGGGAGATCCATGCGATCATGGGTCCCAACGGAACAGGTAAATCCACCCTGGCGCAAGCACTGATGGGACATCCGCGCTATGAAGTAACCGGGGGCAACGTGGAACTGGACGGTGAAGACGTCCTGGAGATGGAAGTGGATGAACGGGCCCGCAAAGGAATGTTTCTCGCGATGCAGTATCCCAGCGAGATCAGTGGAGTGACCAACTCCGATTTCCTGCGTAGCGCCGTCAACGCCAAACGCGGCGAAGGCAACGAAATCTCCATCATGAAGTTCATCAAAGAGATGGACAAAAAGATGGATAGCCTCAATATGGATGAATCCTTTGCCAACCGCTACCTAAACGAAGGCTTCTCCGGCGGGGAGAAAAAACGGAACGAAATTTTGCAATTGCTGATGCTGGAACCGCGCATTGCGATTTTAGATGAAATCGACTCCGGTTTGGACATTGACGCCCTCAAAGTAGTGGCGGACGGCGTCAACTCGTTGCGCAATCCCAACACGGGTTTCCTGATCATCACCCACTATCAACGGCTGTTGAACTACATTAAACCAGACTTTGTTCATGTGACGATGCAGGGTCGCATTGTCAAATCCGGCGGACCGGAACTGGCGGAACGGTTGGAAGCGGAAGGGTACGATTGGGTGAAGGAAGAGTTGGGAATCGAAGACGAAACCGTTGAGTCTAAGGCTTAAGGCGGGGAGGCACTCGAATGAGCTTAAATACGGAACAACTCTTTGACCGCCAACTGGTGACCCAACTTTCCCAATCCCAGAACGAACCCACCTGGGTGTTGGAAAACCGCCTCCAAGCCTTGGAAGCCGCCTCCCAACTGCCGCTTCCTAAGTTGGAGAAAACACGGATCGACAATTGGAACTTTACCGATATTCACCCGGTTAATACGGAAACGGCCGTTGCTTCCACCGATCAGTTGCCGGAAGGAATCCGCCAGTTTGTTTCTTCTGACGAGGAAACCAATCTGTTGGTACAGAAAAACTCCAGCTCGGTTTACACCCGTTTGTCGGAATCCTTGGCAAACCAAGGAGTTATCTTTACCGATCTGGTGACGGCGTTGATCCAGCACCCGGAGCTGGTTCAATCCCATTTTATGACCGACGGCATTCGCCCTGATGAGCACAAATTGGCGGCATTACACGCTGCCCTATGGAGCGGTGGTGCCTTCCTCTATATACCGAAGAACGTGGAAGTGGAGACGCCGTTCCAGGTATTATTTTGGGTGGAGGGCGAAAATATCGGGACATTCCCCCATCTGTTGGTGGTGGCGGATTCCCACAGCAAAGCCCATGTGATTGCCAACTTTGTATCTGATGATGAGACAAAAGCCGTCGTCAACGGCATGGTGGAAGTGTTTGCCGGTGATGGTTCCAACCTGACATTGGCCAGCCTTCACACCCATGGCAAAGGGACGACCGATGTCGCTTACCGTCGGACTGTCGTTGGCAAGGACGCTCAACTGGAGTGGATTGTAGGTGACCTGAACCAAGGACGCACTGTCTCCGACAATACCACCCATATGAAAGGAAGCGGCGGTAATGCGCAGATCAAGTCGATTACGGTTGGTGCCCATGAAGAGCGTGCCAATATTACTTCCACCGTTCGCCATTGGGGGACCCACACCGAGAGTGATATTACCGCCCGCGGTGTGATGAAGGATAAGGCCCAAACCATTTTGAACGGGATCACCAAGATTGAAAAGGGTGCGAGAAAAGCCAACGGTGTACAAGCGGAAAAAGTGTTGATGCTAAACCGCGAAGCCCGCGGCGATGCCAATCCGATTCTGCTGATCGAGGAAAACGACGTACAAGCGGGTCACGCCGCCAGCGTGGGCCGGATCGATCCGATTCAGATGTTTTATCTGATGTCACGGGGCCTTTCCAAACGAGAAGCGGAACGTCTGATCATCTTCGGCTTCGTCGGGCCGGTTTTGGACACGATTCCTTTTGCTTCCCTAAAAGAACGGATCAGCAGCGTCATTGAAAGGAAGCTGGATTAGATGAACCGTTACGCCAAGGATTTTCCCATTCTCGATCAGAACGTGAATGGGCACCCGTTGGTTTATCTGGATAGCGCGGCAACCAGCCAAAAGCCGTTTGCGGTGATTGACGCGGTTGAACGGTATTATAAAGAGAACAACTCCAATGTTCACCGTGGAGTACACACCCTTGGAAGCAGAGCGACGGATCAGTATGAGGGTGCTCGTGAGAAGGTGCGCCGTTTTATCGGCGCTTCTTCCACAAAGGAGATTGTATATACCCGTGGAACCACCACTTCGCTCAATCTGGTCGCATCCAGCTATGCCCGTAGTCGGTTACAAGCAGGGGATGAAATCGTCATTTCCCCCTCCGAACACCACAGTAACCTGATTCCTTGGCAGCAGGCGGCAAAGGCGACCGGCGCCACCTTGAAGTATTTTGAGCTGGAGCCGGACGGCACGCTGGATCTAAAGAAAGCGGAGGCTGTGATTACGGATCGCACCAAATTGGTGGCGATCGCCTATGTTTCCAATTCATTGGGGACGATCTTCCCGGTAAAAGAGTTAGCGGCGATCGTGCATCGTCATGGCGGCGTCCTGGTAGTAGACGGGGCACAGGCGGTTCCGCATTTTAAAGTGGATGTCCAGGATCTGGATTGCGACTTTCTCGCTTTTTCCGGCCACAAAATGATGGCTCCCACCGGAATCGGGGTACTATACGGAAAAGAATCCCTGCTGGAGCAGATGGAACCGATGGAATTCGGCGGCGAGATGATCGATCATGTGGATCTATATGAGAGCACATGGAAAGAGCTTCCCTGGAAATTTGAAGGGGGTACCCCGATCATCGCTGGTGCGATCGGCTTAGGAGCCGCCATCGATTATTTGGAACAGGTGGGCATGGATGTGGTGGAAGCCTATGACCGGGATCTGACCCGCTATGCGTTGGAGCGGTTGTCGACATTGGAAGGGGTGGAGATCTACGGTCCCCGTGAAAATCGGGTTGGTTCCGTTCTCTTCAATGTCGACGGTGTTCACCCCCATGATGTGGCCACTGTCCTGGATGCGGAGGGAATCGCCGTCCGTGCCGGTCATCACTGTTGCCAACCGTTGATGCGTTGGTTAGAGGTGTCGGCCACTGCCCGCGCCAGTTTCTACCTGTATAACGATGAAGCGGATGTTGATCGATTGGTGGCGGGATTACAAAAAACGAAGGAGTATTTTGGCAATGTCCTTGGATGATCTGTACCGGCGCGTTATTATGGACCATTACCAAAAGCCCCGCAACCGTGGTACGATCGAAGACGGTGCCGTTACCGTCGATTTGAATAATCCCACTTGCGGGGATCGCATCTCACTGCAGATGCGAGTGGAAGATGGTACAATAGAAGAAGCAAAGTTCCTTGGTGAGGGTTGCTCCATCAGTTTGGCGTCCGCCTCGATGATGACCGAAGCGGTGAAAGGCCTAAAGGTGGAGGAAGCACTTCGATTTGTCGACCTTTTCTCCAATATGATGCAAGGGGAAGACGTCGATACCGACCAATTTCCGCTGGAGGACATCGAAGCCTTACAGGGTGTAGCCAAGTTTCCGGCTCGCATTAAGTGTGCCACCCTGGCGTGGAAAGCGTTGGAAAAAGGCGCTGAGGAAATCGATCGCAAAACGGCTGACCAATCCTGATGAGGAGGGATTTACATGGCCAAAGAGATGCCTGATATCTCGGATTATCAATATGGCTTTCACGATAAAGATGTTTCTGTGTTTCGAACCAAACGGGGTTTGACCCGGGAAATCGTTGAAGAGATTTCGCGGATGAAAGATGAGCCACAATGGATGTTGGATTTCCGCCTCAAATCCCTGGAACAGTTCTATAAAATGCCAATGCCTACGTCCCAGAACTCCAAGTGGTTCTCGATTCTGCCGGGCAAACTGGACGATCTCAACTTTAACGACATCACCTATTATGTCAAACCGTCAGAGCGGCAAGGGCGTTCTTGGGATGAGGTGCCGGAAGAGATTAAGCGTACTTTTGACCGTCTGGGAATTCCGGAAGCGGAGCAGAAATTCTTGGCCGGTGTTTCCGCTCAGTATGAGTCGGAAGTGGTTTACC